>JAPLOV010000041.1 GCA_026400565.1 Hyphomicrobiales bacterium | reverse complement strand
CTTGGCGTCAACCAGGCCTGGTTGTTCACGGGCACGCTATTCCTCGGCGCATTTCTGGCCGGGCTGGGCGGGGCGCTTCAGATCCCGCGCGTTGCGGTCAACACGCAGATGGACATCTCGATCATCACGGAGGTGTTCGTCGTCACTGTGATCGGCGGCATGGGCTCGGTGCCCGGCGCCTTCGTGGCGGCGCTGATCATCGGGCAGTTGCAGGCCTTCGGTATCCTTATCTTCCCGAGGATCACGCTGGTGCTGGTGTTTCTGCTGATGGCAGTGGTGCTGGTGGTCAAGCCCTGGGGGCTGTTTGGCAAGCCCGATGCGGCAGCGGGCCGCGCCATCCTGCCCGAGGGCATCCTGTCGCTGAAGCGCTTCGGCCGTGTCGACACCATCATCGCCGGCATCGCCATCGCAGTGCTGATCGCGCTGCCGATCGTCGGTGACAACTACATGGTCAAGGTCGGCATCGAGGTGCTGGTGCTGGCGCTGGCCGCCTTCAGCCTCCAGTTCCTGATCGGCGTCGGCGGCATCGTCTCATTCGGCCACGCAGCCTATTTCGGGCTCGGGGCCTATGCGGCAGGCCTCCTGGTGACGCGCGGCGGCATGGCGATGGAGCCGGCCCTGCTGCTGGCCCCGCTTGTCGCTGGCGGTTTTGCGGCGCTGTTCGGTTTTTTCATCGTCAGGCTGTCCGGCATCTATCTGGCGATGCTCACCCTGGCTTTCGCGCAGATCGTCTATGCGGTCTGCTTCCAGTGGGTGGCCTTCACGGGCGGCGACAATGGCGTCGTCGGGGTCTGGCCCTCTGCCTGGGCATCCAGCCGGCAGGTCTACTACTACCTCGTACTGGCGATGACGCTGGCCGCCATCATCATGCTGCGCCACGCGATCTACGCGCCGTTCGGATACGGCTTGCGCGCGGCGCGGGACAGCGCCATCCGGGCTGACGCGATCGGCATGGATGTGGGCCGCATCCGCTGGTTTGCCTTCACCCTCTCGGGCGCGGCGGCGGGGCTTGCTGGCGGGCTGTATTCGTTTTCGAAGGGCTCGATCGACCCAACAATGATCTCGATCCCCATGTCGGTGGACTTCCTCGTCATGGTTCTGGTCGGAGGCATCCAGACCGTGATCGGTCCGGTGGTTGGCGCGGCGGCCTTCCACTCGGTGAAGGATTTCTTCATGCCGCTGACCGATTTCTGGCGTCTGTTTCTCGGCCTGTCGATCATCATCATGGTGCTGGTCTTTCCACGCGGCATTGCCGGTGCGACCAGCGCGCTGGTCGACCGCAAGCGGGCGGCAGCCCTCCCGGCGAGGGGCGAGTCATGACGCTGCTGGCTGTGTCCGGCCTCAACAAGCGCTTTGGCGGCGTGGTGGCGGCGCGCGAAGTAGCGTTCTCACTTCAGGCAGGCGAGCTTCTGGCCATCATCGGCCCCAATGGTGCCGGCAAATCGACCACGTTCAACATGGTCGGTGGCCAGCTCAGGCCTGATTCAGGGCAGATCATGCTCTCGGGCGAGAATGTCGCCGGCCTTGCACCGCGCGCCATCTGGCGGCGGGGCGTCGGGCGCACATTCCAGATCGCGCAGACCTTCGTGTCAATGAGTGTGGCCGAGAACGTGCAGATGGCGCTGATCTCCTGGCATGGCCGCATCTTCTCGTTCCGGAGCCGGGCCGAGACGCTGTATCGCCCCGAGGCGCTCGATCTGCTTGATCTGGTCGGCATGCGCGGCGATGCGGACAGGCCGGTGCGCGAACTGGCTTACGGCGACGTCAAGCGCGTCGAACTGGCCGTAGCGCTGGCCTCGCAGCCGAAGCTGCTGCTGATGGACGAGCCGACGGCAGGCATGGCGCCGAAGGAGCGCACGCAGCTGATGGAACTGACCGCCTCGATCGCGCGGGAGCGCCAGATCGGCGTGCTGTTCACCGAGCATGACATGGATGCGGTCTTCGCCCATGCCGACACCATTCTGGTGCTGGTGCGGGGCGAGATCATCGCAGCCGGCAAGCCCGATGAGGTCCGGGCCAATGTGCGCGTCAAGCAGGTCTATCTCGGGGACATGGGCGTGGAAGCGGCGATGCGGGCGAGGCGAGGGCGGGCATGATGGCGGGAGCTGCCATGGCTGACGCGCTGCTCACGGTTGGGGGGCTCAGCGCTGCCTACGGGCAGGCTTCAGTGCTGTTCGGCGTGTCGCTGGAGGCGCGGCGTGGCGAGGTCGTGGCGCTGATGGGCCGCAACGGCGCGGGCAAGACCACCACGCTGAAGGCGATCATCGGCATGGTTGCGGCCAGCGCCGAGACGCTCCGGTTCGATGGCCATGACATCCGGGGGCTGGAAACCTTCCGCATTGCCCGGCTCGGCCTTG
>JAPLOV010000109.1 GCA_026400565.1 Hyphomicrobiales bacterium | reverse complement strand
TCCTTCGCGGCGGAGGAAATTCTCCGCTGCAACCTGCTCCGCAATGCGCTTGGAGCGCCCTTCGCCAACCCCGTCCGCCAGCCCGTGGACATGGGCGGCAACCTTGAACACCGGCGCATGATCGGGCCCGGAACGGCCGACCTCCGCATAGTTCGGCGTCGGCAGGCCCTGACCTTGCGCCCATTCCTGCAACGCCGTCTTGGCATCGCGCGGAGGACGCGAGGTCTGGCGCAACCGGTCGCCAAGGGCCGCTTCCAGCGTGCGCTTCGCGGCGAGATAGCCTCCGTCGAGGAAGATGGCGGCGACGATGGATTCGAACGCATCGGCGAGGATCGCCTTGTTCTTGCGCGCGCCGGAGGCCGCCTCGCCATCGCCAAGCTTGAGATGCGGCCCGATGGCCCACGCCAGCGCCATTTCGGCGCAGGTCTCCTTGCGCACCAGATCGGCCAGCCGGCGGGACAACTCGCCCTCCTCCGCTGCCGGATAGGTGCTGAACAGCAATTCCGCCACGCAGATGCCGAGCACGCGGTCGCCAAGGAATTCAAGCCGCTGATAGCTGCCTGTGCGCTTGGCCTCGGCAGGCGCGGCGCTCATATGCGTCAGCGCATGTTCGAGCAGCTTGCGGTTGGCAAAGACATGGCCGAGACGCGCTTCGAGATCGGCCAGATCCGGTTTCGGACGTGCCGGCATCGCCGTTACTTGATGGACTGGAACAGGCGGTTCCAGCGCACGCTCACTGGCCAGCGCCAGATCTGCCACGCAGCCTCGCCTTCCTCGATCGAGAAGAAGATGATCTCCGCCCGGCCGACGAAGTTCTCGAAGGGCACCGGGCCGACCGATTGCTCGTCGCGGCTGTCAGTGGAGTTGTCGCGGTTGTCACCCATCATGAAATAGTGACCGGCCGGAACTGTATAGACGCGGGTGTTGTCCCAGTAGCCCCGGTCGCCATCGCGCTCGATGATCACATGGCTGACACCGCCGGGCAGCGTCTCACGATATTGTGCCACCTTCTGCGGACGCCCCCAGGCATCGGCCGTTTCGAAATCGGCGATGCGCTCGCGTTTCACGGCAGTGTTGTTGATATGCACCACGCCATCGATGACCTGGATGCGATCGCCCGGCATGCCGATGACGCGCTTGATGTAATCGGTCGTGTTGTCCTTCGGCAGCTTGAACACGGCGATGTCGCCGCGCTTCGGCTCGGAACCCCAGATGCGCCCGGCGAACAGGTCGGGGCTGAACGGCACGGAGTGCTTCGAATAGCCGTAGGTGTATTTCGAGACGAACAGGTAATCGCCGACCAGCAGCGTCGGGATCAGCGAGCCTGACGGGATGTTGAAGGGCTGGAACAGGAAGGTGCGGATGACCAGCGCGATCAGCAGCGCCTGGACGATGACCTTCACGGTCTCCATCAGGCCGCCTTCTTCCTTCTTCTTGCCTTGCAACTTGGCTTCGTCGCTCACACGCGCCTCGAACGTCGGAGGATGGATCGAAGCACGCCGTCTAGCCGATCCCGGCCACAGGGGCAATGCATGGCGCGCGTCTCGTGATGGCGACCGCGCCTGGCCTCGCCGGCAGCTGGCGCTTCCACGACGCCTCATCCTGAGCCGGACGAGGGATGAGCATGCTGGCATGATCAGGTCAGGATGCCGATGGCGCGCGAATACCACACATGGGCAGTCCAGCGACGAGATGCCCCCTTGACCAAGCGGGCCAGCCTGCGGCACCTCGATCCACGATGGACGCTCTGCCAACGCTGACCCTTGCCGGATTTCCGGAGCCGACGATTCGGCTGACCATCTTCCTTGCCGTGTTCGGGGCAATGGCGGTCTGGGAGTTCCTCGATCCCTGGCGCGAGACGAAGCAAGGCCGCGCCGTACGCTGGCCGGCCAATCTCGGCATCTTCGCCCTCGACATTGCCGTGGTGCGGCTGCTGTTTCCGGCATCGGCGGTGGGCGCGGCATTGTGGGCGCAAGGAAACGGGGTGGGCCTGCTTACCTGGGCCGGCCTGAGTGCCGGCTTTTCTCCTGCCCTGTTCGCGGTTCTCGCCGGCGTGGTCGGCTTCATCCTGCTCGATCTGCTCGTCTATGCGCAGCACGTCGTGTTCCACAAGGTGCCAGTGCTGTGGCGGCTGCACCGCATGCACCATGCCGACACCGAACTCGATGTGACCTCCGGTTTCCGCTTCCATCCGGTCGAGATCGTGCTGTCGCTCGGCCTGAAGATCGCGGCGATCGTCCTGCTCGGCGTGCCGCCGCTGGCCGTGCTGGTGTTCGAGATCGTGCTGAACGGCATGGCGCTCTACAACCACTCGAACGTGCGCCTGCCGGACCGCGCCGAGCGCGTGCTGCGCTGGTTTGTGGTGACACCGGAGATGCACATCATCCACCATTCGACTGCGCAGCGCGAGACCGACTCCAACTACGGCTTCAACCTGGCGCTGTGGGACAGGCTTTTCGGTACCTATTCCCACCGCCCCGCCGCCGGCTATGACGGCATGGTGGTGGGCCTCGACCAGTTCCGCGACCGTTCGGAGCAGCGCCTCGACAAATTGGTGACACAGCCGTTCCGCGAGGGCTGAGACAGCTAACCAGTGCGCCATCGCTGCACTGTGCCCTTCCCCGGCCCTGCCAAACATGGCACACCGCAGCGGTGAGCAAGACACCCTTCCCCAGCAAGCACGACATTCTGCGCTTCATCGAACGGGAGCGCGCGGAGGGCCGTGAGGTCGGCAAGCGCGAAATAGCCCGCGCCTTCACCTTGCCGCAAGGCGGGCGGGTCTGGCTGAAGCAGTTGCTGCGCGAGATCGAGGCAGAGCGGCCAAGCCGGCGCGAAGCCGCGTTGGATGACGGCATGCCCTCGGTGATGCTGCTCGACATCACCGGGCGCGACCGCGACGGCGAACTGGTCGCGGTGCCCGCCGAATGGGACGCGCGCCATGGGGCCGTGCCGTCAGTCACCGTCACCGTGCCGCGGCGGTCCCTGCCCGGTACACCGGTTCCCGGCGTCGGCGAGCGCGTGCTGGCACGGCTGCACGCACGCGGCGAGAACCATTTCGAGGCCCGCGCGCTGAAGATCATCGCCCGTGAGCGCCCGACCCTGATCGGCGTCTTCCGGGCCTATCCCGATGGGGGCGGCAAGGTCGAAGCGGTCGACAAGAAGGCGCGCGGCAAGGAACTGCTCATCCAGCGCGGCGACGAGGGCGGCGCGGTCGATGGCGATCTGGTTTCGGTGACTCTGGCCAAGAGTTCGGCGCGCGCCGGCCTCGGGCTGATGCGCGGACGCGTCAAGGAGAGGCTCGGCTCGGTCAAGTCCGAAAGGGCCGTCAGCCTGATCGCGATCCACGCGCACAACATCCCGCAGGAGTTCGGCGCCGCCGCGCTCGCCGAGGCCGAGGCCGTTGAGCCGGAAGGCCCGAAAGGTCGGGAGGACTGGCGGGCGCTGCCGCTGCTGACCATCGATCCGGCGGATGCCAAGGATCACGACGACGCGGTGCATGCGGCTCCCGACGAGGATGCGAACAATCCGGGCGGATTCGTCCTCACCGTGGCCATTGCCGACGTTGCAGCCTATGTGCGGCCCGGCTCGGCGCTGGACCGCGAGGCGCTGGAGCGCGGCAACTCCGTGTATTTTCCGGACCGTGTTGTGCCGATGCTGCCGGAGCGCATCTCCAACGACCTGTGCTCGCTGCGCGCCAACGAGGACCGGCCCGCCATCGCGGTCAGGATCACACTGGCGGCTGACGGACGCAAGCTCAGGCACGGCTTTCACCGCATCCTGATGCGGTCGGTGGCCAAGCTCTCCTACCAGCAGGCGCAAGGCGCCATCGATGGCCAGCCCGACGATGTGACGGCACCCTTGCTGGTGCCGATGCTCAGGCCGCTCTGGGCAGCCTATGGCGCGCTGAAAAGGGCGCGCGATGACCGCCAGCCGCTCGAACTTGACCTGCCAGAGCGCAAGCTGGTGCTGGATGCCGAAGGCCGGGTGCTGCGTGTGACCATTCCCGAGCGGCTCGACGCCCACCGGCTGATCGAAGAATGCATGATCCTCGCCAATGTCTGTGCCGCCGAAAGCCTCGAGCGGGCGCTGTCGGGGCTGATGTACCGCGTCCATGACGAGCCGAGCATCGAGAAGATGCGCGGGCTGTCGGAGGTTCTGGCCTCGATCGGCCAGAAGCTGCCGAAGGCCGGCGCTCTGCAGCCAACGCTGTTCAACCGTATCCTCGGCAGCGTCAAGGGCACCGAGCACGAGACCTTCATCAACGAGGTGGTGCTGCGCAGCCAGGCGCAGGCCCTCTACTCGCCGGAGAATCTCGGGCATTTCGGGCTCAACCTGCGCAAGTATGCGCACTTCACCTCGCCAATCCGGCGCTATGCCGACCTGATCGTGCACCGGGCCCTGATCACGCATCTCAAACTCGGCAAGGACGGGTTATCGCCTGATTTGTCGCGGAAGGACCTTGTCAGGATCGGCGAGGCGATTTCCGCTGCCGAGCGCAGGGCCATGGCTGCCGAGCGCGAGACAGTAGACCGGCTGGTGGCGCATTTCCTTGCCGACCAGATCGGAGCCACCTTCGAGGGCCGCATCGCCGGCGTGACGCGGTCCGGCCTATTCGTGAAGCTGAACGACACGGGAGCCGACGGCTTCGTGCCCGCCGCCACGATCGGGGCCGACTACTATGCCTATGACGCGGCCAGTCATTCGCTGACGGGCACGCGCCATGGCGAAAGCTTCCGGCTGGGTGATGTCATCACCGTGAAGCTGGTCGAGGCCGCCCCCGTGGCCGGGGCGCTGCGCTTCGAAATTGTGTCACAGGGCCGCAAGGTGAAACCCTTGCGTTCCTCCAGCGAGGGGTCCAAACCGATGGGGCGCTCGGGCCGGCCCGGCAAGGGGCATTTCCCCGGTGCGCGCGCCGGCAGGAGGCGTTGACCATGCCTTACGACATCACCACATCGCGCATGTCGCCCGGCGCACGCGAGGCTTGGCCCGCGATCCGGCGCGGCTTCGGCTGCACTTGCCCCGCCTGTGGCAAGGGGCCGATGTTCGGGCGCTACCTCAAGGTCAACCCGGTCTGCGAAGCCTGCGGCGAGGAGATGTTCCACGAGCAGGCCCATGATTTCCCGCCCTACATCACCATCACCATCGTCGCCCACGTGGTGCTGCTGGGCGTGGTTCTGGCGGAGCAGCATGGCAACTGGCCGATGTGGCTGCACATGGCGATCTGGCCGGCGCTGACCGTGATGCTGGCGCTGGCGCTGATGCAGCCGGTCAAGGGTGCCGTTGTTGCCTATCAGTGGGCACGCCGCATGCATGGCTTTGGCGGGGATGACGAAGTGATCCTTGGCATGGACAAGCCGCAGGCCCGCTCCCGTGACCGGACGATGTGAAGGGCCGATCATGACCGCATCAACCAAGGCCGACAATCCCGGCGCAGACGACTATGCGCAGAGGCTGACCGCCGATGCCCGCGAACGCCGCTGGCCCAATGTCCGGCCCAGCGATGCTGCAACCCTGATCATCCTCGACAGGGCCGGGCCTGTGCCCAAGGTGCTGATGGGCCGCCGCCACCCGCGTCATACCTTCATGCCCGGCATGTTCGTCTTTCCGGGCGGGCGCATCGAGGATGGCGACCGGCGCATGAACGTGACGGGCTCACTCGCCGAAGCCTGCGAAACGCGACTGATGACGCGCGTGCAGCGCCCGACCATGAGCCGCGCACGGGCACTGGCGCTGGCCGCGATCCGCGAAACCTTCGAGGAAACCGGGCTGCTGTTCGGCTCGCGCGATTTCGGTGCGCCGGCCAATCCGCCGCCGGGCGCGTGGAGCGAATTTGCCGCCCATGGCGTCTATCCTGATCTCGAAGCGCTGACCTTCATCGCCCGCGCCATCACGCCACCACGGCGGCCCAAGCGTTTCGATGCGCGCTTCTTCGCCATCGATCACGCCAGCCAGGCGCACCGCATCGAGGGTATCGTCGGTCCGGGCTCCGAACTGGACCAGTTGGTCTGGGTGACATTTGAGGACACCAAGGCCATCGAGTTGCCTGCCGTGACGCGCGTCGTACTCGACGAACTGGCAAATCGCATCGCGCGCGGTTTCGCGCCCTGGCTGCCCGTTCCCTTCTACTATGAGAAGAACCGGGTCTGGGTTCGCGAGGAACTGTGAGCCACGCCACGGCGGCACGGGCCGCGCCATGAGCACAGACCCGCGCGAGATCGACGCCATACCGGCGCGTGCACGTCAGGTCGGCATCGGGGCGGCCATCGCGCTCATCGCACTGGTGGGCGTCGGGCTCAGCCTGACCATCCCGCTGCTGTCGCTGGAAATGGAGCGCATGGGCGTGTCCAACACCGGCATCGGCGTCAACACCGCCCTTGCCGGCATCGCGGGCATCATCGCCGTGCCCTATGTGCCGAGGGTTGCGGCGCGCATCGGCATGGGGCGGATGCTGGCCCTGTCCATCGCACTGGTGCTGATCAGCCTGATCCTGTTCAAGGCGGTGTTCCACTATTGGGCCTGGTTCCCGATCCGGTTCGTGTTCAGCGCCGCGCTCGGCGCGCTGTTCGTACTCTCCGAATACTGGATTTCAGCGCTCGCTCCGCCGGCTCGGCGCGGGATGGTCATGGGCATCTACGCCACCGTGCTGGCGCTGGGCTTTGCCGCCGGGCCGGGCATTCTGGCTCTGGTCGGCACAAGCGGGTGGGCGCCCTATCTGGTGGGAGCAGGCCTGCTCTCGCTCGCGGCGATCCCGCTGGTGCTGGCACGCGGCTTTCTGCCGACGCTGGACGACGCACCGCCCCGCCCGTTCAGCGTCTACCTGTTCGCCCTTCCCACCGCGACCATGGCGGGCATGGTGTTCGGCGCGGTCGAGACTGGCGGGTTCGCGCTCCTGCCCGTCTACGGGCTCAGGATCGGCTTCGATGCCGAGCAGGCGGCCTTGCTGGTCACGACGCTGGCGCTGGGCAACGTGCTGATGCAGTTGCCGATCGGGATTCTGGCCGACCGGATGAACAAGGGACTGCTGCTGGTCCTCATCGCCGTGCTGGGCTGCGCCGGAGCAGCGGCTCTGCCCCTGCTGGCCGGAACGGGGCTGGCCTTCCAGGCCCTGCTGTTCGCCTGGGGCGGCGTTGTCGGCGGGCTTTACACGGTCGGGCTGTCACATCTCGCCGGGCGCTTCGAAGGGCCAGATCTGGCAGGTGCCAACGCGGCCTTTGTCGTGCTCTACAATGTCGGGCTCACGGTAGGCCCGCCGGTGGTCGGCGCGGCGATGGACTACAGCAACCCGCATGGTTTCGCGCATGCGCTCTCTGCGCTGTTCCTGCTGCTGATTGCCGGTGGCGTGGTCAGCGCGTTCAGGCGCTGAGGCCTCGAACCACAGGCAGCACCCTTTTCCGGCCTAAGGCCAGCTTCACGCACTGGCCGCTGTTCAGTCTTAGGGCTTGCGCGAGCGGAAGCCCGCGCCACCCTTGCCGGAACCACCTTTGCCCGGCCCACGTGCGCCCGGACCCTTGCCAAAAGGCTTCTTGGCAAACGGCTTCTTCGCATAGGCCTCCTTGCCCTGGGCATCGGAAGGCGCAGCGTGCTTGTCCGGCAGTCCCTTGCGTTCGAACGGCTTCATGCCACGTTTGGGCTCGTAAGGCGCCTCGCGGGCGGGCTGCTCGTCGCGGCGGGGGGCATCCCCGCGCGGGCCGGCACGGTCAGAATCAAAGAGCTTTTTCGCGCCGGTATAGGGCTTCGCATCAGGACGCGGGGGCCTTTCATCATCCCAGCGCGCCCGATCCGGCCTCGCAGCGTCGGCACCGGGGCCGGAGAATTCGGGCTTGTCGAAGCCTGGCTTGCCAGATCTGGGTTTGTCGAACTTCGGTTTATCAAATTTGGGCTTGTCAAAGCGGGGCTTGTCGAAGCGGGGACGCTCAGTCGGTGCGCCGCGGTCGCTGGCCGAGATCGGGTTGATGCGGATGTCGTCGCCATCGGTGCGGCGCACGTTGACGGCGAAGTTCTCGGCGGCTTCCCCGGAGATCTCCACCTCAGTGAACAACTCCTGGATGCGGATCGTGCCGATGTCGTCGCGCGTGACCTTGCCCCGGCGGCAGAGCATGGGCAGCAGCCATTTTGGATCGGCCTTGTTGCGGCGTCCGATTTCGACGCGGAACAGCACCATGTCGCCACTGCCGGCAGCCACGTTGCGCACGCCGCGCTCGCGCGGGCCGGGCCGGGGTGAGCCGTGCTCGGGGGCGGCACGCTCGAAGCCGCGATCGTGGCCACGTTCCTGGCCGCGTTCGAAACCACGATCAGGCCGCGTGCGGTCTGCGCCGTGGCGCACGCGCAGGGCCTTGTCGAACCACGAACTGGGGTCCGACACCTCCTCGGGCTCGGGCAGGCGCGAGCGATACATCCGCGCCAGCATGGCGGCGATCTCTTGCGGGGTGCGCTGGGCAATGAGCATCTGAGCCATCGCCAGATCCTCCTCGCTTGGCTCCTCCTGCAAGGCAGGGTCCTCGATCATGCGCTGGCGATCGAGGACCCGGATGTCTTCGGCGGTGGGTGGCAGGGTCCAGCGCGGTTCGATCCCGGCTTCGGCCAGCAGGCCCTCGGCCTTGCGACGGCGGGCTGGCGGCACGATCACGACGCTCACGCCCTTGCGCCCGGCCCGGCCCGTGCGGCCGCTGCGGTGCTGGAGGATTTCCGCATCGTGCGGCAGGTCAGCGTGAATGACGAGGCCCAGATTGGGCAGATCGATGCCGCGGGCTGCCACGTCAGTGGCGACGCAGACGCGGGCACGCCCGTCCCGCAGCGCCTGCAAGGCCTGATTGCGCTCGTTCTGGCCGAGTTCGCCCGAAAGATAGACCGCAGCGAAGCCGCGCTCGACCAGCATCGCCTGAAGATGGCGGACCGCATCGCGCGTGTTGCAGAACACCAGCGAAGCCGGAGCATCGACGAGCCGGAGCACGTTGACGACGACAAGCTCAACTTCTTTCGGCGCGACGCGGATGGCGCGGTAGTCGATGTCGGCGTGGCCGATGTCCTTGCTTGATGCCTCGATCCGGAACGCGTTGTTCTGGTAGCTCTTGGCAAGGGCGGCGATGCCGCGCGGCAAGGTGGCGGAGAACAGCAGCGTTCGCTTGTCGGCGGGCGTCGCCTCAAGGATGAATTCGAGATCGTCGCGGAAGCCAAGATCGAGCATCTCGTCGGCCTCGTCGAGGACCACGGCCTTGATCTGCGACAGATCGAGGCGGTTGCGCTCGATGTGGTCGCGCAGCCGGCCAGGCGTGCCGACCACGATGTGGCAGCCATCGCCAAGTTGCTTGCGCTCCTTGGCCGGGTCCATGCCGCCCACACACGAGATGATCCGGGCACCGGCCTGCGCATAGAGCCAGGCCAGTTCGCGCTGCACCTGCAAGGCCAGTTCGCGGGTCGGCGCCACGATCAGCGCCAGCGGTGCGCCAGCAAGGCCCATGCGCTCGGCATCGCCCAGCAGCGTCGAGGAGATGCCAAGCCCGTAGGCCACCGTCTTGCCCGAGCCGGTCTGAGCGGAAACCAGAAGGTCACGGCCCATCGCGTCAGGCGAGACCACGGCGGTCTGCACAGGGGTCAGATCGGTATAGTTGCGCTCGTCGAGGGCGCGCTGGAGCGCGGGCGCGATCAGAAGTTCGGTCAAGGAAGCCGCCTGTTCAGGGTCAAACCGGCCAGTCCTCACCATAAGACCGCGCCAGCGCCAAAAGAAAAAGGGGCGTCCGCCAGTGACTGACGCGCCCGTGATGGAGCGCTGTGTAGGCTAGTTTCAGCCAAAGCGCCATCATGTGTTTTGCGGACGGTCGCCAGACCGGACGCCACTTGGCGGAAGGATGCCTTACCGCGCGGTCCAGCCGCCATCGGCAAACAGGGTCGTGCCGGTGCAGAATGAGCTTTCGTCGCTGACCAGGAACAGCATGGCCTGCGCGATTTCACCGGGCTTGCCAAGGCGGTTCATGGCCTGCCGCGCTTCCAGCGCTGCGCGCAAGGCGGGTGCATCATTGGATCTGGCGAAAATCTCGGCGAAGTAAGGCGTCTCGATCGTGCCCGGCGCGACAGCGTTGATGCGGATGCCCTCGGCAACATGGTCCATGGCCATGGCTCGGGTCAGCGAAGCCACCGCGCCTTTGGACGCGACATAGGCCGCACGGTTGGTGATGCCGACCGCGGCGACCGCGGACGCGGTGTTGACGATCACGCCGCCACCCTGACGGCTCATGATCGGGATGGCGTGCTTGCAGCCGAAGAACACGCCCTTGACGTTGACCGCCATCAGCGCATCCCAATCCTCCTCGGAGGTGTTGACCACGGTGCCGGCAAAACCGAACCCGGCATTGTTGACGAGGATGTCGAGCCGGCCATGGCGCTGCGGCACAGCCTCGATCATCGCCTTGAGGCCGGCCTCGTGCGAGACATCGACAACCTGTGCTTCGGCCCGGCCACCCGCTGCCATGATCTCGTCTGAAACGCGCTGAGCGGCGGCACCATCGCGGTCCGCGACAATCACCGTTGCGCCTTCCGCAGCAAACAGCAGGGCGGCCTCATGGCCAATGCCGGAACCGGCCCCGGTGATGATGGCGATCTTGCCGGCAAGGCGCATGGCGGTTTTCCTCTTTTCTTGGCTCAAGTCGGGGGAACGTTGGCGGATATCCAGGCTGCCAGCGTGGTGACAAAAGCCTCGGTGCGGCTGACCGGGAAGAGGTGACCGCCATCGGGAAATTCGAGAGCCTTGGCATGCGGGATGGCAGCAGCCAGTTCCTGTTGCAGAAAGGCCGGCACGATCATGTCATCGCTAACGCCCTGAACCAGCGTCGGCCCGTCATACGCGCCGAGCAGCGGCCGGCCATCGAAAGCGAGCAAGGCTGCGATGCGCTCGGCCACGGCGGCCTGCTGAGCCGGGGACAGCGGAGCTGCCGCTATGGCTGCATCCAGGACCGGCCAGTTCGCCGCCAGCCAGCCGGGCGAATAGCCCATGATCGTGGCCAGCGCGGCATAGCCGGCAGGGTCTGCCAGCAGCAGCTTGCGGCGGGCGTCGAACAACTCCGCGATGAAGCGGTTTGGTGTCATCCAGGTGGCACTGAGCACCAGCCCGGTGAGCCGTTCGCCATGGCGGTGCGCGAAGGTCTGGCCAATGGCTCCGCCCAGCGAATGACCTAGCAGGATCGTGCGCCCGATGCCGGCAGCATCGAGCACGGCGATGCAGTCATCGGCCAGCAGCCCGACCGAGACCGGTGCGCCGCCGCGCGTGCTCGCGCCAACCGCACGATGATCGAAGCTGATGACCGTGTGTGTCGCCGCCAGCCGGGCAGCGGCCGGAGCCCAGAAGCGGGCCGTGCCGCCAAGGCCGGTGACGAGCAGCAGGGCCGGGCCTTGCCCTTCGATGGTGACAGCGATGTCGGCGCCATCAGGGGTCCGGGCGGTGATCTGGCGCATTGGCATCAGCGCGTGTTGAAGGATGCGTCGGTCCAGCCGAACACGGTGCGGGCCTCGATCTCGGCGACGTTGTCCGGGCGCGCGAACGGCTCGGGGGCCGCCTCGCCCTTGCTGCGTGGCCGGCCGATCTGCGCGAAGAAATCATCGAGCCCGCCCGGCATGAACACCCAGAAGAAGGTCATCGGCTCATCATGCGGATTGAGGAAATGGTGCCGCCGGCCATGGCCGAGAAACACGCACGACCCCTTTTCGATCGGATACTCCTCGCCATCGAGCCGGCAGACGCCCCTGCCCTCGACCACGAAGATGATCTCCTCGTTGCGGTCATGCGTGTGCTCGCGGATGAACGAGCGCGGCGCGACCGTTTGCGTGCCGACCGAGAAGCGGTTCTGGCTGGCAATCGAGAGGTTGCTGAACAGGTTGCGCACGAAGCCATTGGCCGGCACAGGCTGCCAGAAACTCGCTCCCTCAGTGGGGCCGAGCACGCGCGCCGCTCCGGGTCCGGAGGGCGGCACAGGTGTCGACGGGCTTGCAGTGTCGGTCATGCCGCGCTCCTTTGCTGGAGCCATGATAGCGGGCCGCACGGGCAGCGCCAGAGCCTCGCGCCAGAAAGGCGACGGATGCGGCCAAGCTTGCGCTGCCGTCAGTCGACGGCAAAGGCTGCATCGATTTCGACGGTGGCATTCAGTGGCAGCTGGGCGACACCGACCGAGGTGCGGGCATGGCGTCCGGCCTCGCCCCAGAGCGCGATGAAAAGCTCCGAGCAGGCATTGATCACCACCGGATAGTCACCCATGCCGGGCGCTGCCGTGACGAAGCCGCGCACCATCATCACTTGCCGCACGCGGCCAAGGTCGCCATCCAGCGCATCGCGCAAGGTGCGCAGCAATTGCAGGCCGATGAGTTGCGCACCATGGCGCGCATCGCCGAGACTGACATGGGTGCCGTAGACACCCGTGGGCCAGGGTTTGCCGGCCTTCTCGCAGATCTGTCCGGCGAGGAAGATCATGCTGCCTTCCCTGCGCCAGAGGATGAATTCGCCGACCGGAATGGCTGGCGCGGGCAGCGACAGTCCCATGGCATCAAGGCGGGTGAGAAGGCTTGCATCGGTGGGCATGATCGTGTCCTGGGTTGGTCTGGCAGCGCGTCTCGGGCTGGGTCCGCAGCAAACCTCACCCGCCTGCTCGGCATGGTGTTTGCCTGTGGCAGAATGCACTCTTTATCCGGAAAATGCAGCAAGAAGCATGCCGCCCAAAGGCTTGTCCATGACCCTCACGCTCGCGCACCATCATCGCTATGACTACCATCCGATCAGGGGAAGGCCGCTCTATGACTGGCCAGATGGCCGGCGGCTCGCGGTCTATCTCGGCCTCAACCTTGAGCACTTCTCTTTTGGTGAAGGTCTTGGTGCAGAACTGGCACCCGGCGGACCCCAGCCGGACGTTTTGAACTACGCCTGGCGCGATTACGGCAACCGCGTCGGGGCCTGGCGCATGCTCGATCTTTTCGAGCAGCTTGCGATGCCGGTCTCAGTGCTGATCAACAGCGCCATGCTCGACTATGCCCCGTCGCTGGTCGAGGCGTTCGTTGCACGCGGCGACGAGATTGGCGGCCACGGCCGCAGCAATGCCAAGCGGCAAAGCGTGCTGCCGGAGAGCGACGAGCGGCGGCTGATCACCGAGGCCACCGGCCTGATCGAGCAGCGCCTCGGGCTCAAGCCACGCGGCTGGCTCTCGCCGTGGATCGCCGAAAGCCACCACACGCCGGACCTGCTGCAGGAGGCCGGCTACAGCTACACGCTGAACTGGTGTGCCGACGACCAGCCGATCTGGATGACCACCAGAAAGGGCCGCATCCTGGCAGTGCCCTACCCTCAGGAGGTCAACGACATCCCCTCGATCGTGGCGCGCAAGGATGGCGCGGCCGCCTTCGCCGACATGATCATCGACCAGTTCGACGAGATGCTCGAACAGTCTGCCAGCGGGCCACTGGTGATGGGCATCGCGCTGCATCCTTATCTGGTCGGCCAGCCCTACAGGCTCAGGCATCTGCGGCGGGCGCTGGCCCACATTGCGGCAAAGCGCGGCGACATCTGGTTCACAACCGCTGGCGGCATCGCCCGCCACGCCATGCAGTTGCGGCCCGGTATCGTGCCGTGAGTACCGGGCACAGGCGCGTTTCGTGCTGATTGTGGCGGAGTAACTGCGGGATTCGCTGGCAATTGACGCGCCGCTGAGTCATGGGACAGGACGACGCCCGGCACAGCCCGCGGGCACCTGCCACCTGAACAGCCAAAGCCGAAACCCATGTCACAGACCGACACACAAGCTGCCACGCGCCTGCCGGTGCTCTACCGGTCCATCACGCCGGTCAACCGCGTCACGCACAAGGATCTCAAGCTGAAGGCGCTGCCCGAGCCGCTGTCCTTCGCGCGCGGCACGCATCTGATGCCGGCACTGGCCGAGGAGTTCGCCATCGCCGCACGCGAACTGCCGATCGTGTTCCTGTCGGAAGGCGACATCATTTCGCCGGTGTTCATGCTGGGGCTGCGCAGTGGCCACAACAGCTTCGTCACGCCCAAAGGGCTTTGGACCAGTTCCTACATTCCGGCCTATGTGCGGCGCTATCCGTTCGTGCTCGGCGATGTCGAGGGCAGCGACCCGATGCTGTGCATGGACGAGAAGTTCGCGGGCTTCAACACCAAGGAAGGCGAGCCGCTGTTCAATCCCGATGGCAGCCCGACGCCGGCGCTCGAAGCGGCCATGAAGTTTGCCGGCGAGTTCCGCGAATCCGGCATGCGGACGATCGCCTTCGTCGACAAGCTCAAGAGCCTCGACCTGTTCAAGTCAGTGACCATCGATGTGAAATCGCAGAAGCTTGGTCCAGTCTCGATCAACGGCGTGCTCGTCGTCGACGAGGAAAAGCTCAAGGCCTTGCCCGATGCGACCATGCTCGACCTGCAGAAGACCGGCTCTCTGCATGCCATCTATGCGCACCTGATGAGCCTGCCCGGCATTCCGGCGCTGGGCTGAGACGGGCGCGGCTGAGACGGGCGGGCGGCCTTCGGCGGCATTGCGGAAACTACGACGTTTCCAGTCGTGGCAAATCTGGTTATCGTCGACGTGCTGGCACCAGCGACCTGCTGCCAGGCACGGCGACAGCGCGGATGCGGTGAACGCAGATTGACCAGAATCGCTCCAGGGATCGAACCATGGCCACGATGGCACTGCGGCGAGAACGCCCGGACGCAGGCGCGCTGCCAACCAAGGTGGCGGAGCCAAACGAGGACATCCTGATCCTCGTCAACGAGGCCAACCGCGCCATCGGCACCGGAGGCAAGCTTGCCGTCCATCAGGAGGGCCTGCTGCACCGGGCCTTTTCGATCTTCCTGTTCGACGCGGAGGGGCGCGTGCTGCTGCAGCGGCGCGACATCGGCAAGTATCACTCGGGCGGGCTTTGGGCTAACACCTGCTGTGGCCATCCGCGCGCCGGGGAACGGACATTGAAAGCCGCCCATCGCCGCCTTGGCGAGGAGCTTGGCATGTGCGCCGATCTCAGCTTCGGTTTTCGCGCCCGCTACAGCACAAGTCTCGACCACGGACTGGTCGAGAACGAACTTGTCTATGTCTATGCCGGGCGGGCCGAAGGGCCGATGGCCCTTAATCCGGACGAGGTCTGCGAGACGCAGGTGATGACACTGCCCGACCTGATCGCCGAGACCGGACGGAACCCTGAGGCCTATGCCTACTGGCTGCGCCACTACCTGCTGCGGCATTCGGCAGACCTGCAAAGCCTGAGCGATGAGATCAGCAGCGGCCTGGTCAGCCGGACAGACGCTCGTCGTATTCCAGCACGGCGTTGAGCAGCACCTGCGCGCCCGCCGCGCATTCCTCGCGCGTCGTCGATTCAGCCTCGTTGTGGCTGATTCCGCCGGCACAAGGCACGAAGATCATCACCGTCGGCATGACGCGCGCGGTATAGGCGGCATCGTGTCCGGCTCCGGATGCCATGTCGCGGGACGTGTAGCCGGATTTGGCGACCCCGGCGCGCACGCAATCGATCAGGTTGGCGTCGAAGCTCACGGCCGGTGAATTCCAGATCATGCGCTCTTCGAAGGCAAGTGTCAGCGGCTCCATCACCTCGGGCAGTGCCGCGCGGAAATCCAGTTCCATCCTGTGCAGGTCGCGTTCGTCAGGATGCCGAAGATCGACGGTGAAGAAGACCTCGCCGGGGATGACGTTGCGGCTGTTCGGCCGGTTCTCGATCAGGCCGACCGTGGCAACCGCGCCGGGATAGGCTTGGCCGATCGCATCGATCCGGTCGATCATGCGGGCAGCGCCAAGCAAGGCATTCCTGCGCAGATACATAGGCGTCGCGCCGGTGTGGGCATCCTGCCCGCTGACGGTGACCTCATACCAGCGCATGCCCTGCACGCCCTTGACTACGCCGATCATGGTGTTCTGATCCTCAAGGATCGGGCCCTGCTCGATGTGCAGTTCGAACATGGCCTGAAAGCGGCGCTCGCCGGCCTTCTCGATGCCGCGATAGCCGATGGCATCAAGCGCGCCGGCGAACGTCACCCCGTCCCGGTCCTCGCGGCTCCAGGCATAGTCCGGCGTGAACACGCCCGCGTAGACGCCCGATGCCAGCATGGCCGGGGCGAAACGCGAGCCTTCCTCGTTGGTCCAGTTGGCGGTGGCGATGGGCGCGCTGGTCTCGTAGCCGGCGGCGACCATGGCCCGCCGCGCCTCGATGGCGCCGAGCACGCCAAGCACGCCATCGAACTTGCCGCCGGTCGGCTGCGTGTCGAGGTGCGAGCCCATGGCGATCGGCAAAAGCGCGTTGTTGCGGCCCGGACGGACGGCAAACATGTTGCCGACCTCATCGACATGCACCGTACAGCCAAGCCCCTCGCAGGTGGCCTTGAACCAGTCCCGCACGCGCCGGTCCTCATCGCTGAGCGTCAGTCGCCGGATGCCCCCCTTGGCGGTGCCGCCGATGGTCGCCGTTTCCATCAGCGCGTCCCAGAGCCGGGCGGCATCGATCTGGAGGTTGGGAATCATGATTCTGCCTGTTGTTGCGATCCGGACATGATTGAAGGCGGCGCGGGTGCAGGCGTCAAGCGGGGCGGCCCGAACGCGGCCAGCATCGCGGCAGGGCCAAAAACCCACAGGCAGGTGAACATGCAGGTGAACATGCATATGGGCCAGCCCGACCTACCCCCTGCCCGACCTACCCCCTCGCCGACAGCCCTGCTCCTCGCTATAACGGCTGGCATGACCAGCATTGCCACCCGCCTGCACTCCATCCTTGTTGCCAATCGCGGAGAAATCGCCCTTCGCGTGTTCCGGACCGCGCGGCGGCTCGGCATGCGCTGCATTGCGGTGTATTCCGATGCGGATGCGGATGCGCCATTCGTGCTCTTTGCTGACGAGGCGCACCGGATCGGCCCGGCTGCGGCGCGCGATAGCTACCTGCGCGGCGACACGATCATCGCGGTGGCAAAGGCGACAGGGGCTGCCTGCATCCATCCCGGCTATGGTTTTTTGTCCGAGAACGCCGATTTTGCCGACGCATGTCAGGCGGCAGGCATCGTCTTTGTCGGCCCACCCGCCTCCGCCATCCGTGCCATGGGCCTGAAGGACGCGGCCAAGGCCCTCGCCGAGCAGGCCAACGTGCCGGTCGTGCCGGGCTATCACGGCGCGCGGCAGGATGTGGCGTTCCTGGAGAGCGAAGCGGCCCGGATCGGCTATCCAGTGCTGATCAAGGCCGTGGCCGGCGGCGGTGGAAAGGGCATGAAGCGCGTCGATGCTGCGGCAGACTTTGCGGACTCGCTGGAAAGCGCCCAGCGCGAAGCGCGCAACGCCTTCGGTGATCCGCGCGTGCTGGTCGAGAAATACGTGCTCGCGCCGCGCCATGTCGAGATCCAGGTCTTCGGTGACAGGCATGGCAATGTCGTGCACCTGTTCGAGCGCGACTGCTCGCTGCAACGCCGCCACCAGAAGGTCATCGAGGAGGCCCCGGCCCCCGGCATGAGCCCCGAGGTCAGGGCCGCGATGGGCAAGGCGGCGGTCGAGGCGGCGAAGGCGGTCGGCTATGTCGGCGCCGGCACGGTCGAGTTCATCGCCGACGGCCGCGACGGGCTCAGGGCCGACCGGTTCTACTTCATGGAAATGAACACGCGGCTTCAGGTCGAACACCCGGTGACGGAGACCATCACCGGGCTTGATCTTGTGGAGTTGCAATTGCGCGTGGCGGCAGGTGACGCTCTCCCCTTCATGCAGGATGATCTGACGATCACCGGCCACGCGGTCGAGGCGCGGCTCTATGCGGAGGATCCCGAGCGCGGCTTCCTGCCTTCGACAGGCAAACTCTGGGCGCTGGTGCTGCCCGAGGCGGAGGGCATCCGCGTTGATGCCGGCGTCGAGGAAGGTGGCGAGGTGACGCCGTTCTACGACCCGATGATCGCCAAGATCATTGCGCGCGGTGACACCCGCCTCGAAGCGCTGGACCGGCTGGCCGCCGCCCTGGATGAGACGCTTGTCGCAGGGCCGAAGACCAACGCCCGTTTCCTGAAGAAGCTGTGCGAGGCGGAGGGGTTCCGAAACGGGCCGTTCGATACCGGTTTCATCGACCGCAACGCCGAGGCGCTGGGCGTGGTGGCGCAGCCGCTCGACCGGGTGGCAGTGGCTGCCGGCACCATGATGCTGCTCGATGAACAGGCGAGAAATCTGCCGCGCTCCGGGCCGGCTCATGATCCCTGGGCGGTGGCCGATGGTTTTGCGCTTTCGCCGCAGCCGGCCCTGCCGGTGCCGGTCACGGCGGATGACGAGCCGGTGCTGCTGCGCGTGCGCCGCGATGCCGGCGGCGCTGCGGTCGAGCTTGGCGATGTCGCGCCGGGCAGCGAGCGCGACCTGACGCTGGTGATGGCCGACGAGGGCGTGATCGTGCTCCGTGATGGCCGGCAGACCTGGGTCAGGCTGGTCGATCCCCTGGCCGTCGATCTGGATGCCGGCGACGGAGCCGGTGGCTCCCAGATCAAGGCCCCGATGCATGGCAAGCTGATCGCACTG
>JAPLOV010000020.1:10316-15609 GCA_026400565.1 Hyphomicrobiales bacterium | reverse complement strand
ACCCCATGACGACTCTTGCGCCGACTCTTGCGCCGACCCTTGCGCCGACGGTTCAGCCGATCACTGCGCCTGACCTTGCGGCCTTGCCCGGTATCCGTCATGCCTTCTTCACCCGGCAAGGCGGGGTGTCGGGCGGGCTCTATGCTTCGCTGAATGGCGGTCTTGGCTCGCAGGACGATCCGGCCCACATCCTTGAGAACCGTCGCCGCATGGCAGGTGTGATCACCATTGCGCCGGAGCTCCTGCTCAGTCTTTACCAGGTCCACTCGCCTGATGTCGTCGTTGCCGAGGGGGCATGGCCCGGCGAGCGGCCCAAAGCCGACGCGATGGTGACACGAACACCAGGCCTCGGTCTCGGCATCTCGACCGCTGATTGCGGGCCGATCCTGTTTGCCGATGGCGAGGCCGGGGTCGTCGGCGCCGCCCATGCCGGATGGAAAGGAGCCTTCGGCGGCATCATCGAGGCCACGCTGGTTGCCATGGAGGGGCTGGGTGCGCGACGCCGGGCCATCACCGCCGTGCTTGGTCCGACGATCGGGCCGCAAGCCTACGAGGTCGGGCCGGAATTCGTGGCGCGGTTCATGGCCGCCGATGCCGGCTTCAGCCGCTTCTTCCGGCCGTCGGAGCGGGATGGCCATGCGATGTTCGACCTGCCGGCCTTCATCGCTGCCCGCTTTGCAGAGGCCGGCGTGGGCCGCTTCGTCGATCTGGGGCTGTGCACCTATTCGGACCCGGCCCGCTTCTTCAGCTACCGCATGACCACGCACCGGGCCGAACCTGACTATGGCCGGCTGATCTCGGCCATCGCGCTGGGCTGAGGCCGTCATCCACAGCGAAGGGCTGTGGACGAATCGCTGCAGCCATTGTTGCAGCCATCCGAATCCACGACGCATATCGCCGTTGAGCAACGGTCGCGAGGGGGATTCTCCGATCCCGCAAACCGATCTATGGTCAATGCAAGAGGTGATTCGGCTTATTTTTCAAAGCCGTCGAACGACCGGTCGCCAGCAGCCCCTGCCGGTGCCGATTTCATGGTCGCGTGTGCGTGCCCGTCTTCGAGCGTATCCGTGTCGAGGAGCGTGCCCGTGCCGAGCCTGTTGCGCTGATGCGTTCGCCTGCGTTTGATCCCTCCTGAGGAGCTGGCTGTCTGTGCTGGACCTTGAACATGATCTTGATCGCGCCAACCATCCGCTCGATGTCATCGAGCGCCTGGCCGCCCTCAACGACTGGAGCTTCGACCGCGATGGCGAGGATGAAATCTCGGTCAACGTGGCCGGCAACTGGGCCGAGTATCAGGTCGCCGTGACCTGGCTTGACCAGATGGAGGCCATGCACGTTGCCTCCGCCTTCGACCTCAAGGTGCCGGACCGGCGCAAGACCGAGGTCGTGACGCTGATCTCGCTGATCAACGAACAGCTCTGGCTCGGCCATTTCGACTTCTGGAGTTCCGAGAACGTGGTGATGTTCCGGCACTCGCTGCTGCTGTCCGGAGGGGCCGAACCCACCGATGAGCAGGCCGGCATGATGATCAAGTCGGCAGTCGAAACCTGCGAGCGCCACTATCAGGCCTTCCAGTTCGTGCTCTGGGCCGGAAAGTCGGCCCGCGAGGCACTGGATTGCTCGATGATGGAATGCGTCGGCGAAGCCTGACGGCCGCGCCGGCCTGCGTCGGCGCAGCCAGCAGCCTCCAGGGCGAGCGGCGACGCCAGTCTTCCCACAGGAGGTCATCCGCGCGTCTGCGCTGCCCTCTGCCTGCCGAGTTCATGCGATGACCAGCACAGCGTTTCCGAACAGCCTCGTCCTGATGGGGGCCGGCAAGATGGGCGGAGCCATGCTGGAAGGCTGGCTTCACGCAGGCCTGACGGGCGCGGCGCTGACGGTGCTGGACCCGAACGCCGACGAGGCCCTTGGCGCGTTGGCATCCCGGTACGGCTTCAGGCTCAACCTGCCGCTCGCCGACATAGCGCCGCCTGACGTTCTGGTGCTCGGCATCAAGCCGCAGATGCTCGATGCCGCCGCGCCAGCTCTTGCCGGTCTTGCCGGGCCGGGCACGCTGGTGATTTCCATCTTGGCCGGCAAGACCATTGCCAATCTCGAAGCGCGCGCGCCCGGGGCCCGGGCCTTCGTGCGTGCCATGCCGAACCTGCCGGCCTCGGTGCAGCGCGGGGTCACCGGGTTGGCGGCCAGCGCCGCCGTCACACCGGCGCAGCGGGCGATGACGACCGCGCTCCTGTCAGGCATCGGCCAGGTGGAATGGGTGCCGGGCGAAGAGTTCATTGACGCTGTGACGGCGGTGTCCGGCTCTGGCCCGGCCTATGTGTTCTTTCTGGTGGAGTGCCTCACCGAGGCTGGAATTGCCGCCGGCCTTCCCGCCGATGTCGCGGCGCGGCTGGCGCGCGGCACGATCGAGGGCGCGGGTGAGCTGCTGCATCGCTCGCCGCTCGATCCGGCCATCTTGCGCCAGAACGTGACCTCGCCGGGCGGCACCACGGCGGCGGCGCTCGATGTGCTCATGGCCGAAAACGGGATGAGGCCGCTGATGCGCCGCGCCGTGGCCGCAGCCCGGCAGCGCGCCGCCGAACTGAGCGGCTGACCGCCGCGGGGACGCACGCTTGCCAAGGGCGGTGCCGGCTGCTATTCGCCGCTTCATTGCCGCTTTAGCTCAGCTGGTAGAGCACCTCATTCGTAATGAGGGGGTCGGAGGTTCGAATCCCTCAAGCGGCACCATCCCCCTCTTCGCAGACGTTCAAATCAGCCTAGAAAAGGCCGATTCAGGGGTTTTTTTGCCGGAATCTGGAACTTTCAATGTCACCCGCGTTCGCCGGGGCACGTTGATACCCGTCTTGTTTGTTGGCCTTTCTGTTGGCCGGGCCAGCGCGGCCCGCGCAACGAGGCCAACACTTGCCCCTGACAGACGTTGCGCTGCGCTCTGCCAAGCCGACTGATTCCATTCAAAAGCTGTCCGATGGCGGCCGGCTGCAATTCTGGATCATGCCGAACGGCTCGAAACTCTGGAGGCTGGCCTACCGGTTTGACGGGAAGCAGAAAAAGCTATCAATCGGGCGCTACCCTTCTGTTGGCCTTTCGGAAGCGCGCGCGAAGCGGGAAGAGGCCAAGAGCCTTTTGGCCATGCGCCGCGATCCGTCGATCCAGAAACAGACTGACAAGGCGCTGGCCATCGAAGTGCAAGGTCAGACATTCCAGAAGATTGCTTCCGGGGTGCTGGCCAAGAAGCGTAACGAAGGCAAAGCGTCGAACGCGCCCAGCAAGCCTGAACCGCGGCATAGACTGGCCAATGCCGCGCTCGGCAACCAGCCCATTTCCGAGAAAACGGCACCGGAAGTGCTGTCTGTCTTGCGCAAGGTTGAAGGCAAGGGCCGGCTGGAAACTGCCAAGCGATTGCGTACTACCATTGGAGAGTTGTTCCGTTTTGCCATCGCGACGGCCCGCGCCACCAACGATCCGACGTTCGCGCTGCGTGGTGCATTGACGGCCCCGACCGTGAAGCACCGGGTTGCCATCACCGAGCCGAAAGAGCTTGGCGCATTGCTCCGGGCAATCAAAGCCTTCGAAGGCCAGCCCACGACCTTTGCCGCATTGAAGCTGATGGACATTCTGTTTCCGAGGCCGGGTGAACTGCCCTTGGCTGAATGGCACGAGCTTGACCTTGCCAATGCGCTTTGGACCATTCCGGCCAGCCGCGCCAAGATGCGCCGCGAACACCGGGTGCCACTGCCAAGGCAGGCGCTGGTCATCCCTGAAGGCTTGAAGCGCTACACTGGCCATGGTGCGCTGGTGCTACCTGGCCTTCGCACAGCGACGCGGCCCATCAGCGAGAACACCATGAACGCGGCTTTGACGCGCACGGGCTATTCGCAGGATGACATAACCTCGCACGGCTTCCACGCGGCGGCCTCATCCTTGCTGAACGAAAGCGGCAGATCCAACCCCGATGCCATCGAACGGGCCTTGGTGCACCAACAGGCCGATGCCGTTCGGCGGGCCTGTGCACGCGGCGAACACTGGCAAGAGCGAGTCACCATGGGTCAATGGTGGGCAGACCATCTGGATGCGTTGCGGGATGGTGCGAAGGTCATTCCGCTGAATCGCGGGTGAACCACTTTGACAGCCTGTAGTCATTCGGATACAAGCGCTTATGTTCACGCTGGTTCGGTCATCTGTCTTTGATAGCTGGTTGTGCGCATTGGCAGATCACAAGGGCAAGGCCCGCATTCTGGCGCGGCTGGCCAGCGCGACACTTGGCAACTTCGGTGATTGCGCGCCGGTCGGTGAGGGCGTGTCAGAAATGCGGATACACCACGGGCCGGGATACCGGGTCTATTTCGTGCGTCATGATGGGGCGGTCTATTTGCTGCTCACAGGTGGCGATAAGGCCTCGCAAGGGCAGGATATCAAACGGGCCAAGGAATTGGCGCGGGTGCTGAAGGAACAAGACACATGACCGTCACCTATGCCGCGTTCGACATTTCGGACTATCTCGATAATGATGAGGTGATTGCCGAATACCTGACAGCCGCCGCGCAAGATGCAAGCCCTGACGTGCTCTTGGCGGCGCTTTCGCACGTCGCCAAGGCGCGGGGTATGGCCCAGGTTGCCAAGGATGCCGGGCTTGGCCGCGAGAGCCTTTACAAAGCCCTGTCACCCGGCGCGCACCCCCGCTTCGAGACCATCAGTGCTGTGTTGCGCGCCTTGAATGTGAAGGTAGCGATTGTGGCGGATGGGGCATGATGATGACGCCGCGATGGTGGCAAGAAAGTGCTGCCGTTTGTGTGGGCTTGAGTTGGGGATTTTGAAAGTCGTCGAAGCGGAAGCGTTAGAAATTTTGGACGCCCTGGGCGCGTCACTGCTGCAAGAATCATTTCCCGCATGGTTTGGCGATCCATGCAATCCTAGTCCGTCACGTTATGGGGATGCCGAGACTTACGAAAAGTGGCCGTTGAAGCCGCTGCGCTTCCTGCCGATAGATGAATGGGTGGCCGGCTCCGATGATGCGGGACATGATGCCGATAATGCAGGGCATGAGGGGTGGGCAAGGCATGGGCATGAGCATTGGCATGGGCATGGGCACCATGACAGGCCCGGGCCATCAGGGGCATGGTCAGACGTCCACCGCAGCGACGCCGTCCACGCGCGCATTCGAAGAAGCAAATGCGAAGATGCATCGCGACATGGCGATCGCCTTCAGCGGCAACGCCGATATCGACTTCGTGCGAGGCATGATTCCACATCATCAGGGTGCGATCGACATGGCGAGAGTGGTGCTGCAGTTCGG
>JAPLOV010000020.1:0-10285 GCA_026400565.1 Hyphomicrobiales bacterium | reverse complement strand
TCGGAGCGAACGAGCAGACCAAGAAGTGGGCCGGTGAGATCATCGCGGCGCAGGAGCGCGAAATCGCCGAAATGCGCGAATGGCTGGTCCGCAATCCGCGCTGATCAAAAGCTCCGGCGCAGCTTTGCAACGGGCGACGCTGCGGTCCTTGATCAGGCGCACAGCCTCGATCTTGAACGCACGCCCAGACCGTTGTTCTCCAGCGTCCACCTCCGGCTTCGTGAAACACCCGATCTCGGTGTCCACGAACCCGGCAGCAGTCCAGGGGATCGCACCAGACCATCTGACCGTGTGGCCCGTGGCGTTTTTCGAGAACGTTGATCGGCTGTGGGCTTGCCCCAGACAGCAAGAGCATGCCACCATCGGTTGCTGAGAGTTACGGGAGCAAGGTGATGGTGAGATTGAACGTGAACGGACGCATGGTTGAGGTCGCGGCCTCGCCAGATACGCCTCTCCTTTGGGCTCTGCGCGAACAGATCGGCCTGACCGGCACGAAGTATGGTTGCGGTATCGCACAATGTGGTGCCTGCACGGTGCATGTCGATGGTCAGCCGGTACGAGCCTGCTCGATGCCGATCAGCGCTTTCACATCGAACCAGAAGATCATCACCATCGAAGGTCTGTCGCCCGATGGCATGCACCCGGTGCAGGTGGCATGGCGGGAACTGGATGTGCCGCAATGCGGCTACTGCCAGTCCGGCATGATCATGGCAGCAGCCGCGCTGCTTGCCGAGAAGCGCAACCCGACCGATGCCGAGATCGACGCTGCAATGACCAATATTTGCCGCTGTGGCACCTACAACCGCGTGCGCGCTGGCATCAAGCAAGCTGCGCAGACACGTCAGGGCTGAGGACAGGCACATGACCATGACCGAAAACACCCAGCCTTCCCGTCGCACATTGCTCAAGGGTGCTGCCGCGGGTCTTGTCGTCGGCTTCCATCTGCCGGGCCGCGAAGCACTGGCGCAGGCCACGACCACAGTTGCAACAACGCCCGAGATCAACGCCTGGGTGGTGATCCGCCCCGACGATACCGTGGTCATCCGTATGGCGCGCTCGGAAATGGGGCAGGGTACCCGCACCGGCCTGGTGCAGATGATCGCCGAGGAACTGCACTGCGACTGGTCGAAGATCGTCACGGAGTATGTCACCCCGGGCCAGTCACTGGCCCGCAACCGCGCCTGGGGCAATTTCCAGACAGCCGGCAGCCAGGGTATCCGCCAGAGCCAGGACTACGTGCGGCGGGCTGGGGCCACAGCACGGGTCATGCTGATCCACGCCGCTGCCGCCGAGTGGCAGGCCACACCCGAGCATTGTGCGGCGAAGGACAGTGTGGTGACACACAGGCCGAGTGGCCGCACCCTGCGCTATGGACAACTGGCGGCCGCTGCCGCCCGACAGACCCCGCCTGCCGCCGTCACCCTGAAGGATCCGAAGGACTGGACCGTCATTGGCACCTCTCGGCCCAGGCTCGACACGGCCGACAAGACGACTGGCAAGCTGGTCTATGGCTCCGACCTGAAGATGCCGGGCATGCTGCTGGCTGCCAGCCAGCAATGCCCTGTCTTTGGTGGCAAGGTGAAGTCATTCGATGCCGCCAAGGTGCGGAACATGGCTGGTGTCAGGCACGTGGTTCAGGCCGGTGACAACGCGGTTGCCGTCATCGCCGACACCTACTGGCAAGCAAAGACCGCACTTGATGCACTCCCCGTCGAGTGGGACTACGGGCCGAACCGCAACGTCTCGTCGGACACCATCGCGGCCATGCTGCGCGAAGGGCTCAGTGCGAGCGAGGCTTTTGTCGGCAATACCAATGGCGACGCCAAGGCTGCCATTGCGGCCGCTCCGCGCAAGATCGAGGCGACCTACGGCTATCCCTTCCAGAACCATGCACCGATGGAGCCAATGAACGCCACGGTGGTGTGGACGCCCACGCGCTGCGATGTCTGGTGCCCGACCCAGAATGGTGAGGCGGCCCTTGCCGCGACAGCTGCTGCCGCCGGTCTGCCGCAAACGGCTTGCGATGTTCACCGGATCGACCTTGGCGGTGGCTTTGGCCGTCGAACCACCCATGACTGGCTGACTCAGGCCGTGCTGATTGCCAAGCAGGTGCCCGGCGTGCCGGTCAAGACGCTGTGGTCGCGCGAGGAAGATATGGTGCAGGGCCGCTATCACCCGGTCACCATGTGCAAGATGAGCGCGGGTCTCGATGCGTCCGGCAATCTGACTGGCCTGCACATGCGCATCTCCGGCCAGTCCATCCTGGCCTATGTCTTCCCGACTGCCTTGCAGAATGGACGTGACGCGGCCACGTTCCAGGGCCTTAACCCAACCGGTGCGGAAAGCCAGTTTGGCTACACCATTCCGAACTTGCTGATTGACCATGCCATGCGCAACACCCACGTGCCGCCGCATTTCTGGCGCGGGGTCAATCATAACCAGAACGCAATCTACATTGAATGCTTCATGGACGAGATGGCGCATGCCACCGGTCAGGACCCTCTGGCATTCCGTCGCAAGCTGATGGGCAATCATCCCAAGCATCTCGCCGTGCTCAATGCTGTGGCTGAGCGCATTGGCTGGGACAAGCCAGCGCCACAGGGCGTTTTCCGTGGCATCGCCCAGCAGATGGGCTTCGGCTCATATGTGGCTGCGGCCGCAGAAGTCTCCGTCGATGCTGCCGGAAAGCTGAAGATCCACCGCATCGTTGCAGCGACGGATTGCGGCGTCGCGGTCAATCCACGGCAGATCGAGATGCAGGTCGAGGGTTCCTTCTCGTATGGGCTGTCGGCATTGCTGTATGGCGAATGCACAGTGAAGGATGGTGCGATCGTCGAAACCAACTTCGACACCTATGATGTCCTGCGTCTGGCCGAGATGCCTGCCGTCGAGACCATCGTGATGCCGTCTGGCGGTTTCTGGGGCGGTGTCGGAGAGCCTACAATCATGGTGGCTGCGCCGGCTGTGCTGAATGCCATTTTTGCTGCCACCGGCAAACGCATCCGGCAAGTGCCGCTCAAGGATCAGGATCTGAAGCGCGCGTGAGGGCTTTCTGGTTCGTTGCCCTGGCATTGCTGCCGGCGGTGGTTTCGGCGCAGAATCTCGTGCCGTTCACGGTGTCCGGCGACAGCATCGAGGGCGCGCTGGAAGGCAGGGCTGGTGACGCAACGCGTGGCGAGGCGGTCGTGAAGAACCGTGAAACAGGCAATTGTCTGATTTGCCACACGATTCCCGACCGGCGTGAGCGCTTTCAGGGTGAACTCGGTCCACCATTGGCAGGCGTTGGCCTCAGGCTGACGGCGGGCCAGATCAGACTGAGGCTGGTTGATCCCACGCAGGTCAATGACCGTGCGATCATGCCGGCCTATTACCGTGTACACGGTCTGGTGAATGTCGAACCGCGACATGTCGGTCGGCCTGTGCTCGGCGCGCAGGAGATCGAAGATGTGGTCAGCTATCTGTCAGGGCTGAAGGAGTGAGGGCATGAACAGGCAGGGCATCACAAGGCGCACGATGGCGGGTGGGCTGGCGCTGGTGCCGACCGGGTTTGCACTGGCTCAAGGGATCGATGCCACCATCAACCGCTCTCAGTCTGACCGCAACTTCGAAGTGACCGAGCGCGAGTTGCTGGCGGGTCGCTTACCGATCAACTCCGGCATCACGCTCGACATCCCGACATTGTCGGAGAATGGCAACTCGGTTGATGTGGGCATCAAGGTCGACAGTCCGTGGACCCGGGAGGACCACATCCGTATGGTGCACATTCTCTCCGAGATGAACCCATTTCCGGTGGTGGCGCGGTTTCAGCTTGGGTACCGGGCGGGCCGGGCCGATGTCGCGACCCGCATCAGACTGGCAGCGACGCAGAAGGTCGTGGTGCTGGCAGAGACGACACGCGGCCTGATCCACCGTGCCGAGCAGGAGGTCATCGTGATCCTCGGTGCCTGCCTGGAAGGAGGCTGAGCCCATGAGTGACCTCACCACACGGATCACCATGCCGCAAAACGCCAGCAAGGGCGACATCATCGAAATCAAGGTTCTGGCTCGCCACATCATGGAGCGGGCCATCGACGCAGTCGGTTTGAAACCCAGTCCACGCAAGATCATTCACACATTCCGCGTGTCGTATGCCGGCGAAGAAGTCTTCCGTATGGACTTGTCGACCGGGATTGCTTCGAACCCCTACATGAGCTTCACCACCGTCGCGACAGAGACGGGGGTTGTGCTCTTTGAATGGCTGGAGGATGGCGGGGCGAGACATACCCGTGTCCAGACACTGATCGTCAGCTGAGCGCGATGCGTTCCTGGTATCAGCCCCTGCACGCCGACCGGGCGGGATGCGGCCCATGTCTTCGACGAACATCCACAGGCACTCCCGTTAGAGCATACGGCCTCGCCAGGAGTGGAAGCCTGAGGCGTCGCGCCTTCCAAGCATGGGCGGTTCTGGTGTTTGCGCTGGTCCAGCCAGCTTTCGCGAGCGACATCCGGCCCTCGCGCGAATTCCTGTCGCCGGAATTGCGCGCCCAGCAGGACGATCCGGCCCGGCATCCCGGCTGGCTTTGGGTGGAGCAGGGCGAGGCGCTGTGGCGTGCTGCCCCGCCATCAGGACAGCCATCCTGCGGCGGTTGTCATGGCAGTGTTGCCGGTATGCGTGGTGTGGCCACGCGCTATCCGGCGGTGTCGGCCGAGGGCGCACTGCTCAATCTTGAACTGCGCATCGAACAGTGCCGCAGCCAGCGGCAGGGCGAAGCGCCATTCGGCTATGAAAGCGAGGCGCTGCTCTCGCTGACCGCTGCCATCGCGGCCCGCTCGCGAGGCCTGCCCATGTCGGTGGTCACCAGCGGCGCGGCAGCAGCCCATCTCGCGGAGGGCACACGGCTCTACAGCCTGCGTCAGGGCCAACTCAATCTGTCATGCAGCCAATGCCATGACGACAATGCAGGGCGCAGACTGCGTGGCGATGTCATCTCCAGTGGGCTCGGGTTGGGCTATCCGGCGTATCGTCTCGAATGGAATGGTGTCGGCTCGCTGCACCGGCGGCTCAGGGCCTGTGCGCTCGGCGTCCGCGCTGCCCAGTTGCTGCCAGGCTCCGCCGAGTATCTCGCACTCGAGCTTTTCCTCGCCGATCGCGCACGGGGGCTCACCATCGAAGCGCCCGGCCTGCGCCGCTGACGGTCTGGCAACACGCCTCTTGCCTCCGGCAGATGAATGTGAATCAGCCCCGGAGCTTTGCCATTAGGTGTCCAGCAATGACCCTTATGCTCTGGAAGTTCATTGCACAGTATCCGGTGGTTACCGGCATTCGGGCGCGGGCAGCCTTCGGAGCCGATCGGGGGGCAGATGGCGTGCCGGTTTACACGCTGACCGCTTTTCGCGGTCAGGCCGTCAACATGTCGTGGATCTGGTCCTTCAGGCGCAGGCGCCGCTTGCGCATGGTTTCCTCGGTCATGCCATCGACGGGCTCGATGAGGGTTTCCGCCCGGTGGATGGCCCTGTTGATCTCATGATAGGCATCGGCGAGGCGCGCGAAGTGCGCATGTGTCGCCTTGAGCTGCTTCATGCGCTCGATATGCTCGGGAAATTCCTCGGCCAGTTCATGGGGTGTATGCGACACAGGCAGCGCTCCGGGCTTTGAGTGATGGTCAGGGTCATCACAAGCCTAGACGGCGCGCGGCGTCGCATGTTGCGCAAGGTCAATGGCGCGCGCTGGAAGATGCGGTCAGCCTCGGGGGCGAAGACGCACTTGCGACTGCACAAGCGAGGCTTCTGACCTGCCGCGTGGCCACGCTCGACAAGGTTCGCACTGGGTTGGACCGCGCCGGGTTGCAGATGCACCACGCCGCGTCAGCCTGATTGTTGTGTTGCCGTTGGCGCTGGGCCATGGCTGCCGTGTCACAGCGGGCTGCAATCAGTTGCGGTCATCCGGCGCGGTCGGCAGTGGCATCACGTCGATGCCTTCCTCGATCAGCATGCGGGCATCCTCAGGGCTGGCGCTGCCATAGATTGGGCGCTGTTCGATATCGCCATGGTGCATGCGCACAGCTTCCTCGGCGAAGCGGCCGCCGACATTGTCGGCGTGGGCCTCAACGTGACGGCGGAACTCGCGCAGCAAGGCTCGCATGGCGAGGTCGGCCGGATCCAGCATGGTCATCGACGTTCCGGCACCGTCTGACGGCGCAGCCGGCGTCGCGGGCGGAGCGACAGGACCTGCGTGTCTCTTCTTGTCCGAGCGCGCCACGTGCGGCGCCATGATCGACTTCTCGACCTTGGCCGAGCCGCAATGCGGGCAGGTGACAAGGTCCGCGCCGGCCTGATCGGCATAGGCGGCATTGTCGCGGAACCAGCTTTCGAAGCCATGGCCGTGATCGCAGACAAGCGCGAACCTGATCATCGCGAGGGACCCGCCACGGTTGTCAACCGGCCAGCATGGGGTTGAGCGCACCGCTCTGGTCGAGCGCATACAGATCATCGCAGCCACCGACATGGGCCTCGCCGATGAAGATCTGCGGCACTGTGGCACGGCCCGAACGGCGCACCATCTCGTCGCGCAGATCGGCCTTCCCGGTGATGTCGAACTCGGTGAAGCTCACATTCTTGCGCACCAGCAGATCCTTCGCAGCCGAGCAGTAAGGGCACCAGGATTTCGTGTAGATCGTCACGGCAGGCATGGGGGGAACGCTCCTTGTTCCTCACCATATGAGGCCGGCAACGGCTTGTCTCAAGGTGTGCCGCCGCGCGGGGGCCTCACAATCCGGGGATGACACGGGTGAAAGTGAGCAGATCGACCGCGCTCGCCCCGCCGCGCAGCAGCGCCCGCGCCGAGGCATTGGCGGTCGAACCGGAGGTCAGCACGTCGTTGATCAGCAGCACGCGGCGGCCCTCTATGCGGTGGCGCACACCGGCTGCCAGGTGCAGCGGGCCTTGCCGGTTCTCGGTGCGCTCGTTGCGGCTGAGCCCAACCTGCGGGCGGGTGCGCCGGACGCGCGCCAGCACCGTCAGATCGAGATGGAGGCCCTCAACCCGGCCACCACCTCGGCGAGGGCTGCAGCCTGGTTGGAGCGTCGCCGCCAGAGCCTGAAGCGATGCAGCGGCACCGGCACGATCAGGTCGGTATCGGCCAGCAATTCGCGCCTGGACAGCGCCATCATACGGCCCATGTCAGCGCCAGTTCAATCCTGTCGCCATCTTTCAGCCGGTGCACCAGCGCCCTTGCGGTCTCGTCATAGCCGCAGGCGGCGCGGGCGCGTGGAACACGGGCGGATCTGCCATAGCCGCCGGCGAGATCAGGGCCTCGTCCAGATCCAGTGCGAAGGGTGCGCCCAGCCGCTCGCAACAGGGCCGCTCGATCAGGCTGAGCCCGGACCAGCAGCGCCCGCACAGGCCATGGGCCGGCCAGGCACGCGCCGCGTCGAGCCAGCGTCTGAGGCGACCCGGTGGCGCTGTCGTCGCTGCATCCCCGACGGCGGAAGGAGCGGGATCGGCGTTGTCAGGTCGGGTATCGCCGCCAATGCCCTCGGACCGCAGCCCATGCGGCGTCCAAGTCGCGTCCTCTTGCTGCCTGATCATGCGCATGCTTCCGGCGCTGGCACGCAGATCGCATCGCGTCGCGGGGCAAGGTGCCCTTTGACCTGGCGGGCGGGGCAGGCCATATGCTGGCCATCGCGAAGGAGACCCCCTTGAGTGAGCCGCTGGCCCTGTTCGACCGGGATCTGATGCGCCGTCGGCTGCTCCGGGCGGAGCGCATCGGGTTCGCCGATTTCCTGATCCAGCGCGCAGCCGACGATCTGGCCGAGCGCCTTGCCGCGATCACGAGGGCGTTTCCGGTCGCGGTCGATCTCGGCACGGCGACGGATGCCGCCGCCCGGCTGCTCGCGGAACGAGCCGGCACTGAGCTGGTGGTCCGGGCAGCGCCGGTTGCGATAGGCGGGCGGATGGACGTGGTGGCGGACGAGGAGCGCCTGCCCTTCGCCGATGCGTCGCTCTCGCTGGTGACCTCGCTGCTGGCGCTGCAATCGGTCAATGATCTGCCCGGTGCCCTGGTGCAGGTCCGGCGTGCGTTGAAGCCGGATGGGCTGTTCATCGGATGCCTGTTCGGCGGCACGACGCTGACCGAACTGCGCCAGTCGCTGGCGGCGGCGGAGAGCGAACTGGAGGGCGGACTTTCGCCGCGCGTCTCGCCGTTTGCCGATGTGCGCGATGCCGGCTCCTTGCTGCAAAGAGCGGGCTTTGCCCTGCCCGTGACCGATGTCGAGCCCGTCACGGTGCGCTATTGCAATCCGCTGGGGCTGTTGCAGGACCTCAGGGCCATGGGCCTGACCAATGCGCTGCGGGCCCGCCGCCGCCAGCCCCTGCGACGGGGAACCCTGCTGCGGGCCATGGCGATCTATGCCGAGCGCTTCAGCGATCCCGACGGCAAGGTCAGGGCCAGTTTCGAGATGATCTGGCTGTCCGGCTGGGCGCGCCACGAAAGCCAGCAGCGCCCGCTGAAGCCGGGCAGCGCCAAGGCAAGGCTGGCGGATGCGCTCCGCACCATCGAGGCCAGCGCCGGCGAGAAGGCCGGCTAGGTCGCGCCCGGAGCGCCAGACACACAGTGCTTTGCCGGTTCTGGGGCCCGAAGGCCCTCTGGCCCTTGCAGAAGGCCGGCAACGGCAGTTAGAAGGCAGCAGAGTCGGGGGTCGGAGCGGGCGGCGCTTTGCGACCGCGACAGCCCGGGAGGCCTTGCCGATGCCAACAACCTTTGGAGGACCGCGCGTGCTGCTGCGCCGCCTCCGCGAGGTGATGGCGCAACCCACCCTGCCGCAGGAAAAGCTTGACCGGATCGTCATCCTGATCGCCTCGAACATGGTGGCGGAAGTCTGCTCGATCTACGTGCAGCGCGATGACAAGGCTCTCGAACTGTTCGCCACCGAAGGTCTGAAGCGCGAGGCCGTGCACCTGACCACCATGAAGGCCGGCGAAGGGCTGGTTGGCCTGATCGCGCGCGAGGCGGAAGCGCTCGCACTGTCGGATGCGCAATCGCATCCCTCGTTCTCCTACAAGCCGGAGACGGGTGAGGAGATCTACCGCTCCTTCCTCGGCGTGCCGATCCTCAGGGCCGGCGCGACGCTGGGTGTGCTGGTGGTGCAGAACACCGCGACGCGCGCCTACACCGACGAGGAAATGGAGGCGCTGCAAACCGTCTCGATGGTGCTGGCCGAACTCATTGCCCAGGGCGGCATGCAGTCGCTTGCGGTCAATGGCGAGAGTGCCGGCCCGCGCCGCCCGATGCATGAGAAGGGCGTCTCGCTGGCCGATGGCGTGGGCCTCGGGCACGTGGTGCTGCATGAGCCGCGCGTGGTGATCAAGAACCTGATCGCGGAAAGCCCGGAAGCCGAGGTCAAGCGGCTCGAAGAGGCGATCAGCGCCCTGCGCAAGACCATCGACGAACTGATCGAGCGGGGCGATGTCTCCCATGGCGGCGAGCACAAGGAGGTGCTCGAAACCTTCCGCATGTTTGCCCATGACCAGGGCTGGCTCAGGCGCATGCGCGATGCGGTGCTGTCAGGGCTGACCGCCGAGGCAGCCGTCGAGCGGGTCCAGTCGGACACGCGGGCGCGCATGCTGCGCCAGACGGACCCTTACCTGCGCGAGCGGCTGCATGATCTTGAGGATCTCGCCAACCGGCTGCTGCACATCCTGGTCGGGGCGGACCTGACCATCGCGCGCGACCAGTTGCCGGAGAATGCCATCATCGTGGCGCGCAACATGGGCCCGGCCGCGCTGCTCGACTATGACCGGGCACGGCTGCGCGGGCTGGTGCTGGAAGAGGGCGGCCCGAGCAGCCATGTGGCCATCGTGGCCCGTGCGCTGGGCATTCCTGCGGTCAGCGAGATCGAGAACATCACCGCGCTGGTCGAGCAGGGCGATGCGATGATTGTCGACGGCTCCACCGGCGAGGTGCAGATCAGGCCGCCGGCCGATGTCGAGAACGTCTACAAGGAAAAGGCGCGGCTGAGGGCGCGTCGCCAGGAGCAATACCGCAAGCTCCGCGATATCGCGGCGGTCACGCGCGATGGCGAGGCGATCGACATCAAGCTCAATGCCGGCCTTCTGGTCGACCTGCCGCACCTGGAGGAAACCGGCGCTGCCGGCATCGGCCTGTTCCGCACCGAACTGCAATTCATGGTAGCGGCGCGGATGCCGACCACGGCCGAGCAGCAGCAGCTCTATCTCGCCGCGCTGGAAGCGGTTGGCGACAAGACCGTGACCTTCCGCACGCTCGATATCGGCGGGGACAAGATCCTGC
>JAPLOV010000010.1 GCA_026400565.1 Hyphomicrobiales bacterium | reverse complement strand
TGCGCTGACGGGAGATGCATCCGCCACCGACCCCGTCTGCGTTTACTCGCCCCACCACGCCAGCATCAAGACGCTTGCCGCGGCGGAAGCCAGCGTCAACGCAGAGAGTACCTATGTTTACCGCTCCTTCAGCCTGGGCGATCGACCCGCGTCTGCTGGCTCCCCCGCAGGCGACGTTTCATGATCCGCACGCCGAAGGGTTGGTCTGTCAACTTGCCGAACGGCGGTCATGGGAAGACGGGGCGCTTTTCCCCTGTCACTTTCCCCTGGTACTTTCCCCTGGCGCTACGCGGCGATGCCCGGTTCGGCGATCTCGTGCCGCACGACCATCGCTGCGGAACGGAGCGCCCGATCGTCGGATGACGACATGGCGCTGTCGTCGGCCAGCGTGATTGGCAATGCCATCCGGCTGGGGAAGGTCAAGCCGTAGCGCCTTTTCGGCCTGCGTTGCCGTACTGCGTGATCCGCCCGTCAATGACCTCGACGATGCGGTCACAGCGCTTTGCCAGTTCGATGTTGTGGGTGACGATCAGGAAGCTCGCGCCCGCCGCGGCGTTCACCCGCCGCATCAGGGCGAAGATGTCAGCTGCGGATTTCGTGTCGAGATTACCGGTCGGCTCGTCCGCGAGCACCAGATCGGGGTTCATGGCCAGAGCGCGGGCGATGGCGACGCGCTGTTGCTGGCCTCCGGACATGTTGGGCGCGAGGTTATCGGCAACCGCGGATAGCCCGACTTCGTCGAGCAGCCCGCGAGCCCTTGCCTCGATCTCGCTCGAGGGGAAGCCCCGGTCGATGACCATGGGCATCATCACATTCTCCGTCGCCGTAAAGGCGGAGATCAGCATATGATACTGGAAGACGAAGCCGATGGTCCGGCCGCGCAACCGGGTGATGCCGACGTCGTCGAGCGCGCCGGTGTCCGTGTCGTGGATCGACAGCCGTCCGGAGGTTGGCCGGTCGAGCAGGCCAATGATGTTGAGCAGCGTGCTCTTGCCCGATCCCGATGGCCCCATCAGCGCGACGAAGTCGCCGCGATGGATGGTGAGATCAACCCCGTGCAGCACCTGGGTCTGCGATGGCAGGCCGGTATTGTAGGCCTTCGTAACCGCCTCGAGCCGGATGATCTCGTCAGCCACGGATCGCCACCACCGGATCGAGTTTCGCGGCGCGCACCGCGGGCATGGCGGCGGAGAGCACGCCGACGAGTGTTGCAAGCAGCGCCGCACCGATGAACAGCCTGGGATCGAGGATGAGCGGGAACAGTTCCCTGCCGTCCGCCTGCCGCGCGACCGAATGCCAATAGAGCAGTACGCCCATGCCGAGCGCCGAACCGATCAGCGAACCGAGAAAACCGAGCAATCCGCCCTGGATCAGGAAGACGCGCAGGATCTGACCGCGCCTTGCCCCCATGGCGCGCAGGATGCCGATATCCTTCGAGCGCTGGATGACCGAGACCACCAGAACGGCGGCGATGCCGAAGGCGACCGACAGGCCGACGAAGACCCGGATCAGCGTGTTGGTGTTGATCTGAGCCCGCATGGCGCTGAAGAATTGGGCGTTGGTCCGGATCCAGCTATCGGCCTGGACAGGATGAGCGGCGGCGATGCGCTGGGCGATCGTTTCCGCCGCGTAGATGTCGCGCACGGCGATGTCGATCGAGGTCACGCCGCCGATCATGCCGAGCAGCGACTGCGCGGTGCGCAGGCTGACATAGGTGGTACGCAGGTTGACCGCCTTCATGCCGAAATCGAGCAGGCCCGCGATGGTCAGGACGCGCCGCGCGCCCGAGGCCGCCGTCACGTTGATCTTGTCGCCGAGCGCCGCGCCGATCTCGCGTGCCAGATCGACGCCGATCAGGATGTCGTCGCTGCTCAGCCGGATCTGGCCGGCGACGAGATAGTCGGGAACCTTGACAATCTGGAAGTAGGTCTCGGGATCGACGCCCGTCAGAGAGATCGAGCGGCTGGCCTCCCCCCGCACCGCGAGCGCCGAACCGGTCATGCTGGGGGAGACAACGGCGATCTCCTCCATGCGGCGCGCCTCGGCCGCGATAGCCTGCCACTGGTCGATCGAGCGGACGCGCTGGCTGGGGCGCTGCACCACCGGTTCGGCAAACTCGCCCTCGCCAAAGCGCAGCGGGCGTGCGATCTGGTCGGGCGGCAATAGCTGGACCTGCGGCTGCGAGGTCAGCACGCGCTTGAGGAAGTTCTGCTCCAGCCCCGCCAGCATCGCCGACATGAAGACGATCACGCCGACGCCGATCGCGATGCCGCCGATGATGAAACCGGTCTGCATCCTCCCCTCGCGCAGGAAGCGAAGCGCCGTGATCCAGTCGAAGGGCAGAAGCGGATTCATGGCGGCGTCAGCGCGGAGGTGCTGGCGGAAGCGACCGGAAGCGCTGGCCCGTAACCAGCCCGGCGTTGAGCGGAACGGCAGCATCCCCCTCTTTTGCACCTTCGATGATCTCAATCTGGCCAGGTCCGCGGATGCCGGTCCTGACGTCCTGGCGGACGGCGCGGCCGTCGCGAACGCCCATGATCCAGGGGCGCCCTGACTGGGCATCGCGCAGGGAGCGCGCCGGCAGCACCAGCGTCGCCCCGCGGCGCGCGACTTCGATATCGACCGACACCGTCATGTCCTGACGGAGATCGGCCGGCGGATCGGGGACCGTCAGCTTGACCTCCACCGAGGCGCGCGCGATGTCGATCGCCGGGTTGATGAAGCTCACGACCGCCCCGAACAGACGGTCGGGGAAGGCGTCGGCGGAGACGAGCGCCTGTTGCCCCGTCCGGATCAGGCCAAGATTGCGTTCGTCGATCTGGATCACCAGCTGCGTCTCGCCCAACGGGGAAAGCACCAGCAGCGCACGACCAGGCTGGACCACCGCGCCGCGTTCCACGCTGCGCGAGATCAGCAGGCCGGCGCGTGGGGCCGCGATGGTGGCGTAGGACAGTCGCACAGTTGCGATGTCGAGATTTGCGCGGGCCTGATCCAGCTGTGTGCGGGCGAGCACCTCGTCGCTGCCGCCAGGGCCGGCCGTGAAGACCTGCAGCTCGGCGGTGCGCACCTGCGTGCGTGCGATATCGAGCGCGCGTTGCGCCTCGTCATAAGCGACGCGGGTGGCGTTGCCATTGCGGAACAGTTCGGCGGAGCGTTCATATGTCGACTGTGCAGTGCGCATTGTCGCCTGCGCTTGAACCAGCGCCTGGCGCGCCGTCGGCAAGGTGAGGTCGGCAAGCTGCCTGAGCCGCGCCTCTGCCTGTGCCACGGCCCCCTGCGCCTGCACCATACCGGCGCGCAGCTCCTGCGGCTGGAGCGCGATCAGCGCCTGACCTTCTGCCACGGCCTGTCCCTGCCGCACCAGAACATCGGCGACGACGCCGGTGATCTGCGCCCCGATCTCGACCCGGAACGGCGTCTCGACATGGCCGCTGGCCACCACGGTCTGGACCAGATCGCCGCGGGCGACATGATCGACCACAACAGCAGGCCCGATCACGATCCGCGCCGCCTGCCAGCCGCCCAGCGCCAGCATGGCGAACGTTGTCAGCACGAACCAGCGATGCCTCCAGAGGAACCTGCCCAGTCCGAAAAAGTGTGACGACGTCGCGGGTGATGCGGCGCGTTGCGGCATGGGCGTTCCTGACCGATGACCAGAGCGGAAACGCTAGCCGATGGCGCCGCTGCGAAGATTGACGCCGATCAAGCTTCGCGGCCGGCGGAAGGCGCGGCGCTCGTTCAGATGGTCGCCGGTCAAGAACTCTCAACCATCTGATATGCATATATTATTTCTGTTATGAGCGTATTCGCCTGACATCCAGCCTTCTTGTCGCGGCGCGTCGTGACGAAGCTTTCGAGCACGTCACCCTCGTGATCCACGGCGCGCCAGAGATCGTGCTTCACCCCGTTGATCGATCGAAAACCTCGTCGAGATGCCACTGCCCGTGCCTGCCTTCGCGCAGGCGAAATACCCCAATCGCCCAGTCACCCTGGTTTGCCCATGGGGCGCCGGCGGCGGCACGGATGCCACTGCGCGGATCGTTGCGGCCATCCTTGAAAAGGATCTCGGCCAGCCCTTCAACGTGGTCAACCGCACCGGCGGTTCGGGTGTGGTGGGCCATTCCGCCATCGCGACGGCTGCTCCGGATGGCTACACCATCGGCATGATCACGGTTGAAATCACCATGATGCACCATCAGGGCCTCACCGATCTCAATTCCACGAGCTATTCCCCGCTCGCGCTGATGAATGTCGATCCGCCCGGCGTGCAGGTGAACGCCACCTCGCCTTACAAGGATGTGAAGGCGCTCGCCGATGCGATCAAGGCCGCTCCTGCCGGCAAGTTCAAGGCTTCGGGCACTGGACAAGGGGGCATCTGGCATCTCGCGTTGATCGGCTGGCTGCAGGCTACGGGGCTGAAGCCGGATCACGTCGCGTGGGTTCCTTCGAATGGTGCTGCCCCGGCGATGCAGGATCTCGCCGCAGGTGGTATTGATATCGTCACCTGCTCGGTGCCCGAAGCGAAAGCGATGATCGATGCGGGCAAAGCCAAAAGCCTTGCCGTGATGGCAGCCCAGCGTAACCCCGCCTTCAAGGATGTGCCCACACTTAACGAGGCGCTGGGCATAAACTATTCAGTCGGGGCTTGGCGTGGCATCGCCGCGCCGAAGGGCATCCCGGCGCTTGTCTTTGGCATTCCCGGTGATTCCATCACGGCGATCCTTATTGGTGTTCTTTACATGAAGGGCATGAATCCGGGTCCGACTGTCTTCCTCCAGAATCCTCAATTCATCTACGCGGTTTTCATCATCTTCATTCTCGCGAACCTGCTGATGCTGCCCCTTGGCTATGCTGCCATTCGTGGTGCCCGAAAGCTGCTGACCGTGCCGAAAAACATCCTGATGCCGATCATCCTGTTGTTCTGCGTTGTCGGCTCCTTTGCGATGACCAACAGCCCCTATGGTATTTTGCTGATGCTGATTTTCGGTGTCATCGGCTGGCTCATGGAAGAAAACGGCATCCCCGTCGCACCGCTTATTCTCGGGCTCGTGCTTGGTGAACTGCTGGAACAGAGCTTCATGACGTCGATGATCAAGTCAGATGGCGCATTCCTTGTCTTCTTCCAGCGCCCCATTGCAGGCATCCTCGGCGCTGTCACGCTCGCGATCTGGGCCATGATGCTCTGGCGTGCCTTTCAGCGCCGGACACTGGCAAAGGCATAACCAGCGTTCACGGAGTTCAACATGGCCTATTCCCTTGCCGATATTCGCGAGAGGCTCTTTGTCTCCGTCATCTCCGATTGCCTTGACCAACTCGGCTTTCGCAATCAGGCCCTGCCGCCAGGCATCCGCCCGCTGGATGACGAGAGTGTGCTGTTGGGCCGTGCGCGCACTGCCGCCTTCATGGAGGTATTCCATGTGCCAGAGGGCTCAAACCCATATGAGCTTGAGATCGGGCTGGTCGATAGCCTGAAAAGCGGCGAGG
>JAPLOV010000181.1 GCA_026400565.1 Hyphomicrobiales bacterium | reverse complement strand
GATTGGCCGAAGAGCGCGCTCTTTCCGGCTCAATGGCGGATCACCGTGATCTCCCGTTGCAAGAGCGGGATTGTTTAGTGATCATGTTTAGTAAATTTCGTTTTGCTAAACATTACAAGTGCAATTCCACGCCGCAACGCACCAAACATATGCTGCAGCGCGACAGACCGTCGGATTTCACTAAACACGGCAAGCGCCACGTTGGGCGGTGTGAATCGGCTCTGGAGATTAACCCCTTTAGGCGTCCAATGATGACCCCGGTGCTGGCGCAGTTTGTTGCTTGGCATCAGGTGCTTACTGGCATTTGGATAGGGTCAGCCTTCAGAGCCGATCGGGGGTCAAATGGTGTGCTGGTTTACATCCAAGGCGACAACGCCTTGTGGTCGGCCAGCTCTTTGTCCTGATCGAACGTGAGAGTTACTCTGCGGGTAAGTTGTGAACCGGCACGCCATTTGACCCCCAATTGGTCAACCTCCGAAGCCGACCACAGACCGGTGCGCACGGCACAGCTGTTCGTCGCGGCTCTAGGGGGCCGCCGGTGTAATTGGGTGCGGAAACAGGTCGCAAGAAACGGCTGTGTCCGAAGCGCCTGCTTGAAATCGCAGCCATGCACATGTATATGTTCATGCATATGCAATGGAGGCCACCATGCCGCAAGCTCACACCCATGACCACTTGCCGGGCCGGGAAGCCAAGCTTTTCCGCAACAACAAGAGCCAGGCTGTGCGCATCCCGGCCGACTTCGAATTACCGGGCGATCGTGTGATGATCTACCGCGAAGGCGACCGACTCATCCTCCAGCCCGTTCGACGCCGAAGCCTTCTGGCCGTGCTGGCCGATCTTGAGCCTCTTGGTCCGGAAGACCAGCTTCCCGACATCGACGAGACACTCTTGCCCCCACGCGAGGTCGACCTTTGAGCCGACTTTACATGCTGGACACCAACATCGTGTCCGATCTGGTGCACAACCCGCAGGGTCCGGTCACGCGGCATATCGTCAAGGTCGGATCCGAGGCCGTCTGCATCAGCATCATGACCGCCGCAGAACTTCGCTACGGCTGCGCGCGGAAGGGGTCTGCCAAGCTGCTTGCCAATGTCGAAGCCATTCTTGGCAGCATCCAGGTCTTGGCATTCGATGTTCCTGCCGATACGGAATATGGTGGGATCCGAGCCGAGCTTGAAGCCGCAGGCAAACCGATAGGTCCGAATGACCTTCTGATCGCGGCCCATGCCTATTCCCTCGGGGCCGTTCTGGTCACGGCAAACACAGGCGAGTTTTCGCGCGTGCGGGGCCTGCAGGTCGAGAACTGGCTGAACCCACCTTGAGGCAGGGCGACATATTAGCTTTGCTCAGGTGCGGCATGGCCTTGGTGCATGGATGGAGGCACCCGGCATCTCGGCTTTGCAGCGTGGTCAGCGAATGCGCTGTGACTGCGGTCTCGCGAGCAGCATGTTGCGGTTGGCGATCTTGATGTGAATGGCGACTTCGTTCTGCTGGGCGCCGAAGGTTCGGGAGGTGAGACGTCCGCCATTGATCCTCTTGATGCGGGAGATGGCGGTCTCGACCAGTGAGCGTCGGCCGTATCCGTGTCGTCGCTGCCAGGCCATTCGCCCGCGCGCAGCGATCTGTGCGGCATGACGCTCGCGCTCGGTTCCGCCATGGGGCTCGCCTTTCGTTGGGATCGATGACTTGCCGTGCGGGATGACGATCTTCGGAGGAGATCGCGTGGGCCTCGCAGCGCGTATCGCCGCATAGACCGGCGCGCCGTCATAGGCCCCGTCGGCGATGACGCGGCCGATATTGCCGCCGGAGTTCGCGACGAGATCGCCGGCCATGGAAGCATCGGCTGTGTCGTC
>JAPLOV010000262.1 GCA_026400565.1 Hyphomicrobiales bacterium | reverse complement strand
CTTCCTGGCGTTCGCTACCACATCCTGCGCGGCGTTCTCGACACCCAGGGCGTCAAGAACCGCAAGCAGCGCCGTTCGAAGTACGGCGCCAAGCGTCCGAAGTGAGCTTCGGTCCGCTGACCAATACCTCCCGGGTCTGATCCGGGACTGAACTGAACCGGGCCTCGCGGCCCAATGTTTTCGAGAAGCGAAGGGGTGACAGCAATGTCCCGTCGTCACAGTGCCGAAAAGCGCGAAGTCATTCCGGACCCGAAGTTCGGCGACATCGTCGTGACCAAGTTCATGAATTCGATCATGTACGAGGGCAAGAAGTCCGTTGCTGAATCGATCGTCTATGGCGCATTCGATTCCATCGAGGCGCGCATGAAGTCCGGCCCGCTGGAAGTGTTCAGGCAGGCGCTCGAGAACGTGGCTCCGGCCATCGAGGTTCGGTCCCGCCGCGTTGGCGGTGCGACCTACCAGGTTCCAGTGGAAGTCCGCATGGAGCGCCGCCAGGCGCTCGCGATCCGTTGGATCATCACGGCTGCCCGCGGCCGCAACGACAAGACGATGGTTGAGCGCCTTTCGGCCGAACTGATGGACGCTGCAAACAACCGCGGAAACGCAGTGAAGAAGAGGGAAGACACCCACCGCATGGCAGAGGCGAACCGCGCCTTCTCGCACTATCGCTGGTGATCAGGCTTTCACGGATTCACGGAGTTTCATGACATGGCACGCGTCCATAAAATTGAAGATTACCGAAATTTCGGGATCATGGCGCACATCGACGCCGGCAAGACCACGACCACCGAGCGGATCCTGTATTACACGGGCAAATCGCACAAGATCGGGGAAGTGCACGAAGGCGCTGCCACCATGGACTGGATGGAGCAGGAACAGGAGCGTGGCATCACGATCACCTCTGCAGCCACCACCTGCTTCTGGCGCGACAAGCGCCTGAACATCATCGACACCCCCGGCCACGTCGACTTCACCATCGAGGTGGAGCGCAGCCTTCGCGTTCTCGATGGTGCTGTTTGCGTGCTCGACGGCAACCAAGGCGTCGAGCCCCAGACCGAAACCGTCTGGCGTCAGGCCGACAAGTACGACGTGCCACGCATCGTGTTCGTCAACAAGATGGACAAGACCGGCGCGGACTTCTTCCGCTGCGTGCAGGACATCATCGACCGCGTCGCTGGCAAGCCTGTCTGTCTGCAGTTGCCGATTGGTGCCGAGAGCGATTTCGCGGGCGTCGTCGATCTGATCAAGATGAAGGCCATCGTCTGGAACGGGGAGGCGCTCGGCGCGACCTTCCTTGAGACCGACATCCCGGCCAACCTCGTCGATCAGGCCAAGGAATACCGCCACAAGCTGCTCGAAGCAGCTGTGGAAATGGATGACGAGGCCATGGTGGCCTATCTCGACGGCGAGGAGCCAAGCGAAGAGACGCTCCGCGCGCTTGTCCGCACGGCGGTCCAGCGCCGCGCCTTCCATCCGGTCCTGTGCGGTTCCGCGTTCAAGAACAAGGGTGTGCAGCCACTTCTTGATGCCGTGGTTGATTTCCTGCCGTCGCCTGTCGGTCGTGGCGAAATCAAGGGCATCGACTTCAACACCGAAGAAGACGTGATCCGCCGTCCCCTCGACAGCGACCCGTTCTCCATGCTCGCCTTCAAGATCATGGACGACCCGTTCGTCGGGACCATCACTTTCTGCCGCGTCTATTCCGGCAAGATCGAGTCCGGCGCGAACGTCATCAACTCGACCCGCGACAAGAAAGAGCGCGTGGGCCGCATGCTGCTGATGCACGCCAACAACCGCGAGGACATCAAGGAAGCCTATGCCGGCGACATCGTCGCGCTGGCCGGCCTCAAGGATGTGCGCACCGGTGACACGCTGTGCGACCCCGGCAAGCCGGTGATCCTGGAGAAGATGGAGTTCCCCGAGCCCGTGATCGAGATCGCCATCGAGCCCAAGACCAAGGCCGACCAGGAAAAGCTGGGTATCGCGCTGGCCAAGCTGGCTGCCGAGGACCCGTCCTTCCGCGTGTCCACCGATGCCGAGTCCGGCCAGACCATTCTCAAGGGCATGGGCGAACTGCACCTCGACATCAAGGTCGACATCCTGCGCCGCACCTACAAGGTCGATGCCAACATCGGCGCTCCGCAGGTTGCCTATCGTGAGAAGGTGTCGCGCTCGGTCGAGCATGAATACACCCACAAGAAGCAGTCAGGCGGTTCGGGCCAGTTCGCCAAGATCAAGTTCAACCTGATCCCCGGCGAACCCGGAACAGGCTTTGTGTTTGAATCCAAGATCGTGGGCGGCGCGGTGCCGAAGGAGTATATTCCCGGCGTCGAGAAGGGCCTCAACAGCGTCATCGGTTCTGGCATCCTCGCCGGCTTCCCGGTGGTTGACATCCGCGTCGAACTCACCGACGGCGGCTACCATGAAGTCGACTCGTCGGCTCTTGCGTTCGAAATCGCCTCTCGCGCCGGTCTTCGCGAAGCGCTTCAGAAGGCTGGCTGCGTTCTGCTCGAGCCGGTGATGAAGGTCGAGGTGGTGACGCCGGAAGATTATACCGGTTCGGTCATCGGCGACCTGAATTCGCGCCGCGGCCAGATCCAGGGTCAGGATATGCGCGGCAACGCGGTGGTCGTGAATGCCATGGTGCCGCTGGCCAACATGTTTGGGTACGTCAACACGCTGCGGTCCTTCTCCCAGGGCCGTGCGAACTACACGATGCAGTTCGATCACTACGAAGAGGTTCCGCGCAACGAGGCAGAGAAGGTCGTGGCGAAATACGCCTGATCTGACGCGACGCGAGACTTCCAAAAGCAACCCTAGACCTCAACTTCCCACTGGCGGAGACTGACAATGGCCAAGGAAAAATTCCAGCGGAACAAGCCGCACTGCAACATCGGAACCATTGGTCACGTCGACCATGGCAAGACCTCGCTGACGGCTGCGATCACCAAGATCCTGGCTGAGTCCGGCGGCGCGACCTTCACGGCCTACGACCAGATCGACAAGGCCCCTGAAGAGAAGGCCCGTGGCATCACGATCTCGACCGCTCACGTGGAATACGAGACCAAGAACCGCCACTACGCCCACGTCGACTGCCCCGGCCACGCCGACTACGTCAAGAACATGATCACGGGTGCCGCCCAGATGGACGGCGCGATCCTGGTCGTGTCCTCTGCTGACGGCCCGATGCCCCAGACCCGCGAGCACATCCTGCTGGCCCGTCAGGTTGGCGTTCCCGCCCTTGTCGTGTTCATGAACAAGGTTGATCTCGTCGATGACGCCGAGCTGATCGAACTGGTCGAGATGGAAGTGCGCGAGCTTTTGTCCAAGTACGACTTCCCCGGCGATGACATTCCGATCACCAAGGGGTCGGCCAAGGCGGCCCTCGATGATGTCACCCCGGCCATTGGCCGTGATGCCATCCTCAAGCTGATGGAAACCGTCGACGCCTACATTCCGCAGCCGGAGCGTCCGATCGACCAGCCCTTCCTCATGCCGGTCGAAGACGTGTTCTCGATCTCGGGCCGCGGCACTGTCGTGACCGGCCGCGTCGAGCGCGGTATCGTCAAGGTTGGCGAGGAAATCGAGATCGTTGGCCTCAAGGACACCGTCAAGACCACCGTGACGGGCGTTGAAATGTTCCGCAAGCTGCTCGATCAGGGTCAGGCTGGCGACAACATCGGCGCGTTGCTGCGCGGCACGAAGCGTGAAGACGTCGAGCGCGGCCAGGTGCTGTGCAAGCCAGGTTCCGTGAAGCCGCACACCAAGTTCAAGGCCGAGGCCTATATCCTCACCAAGGATGAAGGCGGTCGTCACACCCCGTTCTTCACCAACTACCGTCCGCAGTTCTACTTCCGCACCACGGACGTGACCGGTGTCGTCACTCTTCCTGAAGGTGTCGAGATGGTCATGCCGGGCGACAACATCGCCATGGAAGTGGTCCTGATCGTGCCGATCGCCATGGAAGAAAAGCTGCGTTTCGCGATCCGCGAAGGTGGCCGCACCGTCGGCGCCGGCGTCGTCGCGAGCATCATCGCCTAAGTAAATGCACAGGCGCGGT
>JAPLOV010000003.1 GCA_026400565.1 Hyphomicrobiales bacterium | reverse complement strand
TGCATCGCTTCAGTCACGCGCGTCGGCCTCGCGCCATGTCCGGTCCGTGGCTCTCGGCCTTCTGGGCGCGGTGGTCGGCATTGGCGGGGCCGTGGTCGGCGTTTCGCTGGTTCAGGCCACCGAGGGCGGTGGTCTTTATGCGATCATCGATACGGCACGCCCGCAAAGCAGCGCCCCGCAGCCGATCTATGCATCCCAATCGAGCTATGCGCCGTCGCGCCCTGTTCCGTTCCAGCCTCTTGCCGGGCTGAACAGCCGCGGCATGGTTGCCTTTCCGGATTTCAACCTGAACCCGTTCAACCCGACAGGCCCAGATAAAACCGGGCCAGTGAAGACCCACAACGCCAGGCTTGGCAACCAGTCGGGCTTCGACAAGACCTTCAACACGGTTTCGGGCGCGTCCAATGCGCCGCGTTCGATCTGCGTGCGCCTGTGTGACGGCTACCAGCATCCGCTGGCCCCGATCCGCGACAGCGGCGACCTGCACGGCCATGAGGCCCTGTGCACCGCGATGTTCCCAAATGTGCCGACACGGATATTCAGCGTCGCTGCCGGAGCTGAAACCATCGATGATGCGGTGGGGCCGGATGGCAAGACCTATCGCCAGTTGCCGATGGCCTATGCCTACCAGACATCAATCGATCCGGCCTGTGCGCGTCCACGCACCGGCGCGCAGACGGTCTCGATCATGAAGGACTTCACCTTGCGCGCCGGCGACACGGTGGTGGTCAATGGCCGCCCGCGCGTGTTCAACGGCTCGACCAGCTATCCGTTCACAGCAGCAAACTTCCGTGACTTCCGCGATTCAACGGCACTCCATGCTTCGACGCGCAAGCAGGTCGACGAGGTGGTGGGGGTCAGCCGGCAAGAGCGCCTGCAGCGCGAGGCCAGGCGCCTGTCCCGCGTCCGCGAAGCCAACGCTGTCGATCCCAACCGCGCCATTGACATCGTGCGCGGCGGCGTATCGATCGATGGCGTTGCGCCATCCCAGCCCGGTCGGCCAGGGTCGCAAGTCCGCATCATCGAGATCGGCCAGCGCTGATCATCTGCCTGCCAGCACCGGCCATGTCGCCCCTGCTGTATGGCAGGTACGATCTTTGGCATGAGCATGGCCCGGTGTCAGGACATCACGGCCAAAGGCTTGGCGCACCAGACCTTTCGGCGTTGTCTCAAGTCATTCCAGACTACAGGACGCATCCAGATAGTTTAGAATTCCTCTAAGATATTGTTTTATATTGCTTTTTTCTTGACGTAGCCGAAATGCTCGGCCTATCAGACGATCAGTGGCGGTTGTGCCGCTCCACAGCTCGCGGGCCTTGAACCCGCGAAGCAAGGATCGAAAGATGATGATTTCAGCCAATCGCAGGAAATTTCTTGCCGCCGGGGCCGGCTTCGGTGCGCTGCTGGCAACTCCCGCCATCGTGCGTGCCCAGACAAACAAGGTGGTCAATCTCTATACAGCCCGCCATTACGGCACAGACGACGCGTTCTATGCAGCCTTCAAGGCAAAGACCGGGATCTCGGTGAACCGGGTCGAGGCCGGAGCTGATGCCCTGATCCAGCGCATCGCAGCGGAGGGTGCCAACAGCCCGGTCGATGTGCTGATCACAGTTGACGCTGGCAATCTGGAGCGCGCGCGCGCGCGCGCGCTGTTCCAGCCGTTCAATTCCGAAGCTATCCGTTCACGGGTGCCTGCGCATCTGCGCGATCCGGACGGCAACTGGTTCGGCTTCACCACCCGCGCCCGCGCGATCTTCTATCACAAGGACCGCGTAAAGCCGGAGCAGCTTTCAAGTTACGAGGATCTGGCGAACCCCAAGTGGAAGGGCAGGCTGCTGATCCGGTCTTCGAGCAACGTTTACAACCAGTCGCTGACCGGTTCGGTTCTGGCAGCGCGCGGAGAGGCAGCGACCGAAGCCTGGGCACGCGGCATCGCTGCCAATCTGGCCCGCCCGCCAAGGGGCGGCGATACCGACCAGTTCCGCGCGGTCTTTGCCGGCGAAGGCGACATCGCTGTTGCCAACACCTATTACCTCGGCAACCTGATACGGGAGAACAAGACAGAGGATCGGGCGCTGATCGAGAAGATCGGGGTGTTCTTTCCCAATCAGGCCGATCGGGGAACGCACATGAACCTGTCCGGTGCCGGCATGTCGAAGAACGCCCGCAACCGAGACACGGCGGCGCAATTCCTTGAGTATCTGGCCTCCGATCAGTCACAGATGCATTTCGCCGAGACGAACAGCGAATACCCGGTGGTTGCATCCGTGCCGGCCCCGGCGCGTGTGGCCGCTTGGGGCAGCTTCAAGCAGGACCAACTTAACGCCGCGACCTTTGCCAGGAACAATGCCAGCGCACTCCAGATCATGGATCGGGCGGGCTGGAAATGACATGAGCGGACCTGATGCCACGCTGATCGGCAGCGGCGCGGCCCTTCAGAACCTGCAAGGCTCGCGGCGAAAAATGCCCGATCCGGCCCCTGCGCCACATGGCGCGCCGCGGCAATGGCGTTTCGATGCCGTGCAGGGTGCGGCGTTGGTCGCCGCCGGTCTGGTGGCGCTGCCACTGGTCACGGTGCTGTGGTCGCTGACCGGGCCCTATGGCCAGACCCTGACGCACCTGGTCGACACGATCCTCGGCGAAGTGCTGCTCAACACGCTGGCAATATGCCTTCTGGTCGGCCTTGGCACGCTGGTGCTCGGCGTCGGCACGGCCTGGCTTGTGGCCGCCTGCCGTTTTCCAGGATCACGCCAGTTCGAGTGGCTTCTGATCCTGCCGCTGGCCATGCCGTCCTATATCATCGGCTATGCCTACATGGACCTGATGGCCTTCGCTGGCCCCTTGCAGACCGCGATCCGGACCACGTTCGGGCTCTCGCGCGGCGAGTATTGGTTCCCCCCACTCAGCGGGGTTACCGGCGCCTCAGTGATGTTCACACTGGTGCTTTATCCTTATGTCTATCTGCTGGCGCGCGGTGCTTTCGTCGAGCAGTCGGCCTGCATTGTCGATGCGGCTCGCGCGCTGGGGGCGCGGCCATTCGAGGCCTTCCGCAGGATCAGCCTGCCGATGGCGCGCCCGGCAATCGCTGCCGGCGTGGCGCTGGCGCTGATGGAAACGCTCGCCGACTTCGGCATGGTGCAGTATTTCGGCGTACTCACCTTCACCACTGTGATCTTCCGGACATGGTTCGGCATGGGCGATCCGGTGGCTGCAGCGCAATTGGCCTCGGGGCTGCTGATCTTTGTGCTGGCGCTACTGTTGCTGGAGCAGCGCTCCCGCTCGCAACGCCGTTTCTCCCGGACCTCGCGCCGGGCGCGGCTGTCTTCGCCCTACCAGCTTTCGGGATGCAAGGCGGGCCTCGCCTTCGCCACCTGCGCCTTGCCGGTTGCCCTCGGCTTTCTGGTGCCGGTGGCGGTCTTCGTCCAGATGCAGATCAAGGGCGGTGATGCCGTTCTGAGCGAGCAATTCCTGACCCTTGCGCGCAACTCGCTGCTGCTGGCCGGGCTGGCAGCGGCGTTCATCACGCTGGTCGGGGGCCTGCTGGCCTATGCCTTGCGGGTCAGCGAGGCGCCGGTGACGCGCGGCGCGGTGCGCTTCGCCACCCTGGGCTATGCCATGCCTGGCACGATCATCGCTGTTGGCGTGCTGATCCCGTTCGGCCTGTTCGACAACGGGCTCGACACCTTGATGCGGAACACATTCGGCATCTCGACCGGGCTGTTGCTCAGCGGTTCGCTGGCAGCTGTCATGCTCGCCTATCTGGTGCGGTTTCTGGCGGTCGCGACGCACAGCGTCAGTTCCGGCTATGCCCGCATCGGGTCCAATCTCGATGATGCCGCGCGTCTTCTCGGCGCGGGTCCGACCGAAGTGGTGCGGCGCATCCATCGTCCGCTGCTGTCACGCTCCTTGCTGACCGCAGCCGCCCTTGTCTTCGTCGACGTGATGAAGGAGTTGCCGGCGACCCTGATCGTCCGGCCGTTCAACTTCGATACGCTTGCCGTGCGCGTCTACAACTTTGCTTCGGATGAGCGCCTGATGCAGGCCTCGACCAGCGCCCTGTGCATCGTGGCCGTCGGGCTGATCCCGGTGATCCTGCTTTCACACAGCCTGCGAGATGAAGAAGGTGGGCCAGCCCCGGTTTGAGGCCGCCCGGCTTGCGGAGCGTGTCAAGGGTGCGTACTGGCGCTGCCCGTCAGGCTGCCTTCGCATCCCCGAGCGCGACCGTGAACGACGCTTCGGTCTTCGCCATGACCTCTTCGAGGGTCACGCCATCGGCCAGCTCGATCAGGGTCATGCCACCCTTTTTCTTGTCGATGGTGAACACGGCCAGATCGGAGATGACCATGTCGACGACCCCTGCCCCGGTGAGCGGCAGGTTGCAGGCCTTCAGCAGCTTGGATTCGCCCTTGGCCTCATGCTCCATGACCACGACCACCTTCTTGACGCCGGCCACCAGATCCATGGCGCCGCCCATGCCCTTGACCATCTTGCCGGGGATCATCCAGTTGGCGAGGTCGCCGGCCTCGGACACCTGCATGGCGCCGAGGATGGACAGATCGATGTGGCCGCCGCGGATCATGGCAAAGCTGTCCGATGACGAGAAATAGCTCGTGGTCGGCAGTTCGGTGATCGTCTGCTTGCCGGCATTGATCAGATCGGGGTCTTCCTCGCCCTCGAACGGGAACGGGCCCATGCCGAGCATGCCGTTCTCGCTCTGCAACTGCACGTTCATCCCGGCAGGGATGAAGTTCGACACCAGCGTGGGGATGCCGATGCCGAGATTGACGTAGTAGCCGTCCACCAGTTCCTTGGCTGCACGCGCCGCCATCTGTTCACGGGTCCATGCCATGTCTTGATCTCCTCGCAGGGGTTCGGGTCAGGCCGCGTCGCGCTTGCGCACGGTGCGTTGCTCGATGCGCTTGGCCGCGTTGTCGAGCTTGATCATGCGCTTCACGTAGATGCCGGGCGTGTGCATGTGGTCCGGATCGATCTCGCCGACGCCGACCAGGTGCTCGACCTCGGCCACCGTGACCTTCGCGGCGGTCGCCATCATCGGGTTGAAGTTCCGCGCGGTGCGGCGA
>JAPLOV010000149.1 GCA_026400565.1 Hyphomicrobiales bacterium | reverse complement strand
GGCGCCCGAAGGCTTTGTCCTTATGGATGTCCATAAGGTCACTTGATCACAGATCTACACCCATCCCCGCAAGGCGGCCTTCGGCGTGGGCATACGGATGAGGATCGTGGTGCCGGCCTGGGCGTGCCCGACCCCTCTCCCTGACCCTCCCCCGCGAGGGGAGAGGGGGCGCAATATGCTGAGACGGCGCTGTTCTACGATTCTGCTTCTTCGCGCAGAAGTTCCAGTCTCAGCCATTCCTCTTCGCATTCGCCCAGCCGCCTTTGCGTCAGTGCCAGCGCCTCCACCGCCTTGTTGAAACGGCCCGGATTGGCCTCGAACAGGCCGGGCTCGGCCAGCAGCGCGTTCAGCTTGTCGATGTCGGCATGCAGCTTGTTGATGGTGGCGGGCAGGGTTTCGAGCGCGTGGCGGTCCTTGAAGGTCAGCTTCGCCTTGGCTTCGCGCACCGGCGGGGCGGGCAAAGCCTCTGCGCCCTTGGCCATGGCGGAAAGCCGGTTGCCCTGGCCCTTGCGCGCCGTCACGCCCTCGCCACGCTGGGTCACCATGTCGGTATAGCCGCCGGCATAGGTGGTGAACCGGCCTGCGCCATCCGCCATGATCACGGCATTGACCGTGCGGTCGAGAAAGTCGCGGTCATGGCTGACAAGAATGACGGTGCCGCTGTAGTCGGCGATCATTTCCTGAAGCAGGTCGAGGGTTTCGAGGTCAAGGTCGTTGGTCGGCTCGTCCAGCACCAGAAGGTTGGAAGGCTTGGCCAGCGCGCGGGCCAGCATCAGCCGCCCCCTCTCGCCGCCGGAGAGAACCCTGATCGGCGTGCGGGCCTGCTCTGGCGTGAACAGGAAGTCCTTGAGATAGCCCATGACGTGCTTGCGCTCGCCGGCGACATCGATGAAATCGCCGCGCCCGTCGGTCATGGCCTCGGCCAGCGTCCACTCGTCCTTCAGGCTGTCGCGGCGCTGGTCGAGCGTCGCGAGCTGCGTCGAGGGGCTAAGCACGGCCGTGCCGCTGTCGGGTGCAAGGCCACCGGTGAGCATGTTGATCAGCGTGGTCTTGCCCGCGCCATTGGCCCCGACGATGCCGACACGCTCGCCGCGCGAGATGCGGATCGAGAAATCGCCGGCGGTTTCGGCCTCGGTCACGGCCAGCGTGATGTTGCCTTGGGCGCGGCGATAGGTGCGGGCCTCCTCGCGCAGGGCGTGCAGGTTGCCAAGCCGCTTGACGTTGCGCTTGCGCCGGGCGGTCACGCCGTAGCGCAGCCAGTGTTCCTCGTTGGCGATCTTGCGGTCGAGCTTGTGGCGCTCAAGCTCTTCCTCTTCCAGCACCTTGTCGCGCCAGGCCTCGAAGCTGGCGAAGCCCTGGTCGAGCCGCCTTGCCTTGCCGCGATCAAGCCAGACGGTGGCGCGCGACAGGCTTTCAAGAAAGCGCCTGTCATGGCTGATCAGCACCAGCGCGCTCTTCGCGGAGGCCAGTTCCTGCTCCAGCCAGGCGATGACCGGCAGGTCGAGATGGTTGGTCGGCTCGTCGAGCAGCAGCAGGTCGGGCTCGGGCGCCAGCGTGCGGGCCAGGGCCGCGCGCCGGGCCTCGCCACCGGAGAGGCGGGACGGGTCTTCCTCGCCGGAGAGGCCGAGCTGTTCGAGCAGGTAGCTCACCCGGTAGGCGTCATCGCCCGGC
>JAPLOV010000225.1 GCA_026400565.1 Hyphomicrobiales bacterium | reverse complement strand
CTGGTAACCGCTGCCGCGATGATCTTCTGACGCGATCCGGCGCGGGCGTCAGCGCACCACGATCGGGCGTATGCCGCTGGGGCCGTCAAGCTGCTTGAGCAGGAACAGCAGGGCGCGGTCGTGCAGCACGATCATGCGCTCCTTGGGCTTCAGCCAGGCCATGGCCTCTTCGATGGTCCTTGCATCGACGAGCTTTGCCTGGGCCAGCGCGCGGTCGGCCTCGATCTGTCCACGTGGCCGCGGCACAGCTGCCGGCAGCATCGCTTCATGCGCCTCGGCGATTTCCGGGTGCTGGTGGATGGCCAGCAGTCCGTCGGCATCATCGAAGCCATGCCGGGCGAACTCGACCTGCAACTGGTTGGCCCGCGTCGCGATGGCAGGAGGCGCACCTTCCTCGGGCGTCAGCAGGAACTTGTGGCGCTTAAGCCAGAGCCCGATGGCCAGTTGGCCACTGGCCCAGGACAGCGGAATGGCCAGCAGCAACCCCAGGATCGTCGGCGACATCCAGGCGAACAGGGATGTCGCGATCAGGAAGGCGATGATCCCCGTGAACACGCCAAGCGCCGTGTGCACGCGGTGCCGCCGCACGATGTCATGGAACGGAATCGAGCCATCATCCCGGCGCTGCGGGTTCCAGCCCGTGTCGCGCCCCGCGATGATCTGGAACACCGAACCGGACTGGATCACCATCATGATCGGGGCGAGCAACGCCGACATGATCACTTCGAGGATGGCCGACAATGTCAGACGGATGCCCCCGCCGCAGGCCCGCCGCTCCGCCCCGTTGAGCAGGGTCAGAAGCCAGCCGAACAGCTTTGGGGCCAGCAGGATCGCCATGGTCAGCCCAAACAGGGCCAGCGAGCGCTCCGGATCGAAGCGTGGCCAGACAGGCACGAGGGTGAACTCGTTGGTGAAATACTCGGGCCGCGCATACTTGACCTGCAGGACGAGCGCGATACCGACGACGAGCTGCATCAGCCAGAAGGGCGAGGCCATGTAAGCCATGATTCCAGTGGCGAAATGCTGCCGCGTCGACCATTTCAGCCCGCTCGCAAACATCACGCGGCTGTGCTGGAGGTTGCCCTGGCACCAGCGCCGGTCACGCGCCGAGAGGTCGATCAGCGATGGCGGGCTTTCCTCATACGAGCCATTGACGTCCGGCAGCATGTAGACAGCCCATCCGGCACGCCGGATCAGCGCCGCCTCGACGAAGTCATGGCTCAGGATATGACCGCCGAATGGCGGCTTGCCCTTCAGATCCGGCAGGCCGCAATGCGCCGCGAAGGCCTGAGTGCGGATAATGGCGTTGTGCCCCCAGTAGTTGCAATCCCGCCCCGCCCATTGCGCCAACCCGGTGGCAATCACCGGACCATAGACGCGCGCTGCGAACTGCTGGAGCCGGGCAAACAACGTGTTGCGATTGATGATCAGGGGAAGGGACTGGATGATCCCCGCATCCGGGTCCGCCTCCATGGCGGCTGCCAGCCGGACAATGCAGGTGCCGGTCATCAGGCTGTCGGCATCGAGCACCACCATGTGCTCGTAGTGCCCGCCCCAGCGGGTCACAAAATCAGCAATGTTGCCGGCCTTGCGATGATGGTTCTTCGGTCTGTGCCGGTAGTAGAGCCGCGCATCCGCGCCAAGGCGCTCTTGCAGGGCAAAGAAGGCGCGCTCCTCGGCAATCCAGACATCGGGATTGGTGGTGTCCGACAGGATGAAATAGTCGAAATTCGCGCCGAGCGTTGTAGATCGGCATCACGATCACGGTCCGCTGGCTCAGCGAAGTGGCGCGCTGCGTCTCGCCACGCTTGAGTAGAAGCACCACGAAACCGAGGATGGCGCTGGTGAAGGCCAGCGCAATCCAGGAGAAGTTGACCGTGAACAGCACCAGAAGGACATACTGCAAGGCCGTCGTGCGGCTCACCGACACGACCTCATACATCTCGCGCGCGCCATAGGCGGTCAGCAGCAGGGCCGATCCGAAGACCAGCAGCCGCGAGAGCCACGGTGTCCGCCATGGGGACAGCCTTTTGCGCTCATCGGCAGATGACCAGCGCCGCAGGGACTGCGTTGGCATCTCGAGCCGCGCCTCGGGCGGCAGCGCCGCAAAGGGCTGGCCGGATGGCGTGGCAACATCGCGGGAGGCGTCAGCGGCGGCTGCCGGGACGCTGGAGGTCATGGCGTCCATCGGTTCAGCCACGTTTCCGAGATCGGTTTTCCGGCAACATCGAGTTGCAGGCGCAGTTCGCAGGCATTCTCGCCCCCCGGATCAAGCTCGAACGAGACCCGCATCGTGCGCCTTTCCGGATAGGGCACCAGTCGCATCCCGTTGATGGTGCCCGGCGTGGCCGACAGGATGACCTTGACGTTGGCACCGAGCGCAGCATCGGCCAGCGCATCTCCTGCAAAATCGACAAAGAAGCGCCGCCGCCGCCCCTGCGAGCCGCGACCTTGCCTGACTGACCGCACGATGGCGACCGGGGGCGTCTCGGGCGGCTGCCAGCACCAGAACTGCCGATAGGACATTGTTGTCTCGGACCCTGCCGCGATGGGTTGGCGAGGTCGCCAGTGGGCTATGATGTTATCGTTGATTTCCGAGTCCGTCGGAACCTCCAGCAACTGGACCGTACCGGGACCCCAATCCCCCAGCGGCTCGACCCAGACGCTCGGCCGCAACTCGAAGCGCTGGTCATCGTCCTGGTAGGCGTTGTAGTCCCGCTCGCGCTGGACCAGCCCGAACCCCTTGGGGTTGTTGTCGACGAAGGCCGAGATCTGCAGTTGCTCCGGGTTGTTGAGGGGACGATAGACCCACTCGTCCGCGCCAGTTCGCAGCTGCAGGCCCGAGATTTCATGAACGGCCGGACGTACGTCATCGAACACGCGGCGACGTTGGGGCGCAAAGAGAAAGCTGCCGAGCATGCCACCGAAGCCAACATTGTCGAGTTGCGTCCTGGCGAACAGCGTCAACTCGATGTCATTGATCGTCATGTCGCCCGGACGGATCGTCATGCGCACCGCCGCCGTGGCGCTGTCGGAATCGATCAGGCCATGCACGGTCAGCACTGGCGCGGCAGGGCCGGGCCGCTCGATCCAGAAGCCGCGGAAGTAGGGCACTTCCTCGCCGCGCTGTTCGCCTGGGCGCAACACCAGCGATCGCGCTACTGCGCCGAACATCTGGCCTCGCGCCATGGCCCGGAAGAAGGTCGCGCCCTGAAAGACCGCGACGTCCTGAAGCCGCTCGCCGGCCACATGCAGGCGGAATCCGGAAAACCCGAGATCGCTCTGACTGGCCGGCACCGGCGTCCGGCCATAGTCGAAGCGGCTCTTGTCGAAGGCAATGCGCCGCACGATGCCTTCCTCGACCACGAAAAGGCTCACAGGCTGGCTGAAAATGCTGCCACGATGCAGCGGTTCGATCACGAAACCACGCGACTCGCCGGCCCAGATCATCGCCTGTGGCTGCAGCCTGATCCCGGCCATGGCGTCCAGCGAGAGCGCTCCCAGTCCGTCCGGCAGGTCTGCTGGATTGGGCAACATGGGCCGCTTCGCCAGGGCCCTCGCCAGATCGACCACAAGCGCGGCATCGAAGCGCTGTCCGTCGCCAATCGGGCCGGGAAAGCTGATCGCCGTCGGGTTCGTTCCGTTCTGCTGGGCACTGGCAGGGGCGGCTGTCAGCAATCCTGCAGCCGCAAGGCCAGCCATGGTACCGCGACGCGTCAGTTGGATGGCCATAGGTCAGACAAAAATCGCCAAATCGGGAAAACCACGTTCGCCGCGACCGCTCATAGCATGCTTTGTGCCATGCGCCAGTCGGGTTTGAAATTACGCACTTGGTCGGTTAGTGAATTTTCGGAGCTTTGCGGGAATCTGCCGATCTCATCCCGCTTCTGGCCCGCACTCTCGCCATTCAACGTCAGACAAGAGGCAGCAATATGATCGCCCCGAGCCACGCTCCCGCCTCAGGCGCCCGCTCATGCCTCGCCATCGTGCTGGCGGCAGGCGAGGGCACGCGGATGAAGTCGGATCTGCCCAAGGTTCTGCACACCATTGCCGGCAGGAGCATGCTGGGTCACGCCATCGCGGCGCTGGTCGGCGCGGGCGCGACCGATATCGTTGTGGTCGTCGGTCCCGATCGCGACGATGTGGCGAGGGAAGCCGTTGCCGCGTTCGGCGGAGCGCGCATCGTCGTCCAGCGTGAGCGTCTCGGAACGGCGCATGCGGTGCTGGCGGCGCGCGAGGCCCTGATGGAGGGTCACGACGATGTGGTCGTAGCCTTCGCCGATACCCCATTGATGACGACCGAGACCTTCACCAGCATGCGGGCAGCCATCGCAGGGGGAGCCCATGTGCTCGCTGTCGGATTCGAGGCCGCCGACCCGACCGGCTATGGCCGCCTGGTCATGGCCGATGAGGGTCTTGCCGCTATCGTCGAGCATAAGGATGCCAGCGAGGCCGAGCGCAGCATCCGCCTTTGCAATGCCGGCCTTCTGGCGTTGTCAGGCCCGCACGCGCTCGACATCATCGCCCGTATCGTCAACAACAATGCCCAGCGGGAATACTATCTGACGGACGCCGTGAAGATCGCGCGCGGTCTCGGGCTGTCGGCGCAGGTGCTGGTCGCACTGGAGGACGAAGTGCAGGGCGTCAACGATCGGGTGCAACTGGCGCGCGCCGAAGCGGCCATGCAGAAGCGACTCAGGGACGCCGCGATGCGCGCCGGTGCAACCTTGCTGGCACCAGACACGGTTTACTTCAACCATGACACGAAACTAGGGCGTGATGTTATCGTTGAGCCGAATGTTTTCTTTGGTCCGGGTGTCCTCATCGAGGATCAGGCCGTGATCCATGCCTGCTCGCATCTGGAAGGCGCGCATGTCGGGCGTAAGGCCAGCGTCGGCCCGTTTGCACGCCTCAGGCCCGGGGCCGATCTCGGAGAAAAGGCCAAGGTCGGCAACTTTGTGGAGATCAAGGCCGCAAGCCTGGGAACCGGTGCCAAGGTCAGCCACCTTAGCTACATCGGCGATGCGAGTGTGGGAGCGGGGGCCAACATCGGGGCAGGGACCATCACCTGCAACTATGACGGCTTCTCCAAGTTCCGCACCAACATCGGCGAAGGCGCCTTCGTCGGCTCCAACTCATCGCTCGTCGCTCCCGTCAGCATCGCGGCAGGAGCCTATGTGGGCTCCGGCACGGTGGTGACCAAGGATGTCGCAGCCGATTCCCTGGCGGTCGGGCGGGCGCGGCAAGTCGAGATCCCGGGGTGGGCCAACCAGTTCCGTGCGCGCAAAAAAGCGCTCCCGAAGGCCTGAAAAGGCCAGATTAACCCCGCTCTGTTGGGGAATGTTCACAACTCGTCATTCATTGTGATTGGTGCAGGCTAACCGAAGCCGCTACCGCTGGCTACCTGAAACCGGCTTGGGGGCGGTCAATCGGCGAGATCGCGGCACGCCCGCGTTCCCTGTCCTGCAAACAGACTGGCAGGGTTTGCCGGCAAGCAAAGGGTGATCAGACGGAATGTGCGGCATCGTTGGAATTCTCGGCAAGAACCCTGTGGCGCTGGATGTCGTCGAGGCCTTGCGCCGGCTCGAATATCGCGGCTACGATTCAGCCGGAGTTGCCACGCTTGAGGATGGCCAACTCACCCGCAGGCGCGCCGAAGGCAAGCTCCGCAACCTTGAGCAGAAGCTGTCCCGCGAGCCGCTCAATGGCCTGATCGGCATCGGTCACACCCGCTGGGCCACGCATGGCCGCCCGAGTGTCCCGAACGCACATCCACATGCCACCGACAAGCTGGCCGTGGTCCACAACGGCATCATCGAAAACTTCGCCGAGTTCCGTGCCGAACTGGAGGCGGAAGGTTACCGCTTCGAATCCGAGACGGACACCGAGGTTGTCGCCCACCTGGTGACCCGCGAGATCAACCGTGGCCTGAAGCCGATCGAGGCGGTCGGGGCCGTGCTGCCGCGCCTGCGCGGGGCTTTCGCGCTGGCCTTCCTGTTCAGCGGCGAAGAAGATCTGCTGATCGGTGCGCGCAATGGCCCGCCGCTTGCGGTCGGCATTGGCGATGGCGAGATGTATCTGGGCTCGGATGCCTTCGCGCTGGCACCGTTCACCAACATGATCGCATATCTTGAAGATGGTGACTGGGCGATTCTGCACCGCAATGATGTCGAGTTCCGCGATGTTGCCGGCAAGGTCGTGCGGCGCCCCGCGCAGATGGTGGCAGCAGGGGCTGCGCTGGTCGACAAGGGCAATCATCGCCACTTCATGGCGAAGGAGATTCATGAGCAGCCGGAAGTCGTCACCCACACGCTGACCACCTACATCGACATGGTGTCAGCAAGCGTCCGGATGCCGTTCAAGGAGACACTGGATTGGAGCCAGGTCGAGCGACTTTCCATGTCCGCCTGCGGCACCGCCTATCTGGCAGGGCTGACAGCGCGCTACTGGTTCGAGACCCTCGCGCGCGTTCCATGTGACATCGATGTCGCCTCCGAGTTCCGCTATCGCGAGCCCCCGCTCGCGCCTCGCAATGGTGTCGCGATGTTCCTGTCGCAATCAGGCGAGACCGCCGACACGTTGGCCTCGCTGCGCTATGCCAAGAGCCAGAACCAGACGATCCTGTCGGTCGTCAACGTTCCAACATCCACCATTGCGCGTGAAAGCCACATCGTTGCTCCGATTACGGCAGGTCCGGAAATCGGTGTTGCCTCGACCAAGGCTTTCACCTGCAAGCTGGTGACGCTGGCCAGCATCGCGATTGCCGCTGGGCGGGCTCGCGGGACGATCGGCGTGGCGCGCGAAAATGAACTTGTACGTGAGCTGATCATGCTGCCAGGGCTGATGACACAGGCGCTCAAGACCGAGGTCCAGATCGAACGCCTTGCCCACAAGCTCAGCAAGGCGCGCGACGTGCTCTATCTTGGGCGCGGCACGAGCTATCCGCTGGCGCTCGAAGGCGCGCTCAAGCTCAAGGAAATCTCCTACATCCACGCCGAGGGCTATGCTGCCGGCGAACTCAAGCATGGCCCGATCGCGCTGATCGACGAGGACATGCCTGTGATCGTGGTCGCGCCCCATGACCATCTGTTTGAAAAGACCGCCTCGAACATGCACGAGGTCGCGGCCCGAGGCGGACGCATCATCCTGATCACCGATGAAAAGGGCGCTGCAGAAACCACGATTCCGACCGAAGCCACGATCATCATGCCCACCATGGCCCCGACGTTCAGCGCGATGGTCTATGCCATCCCTGTCCAGCTTATCGCTTATCATACGGCGCTGGTCATGGGCAAAGACGTCGATCAGCCGCGCAACCTGGCAAAGTCCGTCACCGTCGAGTGACGCGTCGCCAAACGCGTGGCGGGCAGTGGCACGGCGCTCGCATCTGTGCCATCAAGCGGTTGCCGTCACTTGCAGCCTTGATTCCATCCCGGCGAGGCCTTGGTGCCGCTGGCATGCACAACAAGGGGCTGAGACAGATTGATGGATCAACCGCCTGATCACCGGCATGTCGGTGCGGTCATCCACGACATTGCCAGCGAGCACCCCCGCACGCACGGCGCCATCGGGCGGTTGCGGCGCTACCTGCTGACCGGCGTCGTCATTGCCGGCCCGCTTGCGATCACGGCGGCCGTGACCTGGTGGTTCATCAGTCTCGCCGACGGCTGGGTCAAGCCGCTGATCCCGGCTACGTGGCTGCCCGAGAGCTACCTTCCCTTTGCCATCCCCGGCTTTGGTCTTCTGGTGGCCCTTCTGGGTCTGACGCTGCTTGGCTTCCTCACAGCCAATCTTGTTGGTCGCGCCCTGATCGAGGCCGGCGAGGGACTGCTGGAGCGTACCCCTGTGGTCAGCGGCCTGTACAAGGGCATGAAGCAGATCTTTTCGACGGTGTTCTCCAGCAGCGGCACCACGTTTCGCACGGTCGGTCTGGTCGAGTATCCGGGCAGGGGCATGTGGTCGATCGTGTTCATCTCCAAGCCTGCCGCCAGCGAGATCGCCGAGCGGCTGCCGGGCCCGGATGATCAGGTCGGCGTTTTTCTGCCGTGCAGCCCCAATCCGACCACCGGATTCTTCTTCTACCTGCCGCGCAAGGACGTGATCGAAGTGCCGATCAGTGTCGAGGAAGCGGCCAAGCTCATCATGTCCGCCGGGCTGATCCAGCCTGATACCTTGATGCGCAAGCTCCCCAAGGCCGACAGTAATACCGGCGAACCGCACCCTGAGCCGTGACGCGCGTGGGCACGGCTGGTGGTCAGCGATGCGCCCATCCCAGCTCTCCATATTCGCGATCGTCCCTGCGCCCAAGGCGGGTTGACCGGGCGCCTGCCCGTGGATGACCATGTCGTCATGTCGATCAACGAACTCTCGGCCCGGTTTCTGCCCAACCCGGCGCTGCAACGCCTTAAGCCGTACGGCGCCGAGGAACGCGCCATCCTGTCAATGGCGGGCGGCGTTAAGGCGCTGGCCGCCATCAGCCAATGGGAAGGCTACAGGCCCACGCCGCTTCTGTCCCTGCCAACCATCGCCAGCGCCTGCGGCGTTGCTTCCGTGCATTACAAGGATGAGGGTTGCCGTTTTGGCCTGAAGAGCTTCAAGGCCTTGGGGGGGGGCTATGCCGTGCAGCGGCTGGTCGAGCGCCATGGTACTGCAGGCATGACAGTGACCTGTGCCACGGATGGCAACCATGGCCGCGCAGTGGCCTGGGGCGCGCGGCGGGCTGGAATCCGTGCCGTGATCTACGTTCATGAGGGCGTCAGCGAGGGCCGTGCAGCGGCGATTGCAGGTTTCGGTGCCGACGTCCGGCGCGAAGGCCGCACCTATGATGACAGCGTGCGCGCCTCTGCCGATGCGGCGTCCGACCATGGCTGGCACATTGTCTCGGACACGTCCTGGCCGGGCTATGAGGACACACCGAAGGCCGTGATGCAGGGCTATGCCGTGCTGGCCATGGAGATCGAGGCGGAGGGCGTCCGGCCAAGCCATGTCTTCGTTCAGGGCGGGGTCGGCGGCCTCGCCGCCAGCGTGCTCTCGTATCGCTGGGAAAAATTTGGTGCCGACAGGCCCGTGATGACTGTGGTCGAGCCCGACAAAGCGGCATGCCTGTTTGCCAGTGCCAGAGCCAAAGCCCTGACGGCGGTGGGCGGTGACCTCGACACGGTGATGGCCGGGCTGGCTTGCGGCGAGCCATCCTTGCTGGCCTGGCATATCCTTTCACCGGGGGCCGATGCGTTCATGTCCATTCCCGATGCGGCAGCGGTCGCGACCATGCGCGATCTGGCAGAGCTTGGCATCGTGGCCGGGGAATCAGGCGTTGCTGGCCTTGCCGGTTTCCGGCTGGCCGCGCAGGATGCGGCCATGCGCGCCGCGCTGTCGTTGGATGCAACATCGCGCATCGTGGTCTACGGCACGGAAGGCGCCACCGACCCTGATGTCTACCGCGCCCTTGTCGGGCGCTCACCTAAGGATATTGCCTCATGAGCCATGATCTGATCCTCAAGGGCGGACGCGTGCTCGACCCGTCGCAGAACCTCGACGGCATCCGCGATGTCGCGTTCACCGCCGGCAAGGTCTCGGCCATCGGCAAGGATCTGGCCACTGGCCCGGATACCGAAGTCCGCGATGTCTCAGGCTACATCGTCTCGCCCGGACTGATCGATCTGCACACCCATGTTTACTGGGGCGGAACCTCGCTTGGCGTTGATGCGGACGAATTCTGCCGTGCCTCCGGCGTGACCACATCGGTGGATACCGGCAGCGCCGGCCCTGGTAACTGGGCCGGCTTCCGCAAGCATGTCATCGAGCGCTCCGAGGCCCGCATCCTGGCCTATCTGCATGTTTCATTCGCCGGAATTTTCGGGTTCTCGAAGACGATCATGGTCGGCGAAAGCGAGAACGTCCGCCTCATGGCCCCGGCTGATTGTGCCGAGGTGGCGGACAAGAACCGTGACCTCATCGTAGGAATCAAGGTGCGCGTTGGTCGGCACTCGTCCGGCGATCAGGGCACGGCGCCGCTCAGCGCCGCCTTGCAGGTGGCCGAGCAAGTCGGCATGCCGCTAATGGCCCACATCGACCATCCACCACCTTCTTACGAGGAGGTGGTCGACATGCTCAGGCCAGGAGATGTCATTACCCATTGCTTCCGCCCGTTTCCCAACGCGCCCTGCACCGGGCAAGGCAGCGTCAGGCAGGCTGTGCTGAACGCGCGCAAGCGCGGTGTCCTGTTCGATGTCGGGCATGGCGGCGGCTCGTTCGCCTTCAAGACCGCCCGCGCCATGCTGGCCAACGGTTTTGAGCCGGACACGATCTCGTCTGATGTCCACACCCTGTGCATCGAAGGGCCGGCCTTCGATCAGGTCACCACCATGTCGAAGTTCCTGTGCATGGGCATGAGCCTGTCCGATGTCATCAAGGCGTCGACGCTGAATGCCGCCGTCGCCCTCCAGCGCATGGAGTACGGCTCACTGAAACCCGGTTCGCTGGGCGATGCCACCATCCTGTCGGTCCGGGAAGGGCGCTTCGACTATGTCGATGTGGTGGGCGAACATCTGATCGGCGACCGCCGCATCGTCTCCGAAGGCGTTGTGCTCAAGGGCCGTTGGTGGCATCCCAAGCGCTCGTCGAAATTCCGCAAGGGACCGTGAGGACACGCTGATGAGCGCAGATGACAACCTGAAGAAGCTCGGTCTGACATTGCCCGAGATGCCGGCCCCGATCGCCAACTACGTCCGCTTCAAACGCGTCGGCGACCTCGTGTTCCTGTCAGGGCAGGGGCCGCGCAAGCCGGATGGCAGCAACCACACCGGCAAGGTGGGCGCCGACGTGACCTGGGAGCAGGCCTATGAACATGCCAGGCTCACCGGCCTCGGGCTTCTGGCCGCCATGAAGCAGGCAGCCGGCTCGCTGGACAAGGTCGAGGTGGTCAAGCTGCTCGGCATGGTCAACGCCACGCCGGACTTCGCCGATCACCCCAAGGTCATCAACGGCTGCTCCGATCTGCTGGTCGCCGTCCTCGGCGAGAATGGCCGCCATGCACGCTCGGCCGTCGGCATGGGCTCCTTGCCGAACAACATCACGGTCGAGATCGAGGCTATCATCCGCGTGTTGTGAAGGCGGCCGCCATGACGCCCTTTCAGGATAGGCCAAACGTCATCCCCTGGCCGCCGATCCTGTTTCTCGGCGCGCTGGCCTTGGCGTATCTGCTAAGCCGTGAGCTGCCCTTGTTGTTGCCCGGCCCCGTTGCCTTGTTTGTCCCGGTGGGCTGGCTTCTCATTGTTGCCAGTCTGGGTTTCATGCTGTGGGCTTTTCTTGCGTTTCGCCAGCACCAGACCTCTGTGCTGCCAAACCGGCGCGCCGATGCACTGATCACCGCCGCACCCTTCAACATCAGCCGAAACCCGATCTATCTCTCGGAAGCCGTGCTGCTGTTCGGGCTCGGGCTGGTCAATGCCTCGCTGTGGTATGGGCTGGTGATCGCGCCCTTCATGCTGGCAGTCTCCCGGATGGCGATCATCCGCGAAGAAGCGCATCTGGCCGCACGCTTCGGTTCGGAATGGTCGGCCTATGCGGCGCGGGTCCGGCGCTGGCTCTGACGACGAGCCTGCATCAGTCTTAGCGCTGCTCACCTTCGCTGGAGCGCACGATGCTGCCGGTCACGCCCACGCTGCGCGGTGGTCGCAGGTCCATCGGGATTGACAGCCGTGGTGTCGCCGCCCCCGAGGCCTGCGCCGGGCGGCGCGGAACAGGATCGACGGGAACAGGCTGCGCGATCCGGGAATTGGCATTCATCGGCCGCCGCGCGCCGATGTCATAGCGTCCGGCGATCCAGTCGGTGAACTGCTTCTCGCTGCCGAAGAAGGCATTGCGGTCCACATCACCGGTGATTCCCGGCACTCGCCCGGTGGTGGTGAACTGCCAGAATTCCCAGGGGCGGTTCTCGTAGCGTTTCTCCGGCCGGGCCGCTGTGGACCGGATCCAGAACGGATAATCATCGAACTCGATGGTGCCTTCCAGCACGTCCGCATGAAAGTTGATGTCCGTGTAGATGATCGGCTTCTTGCCATAATGCGCTTCGAAGGCACGCAGCATCTCGCGCATCTTCTGGCGGGCCTTGGCAGGCTCGGTCCTGGCGCAACTCGAATGGTTGTTCCATTCGACATCGAGGACCGGCGGCAGTGCCTGCGGCTCCTTGGGCACATTGCGGATGAACCAGCGGATCTGGTCACGCGCGGGGCGGCACCAGAACACGAAATGATAGGCACCGCGCGGGATGCCGGCGGCGCGTGCGCCGTCCCAGTTCTCGCGGAAACGCCGGTCGAGCAGGTCTCCGCCTTCGGTGGCCTTGATGAAGGCGAAGCGGGTTCCGGCACTCTTCACGCGGTCCCAATCGATATCCTGCTGCCAGCGAGACACATCGATGCCCTGGATGGTCTTCTGCTTGGCATCGCGGACGCCATGGTGCGGATCGGCATCGCCCTTCTTGGGAAAGGGCGTGCGTGCTTCGACCGGCACGGATAGCAGCATGGCGCAGACAAGCGCTGAGAGAGATACAAGGGGACGGCCCTGGCGGCCAAAGGCAAAAGCAACCATGTCGACATTCCCGGTTGCTCCAGCCATGGCGCAATCACGGTAAATGGCAGGTTTCCAGAATGCATCGAGATGCGCTCACGGTGAACGAAGCCCTAACGGCTGAGGTATGGGAACGCGAACCGTGCTCCGCCTTGCATCTTGGCGTCCGTCAATCCTCGACGATGGCGGCCTCGGCCGGGGCAGGGCGCGTTGCAGGCGTCGCCGCAGCAGGGCTTTCCGGCGGGACACGCCGCCAGGTGCGGCTGGCAATGTCGAAGTCACCACGCAACCAGCCGGCGAATTCCTGTTCGGTGCCGTAGAAGGCATTGCGGTCCACATCGCCACGAATGCCGGGAATGCGCCCGGTGGTTGTGTACTGCCAGAAGGCCCAGGGTCGCCCAACATAGCGCTCTTCTGGACGTGCCGCGACGGAACGCAACCAGAAGGGATAGCGATCGAACTCTCGTTCTCCCTCCAGCACCTCCTTGTGGAAGGTGATGTCGGTGTAGATGATCGGCACCTTGCCGGTGTGCGCCTCAAGCTCGCGCAGCATGATGCGCGCCTTTTCGAGCGCAACGTCCCGCGGAACCTTGCGCGGGCAGGTGCGGCTGTGCCCGTTCCATTCCAGGTCGAGCACCGGTGGCAGGGCGTTCGGATCGCGAGGGATGTGTTGCACGAACCACTGCGCTTGCTCGTGGGCCGGGCGACACCAGAACACGAAATGGTAGGCCCCGACGGGGATGCCGGCGGCCTTGGCACCATTCCAGTTCTGGCGGAAGCGCTCGTCTTCGTGGTCGCCGCCTTCCGTGGCCTTGATGAAGGCGAACCGCGTGCCAGCGGCCTTGACGGCGGCCCAGTTGATCTCGGCCTGCCATTTCGAGACATCGATGCCATGGACCGGATACTGCCGCGCCGTGACCACGCCCGGATGCTGCTTGACGTCCGTCTTGCTTGGATAGTTGCCGCTGAAGTCCGGCGACAGCCCGCACGATGCAACGATCACGGCCAGGACCGACACGAAACTCAGGCGGGTGATCGGCGACAGCGGACGACGGGGCATGGAGGGCGCGGATTCCAGGCAGGCCAAGAGAGCGTTTGGCAGAGGGTTCTTATATGGAGACATCCGCAACCGGGCGGCTTCAGACGTCGTGTCCAGCCATTGGAAAGCAGTCCCGAAAGGCCAACCCGTTCATCTCACGCAAACCATTGCGTTTGGGTTTACGGAAGCTTGATCGGTCGGTAAAGCGCCTCTCTCCGCAGTCCGACCGGACAGAGTTGAGGTCCGGCTCCGGTCCCTGCTGTGGTTGGACCGACCAGCCGAGCAACAGGCAGGGCGGATGCCCAACATGCCGAAAAATAACAGTGAAATTCTGTGAAGTTGGAATTCCGCCGTCTGTTTTTCAGGCTTTCCGCGCCTCATTTCTGGCGCGTTGCCGCTTCTGCGGGCAATTGTTCAACTTTTTGGATGGTTTGCATCATTTTTTGTGACACGCCCACTTGAATCGCTTGGCGAGTGTGCAATCTGGAGTCCAGCTTCGCCTTGGCTTGTCTTCGGCGAGAGCGATTTCACCGTGTTATCCGGTCATGCGACCGGGCCTTGAGGGAGCAAAAAATGAAAAACTGGCTCATGGGGATCGCAGCCGTTGGCGCGATGCTTCTCGGGACCACCGTGGCCGAGGCAGGCCGCGATCTGGATCAGATCAAGCAGCGCGGGACTCTGCGTTGCGGCGTGCAGGGCCCGTCCAATCCGGGCTTTGGCGTGCCCAATGCTCAGGGCGTCTGGGAAGGGTTCAACGCCGAGATCTGTCGCTCTGTCGCGATCACGATCTTCAACGACCCGACCAAGGTCGAGTTCGTGCCGGTGACAACACAGTCGCGGTTCCCCGCGCTGACAAATGGCGAAGTGGACATTCTGTCCAACAACACCACCTGGACTCTGACCCGCGATACTGGCGTGAACCGCTTCAACTTCCCGGCGATCGTTTTCTATGACGGCCAGGCAGTGATGGTGCCACGCCGCCTCAACGTGACCACGGCCAAGCAGCTGAATGGCGCAACCGTGTGCGTGCAGCCCGGCACGACGACCGAACTGAACCTCGCGGACTTCTTCCGCCAGAACAACATCACCTTCCGCCCAGTCGTGATCGAAGCGCTCGATGAGCTTCGCCGCGCCTACGACCAGGGCCGTTGCGACGTTTTCACCAACGACTTCGCCGCGCTGGCCGCCCAGCGCACGCTGCTGACCAACCCTCGTGACCATGTGATCCTGCCGGAGCGCATTTCCAAGGAGCCGCTCGGCCCGACCATCCGCCAGGGTGATGAAGAGCTGACCAACATCGTGGCCTGGACTGTGTTCGCCCTGATCGACGCCGAGGAGTTCGGCATCACCAAAGCCAATGTCGATCAGTTCGCTGCTACCAACACCGATCCGCGCGTACGCCGCCTTCTGGGTGTCGAGCCTGGGATGGGTGCTGCCATCGGCGCGGCCAACGAGAACTGGGCCCGCACGATCATCAAGGCCTATGGTAACTACGGCGAGATCTTCGACCGCTGGCTTGGCCCCAGCACACCACTCGGTCTCGAGCGCGGCCAGAACAACATCTGGACCAAGGGCGGCCTGCTCTACGCTCCGCCGGCACGTTGAAGCCGACCTGACCATCCGACCCCGGGCCTCGCGCCCGGGGCTTCCGGGCTCCAGCTGGCGCAAGCCGATTTGGAACGTTTTTCGCAAGGTGGATAAATCCATTCAGGACCCGCCGCCATCATGACTGACCGCCCCTTCGAGAGCCGTCCGCAGCCGGCAGTCCCTTTCTGGAATGATCCTGCCAAGCGCGGCATCGTGTTGCAGTTCGGCCTGGCCACTTTCCTGCTTTTTGTGATCTGGACAGCCTGGACCAACATGCTCGACAACATGTCGGCACGGGGTCTTGTCTTTGGCTGGGATTACCTGTCGCGTCCCGCAAACTTCGCAATTGGGGAATCGCTGATTCCGTTTAGCGCGCAAGACACCTACGGTCGCGCGCTTGCAGTTGGTATCATCAACACAATCCGCATCGCGGTCGTGGGCATTTTTGTCACCACCATTCTCGGCATCGCGCTCGGCGTGATGCGGCTGTCGAGCAATCCGCTTCTGGCGCGGCTCGTTTCGGGCTACATTGAGGTCGTGCGCAACACCCCGCTGCTGCTTCAGCTGTTCCTTTGGTATGCCATCATCAACTCGCTGCCTGGCCCGCGGCAAGCGGTGCATTTCGGCCCTGGCATGTATCTGTCCAACCGCGGTATGAAAGTACCATGGGTGGAATGGTCACCGGCACTCTGGCCCATGATCTGGGCGCTCGTCGCCGGCATCATCGGCACAATCATCGCCAGCCACATGCTGGCCCGGAGACGCGAAGCGACTGGCGGTGCACCGCCCCTCTTGCCCATCGCCGCAGGGCTCATTCTCGGGCTGCCATTTCTTGCTTCAGCTGCTCAGGGCTTCCCGGCCACGTTGAGCATTCCGGTCCTGCAAGGCTTCAATTTCTCGGGCGGTATCGAACTCTCGCCTGAATTTGCTGCCCTGCTGGCCGGGCTCGTCCTCTACACAGCAGCGTTTGTGGCCGAGATCGTGCGCGGCGGCATCCAGTCTGTCTTCAAGGGACAATGGGAGGCGGCGCGTTCGCTAGGCCTGTCATCGGGACAGTTGATGCGGCTGGTGATCCTGCCGCAGGCGCTGCGCGTGATCATTCCGCCGCTGACCAGCCAGTACCTCAACCTGACGAAGAATTCGTCGCTGGCGGTGGCGATCGGCTATCCGGATCTGGTCCACATCTCTAACACCACCATGAACCAGACGGGCAGGGCGGTTGAGGCCATTCTCGTCTTTGCATCGATCTACCTGACCATCTCTCTGCTGACCTCCGCGTTCATGAACTGGTACAACGCGCGTGTCGCGATCATGGAGCGCTGAGATGAACGCGCCGATATCGACACCGACGACTGCGCGCGCCCTGTCGTTCGTACGTGGAGAAACGCTGCCCCAGATGCCGCCGCCGGATGATGTGCGGCTGAGCCTCTCCCGGCGCGTCGCCCGCACCTATTTCGGCACCCCGGCCAATGCTGCCATCACCATCGGCTGCATCCTGGTGCTGGTCTGGCTGCTGCCCCCGCTGCTCAACTGGGCGCTTCTCAAGGCGACCTGGACAGGCAACGCCACAACCTGCCGCGAGGCGGGCGGAGCCTGCTGGTCCTTTATCCGCGAGAAGTTCTTGTTCTCGGTGTTCGGGCTCTATCCGTTCGAACTGCGCTGGCGGCCGGGGCTGGTGCTGGCCCTGTTTGCCGGCATGGTGGCGATCTCGGTGCAGCAGCGCTTCTGGAGCGGCAAACTCATTTATGCTTGGATCGCGGCACTGGCCGTGATGTGGGGGCTGATGGGCGGGCAGGTGCTCGGCATTCCTGTTCCGGGGCTTGATCCGGTGCCGACGCGACTCTGGGGCGGCTGGCTGGTCACGATCTTCCTTGCCGTGTTTGGTGCCGCGCTGGCCTATCCGATCGGGATCGTGCTGGCTCTCGGGCGGCGTTCACAGCGCCCGTTCGTGCGGCTCGTCTGTGTCTGCTGGATCGAGTTCATCCGCGGGGTGCCGCTGATTTCGCTGCTGTTCATCGCCACCTTCATCGTGCCGCTTTTCATGCCGACCGGTGTGGAACTGGATCGTCTGATCCGTGCCCAGATCGCCTTCATCATGTTTGCTGCCGCCTACATGGCGGAGGTCTTCCGGGGCGGCCTTCAGGCCATCCCGAAGGGGCAATACGAAGGTGCCGATTCAATTGGTCTGAATTACAGCCAGAAGATGCGGCTGATCGTGCTGCCGCAGGCGCTGAAGATCACCATTCCGGCGCAGGTCAATACCTTCATCGGCATGTTCAAGGATACGACGCTGGTGCTGATCATCGGCATCTTCGATTTCTTCACACCCAGCCTCAAAGGCTGAACCACAACGTGGCGATGCCGAGAAAGGCGAAGAAGCCGACCACATCCGTGACCGTGGTCACAAAGGTTCCGGATGAGACCGCCGGATCGATGCCAAGCTTGTCGAGGGCGATGGGAATCGCAGCCCCGGCCAGCGCCGCCGCGAACAGGTTGACGATGATGGCAAGGCCGATCACCAGTCCAAGTCCTTGATTACCGAACCAGACGGCTGCAACAACGCCCGTGATCAGCGCGAAAGCGGCCCCGTTGATCAGGGAAACCGTCAATTCGCGCGTCATGAAACGGCTCATGTTCCAGTTGCCCAATTCGCCGGTTGCCAGCGCGCGCACGGCCACCGTCATGGTCTGCGTGGCGGCATTGCCGCCCTGGCTGGCCACGACAGGGGCCAGCACGGCGAGCGCCACCATTTTTTCGAGGCTGCCCGAGAACAGCTTCATCACGCTGGCTGCGAAGAAGGCCGTCAGCAGGTTGATGAACAGCCACTGGAACCGGCTGCGCGCGATCGCGGGCACGGTGTCGGATAACTCCTCGTCGCCCTTGACGCCGCCCAGCGCCTTGATCTCGTCATCCGCTTCTCCCTCAAGGATGTCGACGATGTCGTCGATGGTCATCACACCGACCAGCCGCTCGGCTTCGTCCACCACGGGTGCGGAGACGAAATTGTAGCGCTTGAACATTTGCGCCACATCGGTCAGATCGTCGGTCGCCGCCACCGTCTTGCGCTCGGGGTCGGCCAGCGCGGAAATCCGGACCGGCCTTTTCGATCGCAGCAGCTTGTCGAGCGCCACCGTGCCCTTGAAGTGATGGGCTGGGTCGACAACGTAGATTTCATAGAACGTATCGGGCAGGTCGTGCGTGTCGCGCATGAAGTCGATGGTTTGTCCGACGGTCCAGAAGGTTGGCACGGCGATGACCTCTGTCTGCATCCGCCGGCCTGCGGAATCGTCGGGGTAGTCGAGGCTCTTTTGCAGTGCGATGCGTTCGCTGGCCGGTAACTTGTCGAGGATCTCGGCCTTGTCGGCCTCGTCCATATCCTCAAGGATATAGACGGCGTCATCGGAATCGAGATCGCGCATACCTTCCGCGACGGTCTCAGGCTCGAGTTCCTCAAGGATCTCTTCGCGCACCGCGTCGTCGACCTCGGTCAGCGCCGTAAAGTCGAAGTCCTTGCCCAGGATCTCGATCAGCTTGGGCCGGTCCTCGGCTTCCAGCGCCTCGATCAGCCCACCAAGGTCTGCCTCGTGCAGGTCGCCTGCGGCAGCCACCAGACCATCATGGTCGCCGGCGGCCACAAGCTTGGCCACCAACGCGACAAATGCCGGATTGACCTCGCCGTCATCATCTCTGAAGGCCTTCTCGACCGTCGGATCGAGGACATCGGCGCGCGCGTCGGGCATCGGCATTCCAGGTTCGAGGGGAGGTGTTTTGGTCTTGTGTCAAACGCTGCCATGAATGACAACGCCAGAAAGCACGGCGACGCGAAGGTGGCCATCGCGCCGGGTTCCCTGCTGCCTCCCAAGGGCTTGAAGGATACACCATTGATGCGAGCCAGGAACACGGAACGAGGCGAGCGCTCCATTATGGTACGCCATGCTTGCTCACCAGATGTGGCGTCGGGCACGGCTGGCGCTGTTGCTGCGCCAAGTCGGCGGCAGGTTTTGGCCAGCGTGGGCACATTGGCGTTGGCCGGGCCAGCGGCCTCACGCACCCAGAGCCATCCGCGCACGCTGGACCTCGCTGACCGCGAAGTGGTGCTGACACTGGATGACGGTCCCTTGCCCGGCCCGACCGGGCGTGTCCTCGACGCCCTCAAGCTCCATGGCGCGCGGGCAACCTTCTTCCTGATCGGGCGCAATGCCACCGCTCATCCGGCTCTGGTGCGGCGTATGGCAGCGGAGGGGCACACGCTCGCCCACCACACCATGACCCATCCCTGGACCTTGCGGCAGCGCTCGTTCGAGATCGGCACGCGCGAGATCGAGGATGGAATCAGGGCCGTGCAGGACGCCGCAGGCCTGACGCAGACCGGCGTGGCGACACCGTTTTTCCGCTATCCCGGTTTTGCAAACACAGCAGCGCTCGACGGCTGGCTGGCCGAACGCAACTTTGCCGTCTTCGGCTCCGATCTGTGGGCCAGCGACTGGACGCCCATGAGCCCGGACCGTCAGCTCTCATTGCTGATGAGCCGCCTTAACCGCAAGGGGAGGGGAATCATCCTGCTGCACGATGTGGTCGGACAGACGGCGCAGATGTTCCCGGCCTTCCTCGCTGCGCTTTGCGCGGGTGGATACCGTGTCGTTGACCTGAAGCCGGGTTCGCTCGCGCCGCCGCTGGCTGCCGCGCCTAGCAACTGGCGTTCGTATACAGAACCCTTGATCGCCGGCCGGCGCTAGAAACGCGAACGGCGACCGTTGCAGGTCGCCGTTCGGGGAGCTTTCACTCTGAAATGGTGCGGCCAAGAGGACTCGAACCTCCACTAGTCTCCCAACCAGCACCTCACGCTAGCGCGTCTACCAATTCCGCCATGGCCGCGAAGTGCCGCATCGGCTCAAAGCCGGCGCGACGTCAGGGGGCTTAGCAAATCGGGCCGGACGCCACAAGCACGAAAACCGGCTTTCGGCAGTGGGTTGACCGGCAAAGCAGGGAACCCGTGTCACGCATTGCTGAAACGATCACACTGGCAAGACGGCGATCAGGCCGCTGCCGCTTCCGGCTCCGGCTCCAGCTCCGGCTCGTTGTCGGCACGCAAGGCCTCGCGGATGATCCGGGGCCGCTTCAGCAGTTCCGTGATCGCGACCTGGATGCGGGTTCCGGCGACGATGACCTGGCCCATGGCAAAGACCTGCCCGTTGGCCACGACCTCGACCTGATCGGATTCGCCTGCTGCCAGTTCGACAACGGCGCCGCGGCCCATGCGGAGCAGTTTGTGCACCGGCATGATCGTCTGGCCGAGGATCACGCTGACATTAATCAGCACCTTGTCGAGATCGGTCTGCAACGCTTGCCTCCAGGCCGCCAAATTGCAACATCAGTTACACCACGACACTGCCCCGGACATGGTTAACTGGTTGTGAATCTTTCGGCTGCTCAAGCGCTT
>JAPLOV010000013.1 GCA_026400565.1 Hyphomicrobiales bacterium | reverse complement strand
GGCCGCGCGGCGCATGGCCATGCGCCATGGCGGGGCAGGGGGCAGCATTGTCAACATCTCGTCGGTCGCAGCGCGGATCGGCAGTCCGGGCGAGTATGTCTGGTACGCGGCCTCGAAAGGCGCGATCGATGCGTTCACGCTGGGCCTTGCCAAGGAACTGGCGATGGACGGGGTGCGCGTCAATGCGGTGTCCCCCGGCCTGATTGCCACGGACATCCACGCCCGCAGCACCGGCGATGCCGACCGGGTCGAGCGCATCCGCCCGAACATCCCGATGCAGCGCGTCGGTCTGCCCACGGAAATCGCCGAGACGGTGATGTTCCTGCTGTCCGACGCCTCGAGCTACACGACCGGAGCCATCATCGACGTGAGCGGCGGCCGATAGCATGGCGTGAGGCAGGGATCAGTGGGACGCAAGGCCTGGCTCGCTTGCGGGAGCTGAGACCGCAAAGGCCTGCTGAGTGTTCATGGATGGCTTCGCTGCGCTCGCCCTGACGGCAGGGCTTATCGTGCGCAGCCCGCTAAAGCTCGATCTGTTCGATGCTGTCGACCGCGAAGGCCTTCTGGAACTCGACCGCGTAACCGCCCTCGAACTTGCGGACCACTTTTGCCTGGGTCTTGCCGAGGATGACCGGGTCGGTGATCAACAGCTTGACGTCGGCGCTGAAGGCGGCACCGGACAGGGACATGTCGAGCATCTTGACCGGAACTTCCGTGCCGTCCGACAGCGTGAGCACGATGCGCGTCGCTTTGGGCTGCACCCGGTCATGGCGGCGGTCTTCGGGAAGGCCGAGCGCGGCCCGGTTGGCCAGCCAGGTCAGTTGCGCGGCCATCTTCTCGCGTTTGCGGCTGGTGGCAATCACGGTCATCCCGAAGCCATCTGCCGTATGCCGGGCAATATCGCCCTCAATCCGGCCGATGTGTTCGAGATAGACAATCACCCGCTCGCCGATCCTGCCCTTCACCGGGGCGGTGATGGCCAGTCCGCCCACCGACATGTCGATGCTCTGGCAGGGAAACTCCGTGCGATTCGACAGCATGTAGCGACCGAGCAACGCGACCTTCACGCGCGCATGCCTGCGGCGTTCAATCGGTCTGGACGCAAGTTGGGGGGCTGCTGACATCGACCGCGCTGTTTCAGGGAGTTCTACCAGATCATCCTAGGGTGCGCCTGGTTAACCATGCCTTACACGGGGCGATGTTTGGTCAAAGGTAATCCACATTTTTGCTGATCTGCGCATGTGGCACTGGCAAGTCACTGCTGATCAAGCCCTGCCGCCCGTCACCACCGTGAAGCGTGCACGCCGTTCGTCCGGACCGGATCCGGCGCGGGGAAGTCCAGACGGCCAGATAATTCGCATCGAACGGATCTCGATCCGCGTAACGGGATCGCTGCCGAGCCAGGGCGGAGCCGTGACCGGTGCCAGTGCGCCCAGCACGCGGGCATGGGTCTTGCCATGATGACGCAGCGGCAGGACTACCATTTCGAAATCAGCCGTCGCTCCACGGCTGCTCTCGAACGCGAGTCCCATGACCGCACCGGCCGCTTCGTCCATCACCGCGTCGACCATGCGCAGCACCTCGATGCGGGTGGCTGTGTCAGTCCAGAGCGAGGCGAAGGATTGGTCCTTCAACTCGCCACCGAACAGTGCGCACATGCGTGTTCCGGCCAACCGGAAACTCAGTTCCTCGCGGGTGTTCTCCAGGATGAAGGTGTCGAGCAACGCATGGCGTACCGCGCCGGGCTCGATCTCGCCGCGTTCGGGGGCGCTGCGCGAGCCGCGAAGGCTGTCCCAATACTGAAAAAGCAATGTTGTGCTCTGGGTCTTCATCTTGGGTCCAAACAGGCTTGGCGACAGTCGCGATGGTCCCTCGCCGGTCCCGGTTGCGCCAGTTTCGTGCCGGACTGGCACAGGGCGCGGGGCCTGCTCGGGTTCTTCGGCGTCCAGACGCGATGCTTATGCCATTCGGGCCGGCCCGCGCTGCTAACCTTTTGTTAACCTTAACAATCGGTAGCCGTTGCCAATCCGGTGCACGGATGGGATCACAGAATCACACGGATTCTTGGCGCTGCGGACCTCACTCCTTCGCACGGCGCCGGGCACACTCAAGGGTGGCGGTGGTCGTGGCCGGGCTTCGCAAGGGGACCCAACCGGCTCAGGCAATCGTCAAACGGGGAGGTTGCGGCAACGCAGCTTCCCCCTTTTTTTGCCCGCGGCCATCGCAGGGTCGGCGATGACTTGCGGTGCCGGTCGTCATGGGCAATCGTGTCCCCATGAGTGATCCGGCCATGTCCGGGCCTGCGCCTCCCCGCGAGCCCATCTTCAATCTGCCCCGCGTTGTGCTGGCCGTCATCGCCGTTCTGGTGGCCGTGCATCTGTGGCGACTTGTCCTTCCCTTCGAAAGCGATCTCGGCATCCTCGCCGAGATGGCGGTGGTGCCGGCACGCTTTGCGCTCGAGTTCGGCTGGCTAGATCAGGCGCGGATCGTGCAGGAGGCCCTGAGCGGGCTTGATGCCCGCCAGTCTGCTGAGCGCATGGCCGTGGCGCGCTATTTTCTGGATGGTGGCGGGCCGCGCTGGTGGAGCCTGCTCAGCTACGGCCTGCTGCATTCGGGCACATCCCACATCGTGATGAACAGCCTGTGGCTTGCGATCTTTGGCAGTCCGCTGGCGCGGCGGCTCGGGCCGGGCGGCTTCCTGCTGCTGATCGTGATCGGCACGGTGGGCGGCGCTTTCGCGCACATTGCCATCCATGCAGCGGATGTTGTGCCGCTGGTCGGGGCTTCGGCGGGCGTCTCCGCTGCCACAGGGGCAGCGGCGCGGTTCGTGTTTTCCAGCGGAACCCGCCTCGGCGCGATGGGGCAGGACGCCGTGGTGCGCGCGCTGCCGGCGCTGACGCTGCCCGGCATGCTCGGCAATCGCCAGACAATGATCTTCGTCATCGTCTGGTTTGTCAGCAACTGGCTGTTCGGGGCTGGCGTGGTGCCGCTTGGCGACGCCGAGCAGTCAATTGCCTGGGAGGCGCACATCGGCGGCTTTCTGGCCGGCCTGTTGCTGTTTCCGCTGCTGGACCGCCATGGCCGGCAGGCTCTGGAGCCGACCTGACTGCCCCGTTCAGGGATGCTTGCAGCGCACCGGCCCGGCTTGCGGCGCTCAGGTATGGCTTGCGGGGCATGCGACTTTCGTCGCAGACTGCTGACGTGGTCGCCATAAACGCCACGCAGGACAAGCGCTCCGGTTTCAACGGTGCCAGCCACAGGAGGAATTGACGATGAGTGTTGCCAGTATTCTGGCCGAGAAGGGCCGCGATGTTCAGACCATCCAGCCGCACCGCACCCTGGCGGAGGCCGCCCGCATCCTGTCGGACCGTCGCATCGGAGCTGCCGTCGTGACCGGCGCGGATGGCGCGGTGCTGGGCATCCTGTCCGAGCGAGACATCGTGCGTGCTGTTTCGGAAGCAGGGCCCGAGGCTCTGGTCGAGCCGGTCTCACGCCGGATGACGGCCAAGGTCATGACCTGCACCGAAGAGTCCACCATTGAAACCGCCATGGAAGTGATGACCATCGGCAAGTTCCGCCACTTGCCCGTGGTGCAGGGAGGACGGCTCACCGGGATCATTTCGATCGGTGACGTGGTCAAGCGCCACATCGAGAAGATCGAGGCCGAAACGCGCGCGATGCGCGATTACATCGCCATGGCCTGAGAGGCTGTCAGCGCAGCACCGGACAGGCCGCGATGGCGGCGGTGATGTCGTCGATGGCCCGCTCCGCTGCTATCTCGCCCTGTTCGATGATCTCCGCCGCGCGGTGGAAATCGAACAGGCCTATTTTGCCAAGGCGGGGCGAGATCATCGCATCGGGCGGATCGCCGGCCAGGCGCGAGCGCGAAATCCGGTCCTGCGTGATGTTGAAGGCATCGATCATCACGCCAACCAGTCCCGGTGCCGGGTTGTCATCCTGCGCGCGGCCCACCAGCGAGCGCACGCGCTGGGCCGCACCCGAGATCGAGGACAGCCATGTTGGCGAGGGGCGCACATCCAGTTCCGGGGTCATGGACGTGTCGTCACGGTCAGCCCGGTGTGACTGGATGATGGTGCCACGGCCGCCGGCATCGCCGTTGAGGTTGACACAGATCACCACATCCGCCCCGAGAGCGCGCGCAGCGGAGACCGGGATCGGGTTGACCATGGCCCCGTCCATCAGCCAGCGGCCGCCGAGCTTGACCGGGTCAAACACGCCGGGCAGCGCATAGGAGGCGCGCATCGCATCGACCAGCAAGCCGTGGGTCAGCCAGATTTCATGGCCGGTGCCGAGTTCGGTCGCGATGGCGGCATAGTTGACCGGCAATTCCTCGATCTTGATGTCCATCAATTCGGTGCCGAGCAGGCGCTTGAGGCGCTCGCCCGAGATCAGTCCCGAGCCGCCGATGTGGAAGTCCATCAGCCCGACCATGCGGCGCTTGGTCAGCGAGCGCGCCCAGTCCTCCAGATCCTGAAGGCGGCCTGCCGCAAAGACACCGCCCACCAGCGAGCCGATCGATGTACCGGCAATCACGTCGGGTCTGATCCCGGCCTTTGCCAGCGTCTTGAGCACGCCGATATGCGCCCAGCCCCGCGCTGCGCCACCCCCCAGCGCGAGACCGAGCCTCGCCCTGTCCACGGGCGCTTCCTGGCGACCGACTGTCTCGATGTTCATGGTGTCTCCGCCCCCTCCAAGCCCGAAGGCGCGGCGCGCAATCCTGTCCCACAGCATGGCATCGTTCCCCCGAACTGACGGAATGCTGTCAGAATCGCGCCAAATGCACGACAGGCCATTAACGCGCCGCTTCCGCTGTCGCTGATAGCGGCGGCATTTGACGATATGGTGTCTGTTTCATTGCGGCGCGAAAGGAAGATGTCCCGTTCACCCGCCGGCCCTTCAGCCGCAGATGACCAGCGGACGCAAGACGACTTCGCCGGGTGCCGTCGGCTGGAGCCTGTAAAAGCAGCTTCGCCGTCCCGTATGGCAGCAGCCGCCATCGCCCGCGACCTTGACCCTGAGCCAGATCGCGTCCTGATCGCAATCGATCCGCATCTCGATCACTGTCTGGATCTGGCCCGAGGTGTCGCCCTTGTGCCAGAGCGCCTGGCGCGAGCGTGACCAGTACCAGGCTTCCCCGCTCTCGATCGTGCGTGACAGGGCTGCGGCATTCATGTGCGCCACCATCAGCACCTCGCCGCTGTCGGCCTCGGTGGTGACGCAGGTGATCAGGCCCGCTGCATCGAACCTTGGGGCCAGCACGAGGCCCTCCTCGAGCATCTGCTTGCTCGGTGCTGTTGAAAAGCTGTTCACGCGGCCGGCCCTCGTCCCATGCAGAAACGCGCCGTTTCCGGCGCGTCGGGACGTTAGCGATGCCGTCCCGTTGCGTCAAAGCCGCGACGGCGCGTCAGTCCGCGCTCACAGGGCCATGCGCAGGGACGGAGACTTCACCATGGTGAAGAACTTGACCTGCTCGGCGGGCTCCTTCTCGAACACGCCGCGATACTGGGTGGTGATGGTCGATGAACCATGCTTCTGCACGCCGCGCATCGACATACACATATGCTCGGCCTCGATCAGCACGGCAACGCCGCGTGGCTGCAGGACCTCGTCGATGACATTGGCAATCTGTGCCGTCATCGTTTCCTGCGTCTGCATGCGTCGGGCATAGGTATCGACGACACGGGCCAGCTTGGAAAGGCCGACAACGCCCTTGGACGGATAATAGGCGATGTGCGCCTTGCCGACGAAGGGCACCAGATGGTGTTCGCAGTGCGAATAGAAGGGAATGTCGCGCACCAGCACGATGTCCGAATAACCATCGACCTCCTCGAACACGCGGTCGAGAATGTCATGGGCGTCTTCGTCATAGCCCCTGTAGAATTCCTTGAAGGCCTTGGTCACGCGCTTGGGCGTGTCGAGCAGGCCCTCGCGGGACGGATCGTCGCCAGCCCACAGGATGAGCGTGCGCACGGCGGCTTCGGCCTCCTCGCGCGTTGGCTGGCGCAGAAGGAACTGGTCGGTCTGGGAGGCCATGTGTGCCGACGCGCTGACTTGCGCTGACGCTGCAACCGCTGGCGAAACGACGAGGGCAGAGGGCTTAACCACGGGGTTCATGTGGCGCCTACCTTTCTTGGATGTTTGACTTTTCATGTACGTGGTCATGGCGGGGCCAGACCACAAGGCGCGGCGCTTGGCCGCAAGCAGGCCGGTGGCACGGGCTTCAGCGGCAGGGGAATCGCTTGAAGGTCATTGAGCGGTCCTTGTGATGAGAGCCTTGAGGTAGTTGTGATCCCAGGCTGCGGCCTTTCTGCGGACCTTGAGACTGTCTTTTCCTTGTGCTGCGCGG
>JAPLOV010000146.1 GCA_026400565.1 Hyphomicrobiales bacterium | reverse complement strand
TATCGGCCGACTGGCGCTGCCAGGCCTTGCCGTCCCACTCCATCACGTAGACAGCCGACTGGCTGTTGTGATCCGAGCAGGTGACGCGGACCGGCGAGGCGAAGCCGGAAGCGCCGTTGGCAGCCCAGCGGGCTTCGGTCATGTTGAGCGCTTCGAAGCCCCTGCGCATGTCCTCGCCGGTGATCACCTTCTTGCCGGTGATGGCCTGTGCGTTGCGGATCGCTTCGGCGATCAGGATGCCCTGGTAGACACCACGGTTGTAGAGGTTCTCGCCGACCTTCTCCTTCGGCGACAGCGACTGCCCCCTGTCCACGACATGCTTGATGATGTCCTGGATGACGGGGAAGTTGGCACCGGTCTGGTGCCAGTTCAGGGCGCGGTAGCCTTTCGCCGCATCGCCGGCCGGGCGTGCGTCGTCATCCCCGCCAGCCCACCACACGCCGACCAACCGGTTGACCGGGAAGCCGCCGCGCGCTGCCTCGCGCACCGCCGTCGGGTTCATCGCGCCCCAGCCCTGGTTGTAGACCCAGTCGGTGCGATCACGCCGGATCGAGAGCCAGACCGAGGACTGGTTCTGCATTTCGGCGGGTGCCACGGGATAAAGCTTCAGGTTGAAGCCGTGCTGCTTGGCGAGCGTCTCCAGAATCGGGATCGGCTCCTTGCCGAATGGCGCGTCGAGGTGCAGAAGGCCGATGGTCTTGCCCTTGAGCTTGTCGAAGCCGCCTTCCTGCTGCGCGACGTGCTGGATGAAGGCGTTGGCACCATCCCAGTAGGTGATCGGCATGTTGAACACCCAAGGGAAGACCTCGCCCACGGCCGAGGCCGAAAGGCCGTAGCCCATCGAGAAGATCGGGATCTTGTCGATGTGGGCGCGCGGGATCGCCGCCAGCGTGGCACCGGTGGACCACGGCACGTAGAGCACCGAGTTCTTGGCCTTGCCCTGCTCGTAGCACTCGACCGAACGACGCGTGTCGTAGGCGGTCTCGCACTCCTCGAAGTTGATCCTGACGCCGCCGATGCCGCCGTCGCGGGCATTGAGCATGGCGAAATAATCGCGCACGCCGTCACCGACCGGGATGCCGGAGCCGGAGAAGGCACCGGTGCGGTAGGTGTTGTGCACGAAGTTGATCGCGTCCTGCGCCTTGGCGGCAAAGCCCGCCATCAGCACCGAGGCCGCGACAGAAGCGCCGAGAGCCAGTTTCTTGAACATCATGGGTGTCGTTCCTCCGTTCACCGTTGTTCGTCGATGTGGCCGGGTTTCGATAGATCCCGGACCTGGTTTGCTGTTGGCAGGCCTTAGTAGGGGAAAGGCCAGACCCGCAGTTTCTGCTTCATGATCTGCCAGATCCTGGCCAGACCGTGAGGTTCCACAATCAGGAGATAGATCGTCAACGCGCCGATGATCATCAGCACGATCTTCTCGGCGGTTGCGCCGGTGATCGCGATGCCGATGGCCGGCAGCCCGAATTTCAGGATGGTCGGCAGCGCCACGATGAAGCCCGCCCCGAGGAACGAGCCGATCATCGAGCCCGCTCCGCCGATGATCACCGCGAACAGGATCAGGAAGGACAGCCGGATGGCGAACTCGGTGCCCGCCTCCGCGCCGCCCAGATAGAGGAACACGAACAGCGCCCCCGAGACCCCGCAGTAGAAGGACGAGACCGCGAAGGCCATCAGCTTGGCGTTCAGCAGCTTGATGCCCATCAGTTCGGCAGCGATGTCCATGTCGCGCACCGCCATCCACGAGCGCCCGATGCGCCCGTGCACGAGGTTCGATGCCAGCCAGGTCATGCCCACCACGAAGCACAGGCAGATCAGGTATTTCACCTCGAGCGAGGCGGTCGGCCCCGTGATCGGCACGCCGAACAGGGTGCGCAGAGGCACCTCGATCGCCCCCGACGGGTTGTAGTTGAACAGCCATGGAATGCGCACGAAGGCCCATTGCAGGAAGAACTGCGCCGCCAGCGTGGCCACCGCGAGATAAAGCCCCTTGATGCGCAGGCTGGGCAGGCCGAAGAAAACCCCGACCGCCGCCGCGAAGAAGCCCGAGACGAAGATCCAGATGAGGATGTTCACCTCCGGAAAGATCGTCGTCAGCTTGTAGCAGGCATAGGCCCCCACCCCCATGAAGCCGGCGGACCCGAGGCTGATCAGGCCCGTGTAGCCGGTCAGGATGTTGAGGCCGATCACCGCAACCGACAGCGCCAGAAACGGCAGCATGATTGTCTTGAGCGTGAAATCGCTGGTGACGAACGGCACCACGAGGAAGGCGAAGGCGAGGATCAGCGCCAGTCCGATCCGGTCCTGGCGGATCGGAAAGATCGCCATGTCATCGGCATAATTGGTCTTGAACTGGCCGGTTTCACGATAGAACACGTTGCGTTTCTCCGGTCAGATGCGTTCGATGATCTTCTCGCCGAACAGCCCTTGCGGACGGAACAGCAGGAAGCCGAGCGCGATGACATAGGCCAGCCAGGTCTCGATGCCGCCGCCAAGCAGCGGGCCCCAGTAGCCTTCGCCCATCTTCTCGCCGATGCCGATGATCAGGCCGCCGACGATGGCGCCGGGCACCGAGGTGAAACCACCCAGGATCAGCACCGGCAGGGCTTTCAGCGCGATGATTTCCAACGCGAACGACACGTCCGAGCGCGCACCCCACATGATCCCGGTGACCAGCGCCACGATGCCGGCGGTGAACCAGACGATGACCCAGATCTGGTTAAGCGAGATGCCGACCGACAGCGCCGCCTTGTGGCTGTCCGCCACCGCACGCAGGGCCCGCCCGATGCGGGTGTACTGGAAGAAGAAGGCGAGGCCTGCGATCATCACCGAGGCGATCACCGCGGCCGCCACATCCAGATGCTGGATGTTGACCCGCCCGCCGAGGATGTTGAACTGGGTATTGCCGGTCGGCAGCCCGAGTTCGGCGGTGATCATCACCTTGGGGTTGCCGCCGAAGACGTATTCGCCGAAGCCGATCAGGAAATAGGTCAGCCCGACCGTCGCCATCAGCATGATGATCTCGTTCTGGTTGACCAGCGGCCTGAGCACGATGCGCTCGACCAGCCAGGCGAGCACGAACATGGTTGCAACCGCGATGAAAAGAGCCAGGATCGCGACGACGACCCCGGCCGGCAGGCCCATGCGCTGGGTCATGATCTCGTAGGAGCCCACCAGCGTCAGCGCCGAGAACACCACCATGATGCCCTGCGCGAAGTTGAACACGCCCGACGCCTTGAAGATCAGCACGAAGCCGAGCGCGAT
>JAPLOV010000136.1:1623-5503 GCA_026400565.1 Hyphomicrobiales bacterium | reverse complement strand
TGTAGCCGCCATCCCAGTAGGGCACGCCATCGATCTCGACGGCCTGGAACACGGTCGGCAGGCAGGCCGAAGCCATCACATGGTCGGCCGTGAGGTCCTTGCCTTCGAAGATTGTGCCCTTGCCCGTCTCCACGTTGGTGGCCGCAATGAAGAGCCTGAACTGCTTGCAGGCCCTGACACGCTCGAAGTCGATCTCGCGCTCGAGAAAATCCTTCAGCGGATTGATGTTCAGCGGGTTGAAATCATACGGACTTGCCGACTGCTTGAAGAAGCCGAGCCAGAAATCGCCGATGCCGAAGCCCCGCAGAGGCGAGGCCGTGAAGAAGCTGTCGAAGATGGTGCGTTGCGCCGCACTCAGCTTGCCGTCGCTGCTGATCGCCCGCCAGAAGGTCGCAAGGCCCTTGCGCGCTCCGTCCGGCCCGCCATTGAGCCAGCCATCCGCCATCACCACGGCGTTCATGGCACCGGCACTTGTTCCCGAGATCGCCTCGAAGGCCAGCCGCCCGTCCTCGATCAGGTGGTCGAGCACACCCCAGGTGAAGGCACCATGCGCACCGCCCCCTTGCAGGGCCAGCGAGATGCGCTTGACGGGCGAGCTCATGCCGCCGTCCAGCCGCCATCGACCGAGATTGTGGTGCCGGTGATCGAGCCTGCCGCATCCGATGCCAGATAGACGGCGCAGGCCGCGACCTCCTCAATCGAGACGAAGCGCTTCGTCGGCTGCGCTTTCAGCAGCACATCGTTGATCACTTGGTCCTTGGTCAGGCCGCGCGCGGCCATGGTGTCCGGGATCTGCCGTTCGACCAGCGGTGTCCAGACATAGCCCGGCGCGATGTTGTTGACGGTGATGCCGTCCGTCGCCACTTCGAGCGCCACCGTCTTGGTCAGCCCCATCACCGCATGCTTCGACGCGACATAGGCCGACTTGAACGGCGAAGCGACAAGGCTGTGCGCGGAGGTGACGTCGATGATGCGCCCGAACTTGCGCGCCTTCATGCCAGGCAAGGCCGCGGCAATGGCGTGGAAGGCCGAGAAGAAGTTGATCCGCATCAGCAGGTCGAGCTTCTCTTCGGGGAAGTCCTCGATCGGCGAAACATGCTGGATGCCGGCGTTGTTGACCAGGATGTCGACGCTGCCAAGCTCGCTCTCGGCGCGCCTGACCAGATGCCTGACCTCGGCCGTGACGGCCATGTTGGCCGGATCGAACAGCACCGTGACGCCGCTCGTCTTCGCCAGATCGGCCCGGATCGCCTCGCAGTCAGGCGTCGGCAGGCCGTTGAGCATGATGTTGCAGCCTTCCTGAGCCAGCGCCCTGGCAATGCCAAGCCCGATCCCGCTGGTGGAGCCGGTGATGACGGCGTTGCGGCCTTGCAGTGACATGGCTTTGGTCCTGACCGTTGGGAAACGCACTTCCGGACGACGGAATGCTGCATTGCAAAATAGGGAGTGTTTCGCCGCACGCAAGCGCCTGGCGAACCAGGGCCCAGCCGCTCACACCGCTTCGACGGGGAAACGGCGGCTCGGATTGACGAACTCGTCCTGCGCCGCGACCGTCAGGATCTCGCGCGATCCGGCCTCTGCCGTGCGCTTGAGCAGGCCATAGATGGAGGCCGCAGCCTGCCCCAGGGCCTCGGCAGCGGAGCGCGACCGGGCGAAATGCACGAAGAACAGCGCCATGATCGCATCGCCGGCACCGTTGACGCTGATACCGAGCTTGGGCGTGCGCACCAGCCACGCCCCGCTGCCGTCGGCTGCCATCATGTCGATGCTGTCCGGCGGGGTCTCGGACGTGACCATGGAGGTCAGCAGCACCACCTCCGGCCCACACCGCTGAAGGGCCGCAACCGCCTGCTTGGCCTCGGCAAGCGTCGAGACCGGCAGGCCTGCCAGGTACTCAAGCTCGAACTGGTTCGGTGTCACGAGGTTGGCCATCGGCACCGCCCTGTCCCGCATGAACTCGGGGATGCCGGGACGCACGAAGATGCCGCGACCGACATCGCCGATGACAGGATCGCAGGCATAGAGCGCGGCACGGTTAGCAGCCTTGACCCGCGCCACCGCCGACAGGATGGCGTGGCCGATATCCGATGAGCCCATATAGCCGGAAATCACGCCCCCGCAGCTGGGCAGGACACCCCGGTCGGCGATGCCGTCCATGATCTCGTCGATCATGGAGCCATCGAAGACCCGGCCTTTCCACGCGCCGTAGCCGGTGTGGTTGGAAAACTGCACGGTGTGGATCGGCCAGACCTCACAACCCAGCCGCTGCATCGGAAACACCGCCGAGGCATTGCCGACATGACCGTAGGCGACATGGGACTGGATCGAGAGGATGTTCATGGTGAGGCTGTGTCTGGGTCCGGCCCGGGGCATGCAGGCCGGAGCCATTCCATCCTGACCGCGGGAGCTGACAACCTCCAGCGAAAAGATGTGATGCCACAACAGCGCCGCGCTGATGAGACCCCGGCAAGATCAGGGCCATCCAGCGCGGCGGCTGTGCCGATCTCAGGCCCCGGCCTTCTGCGCGAACTGCGGGGTGAAGGTCTTGTTCAGGTCCACAGTGGCATTGGTGAGTTCAGGGTCGAGCGTCTTCAACACCTCCAGCATGCTCTTCATGCCGCTTTCGGCGACGATGCCGGTGCGCGACTAGCTCTCCTTGAGCTTGGCGACGGCTTGCAGATAGACCGCCCGGTCGCCGAGATGATACTCGGTTGGCACCGTGTCGGCCACCTGCTCGGGCGTGGCGGTCTCCAGCCATTTCAGCGCCTTGACGCAGGCATTGACGATGCGCTGCGTGGTTTCGGGGTTCTTCTCGATGAAATCCTGCCGCGAGTAGATCACCGCCGCCGGATTGGAGCCGCCGAACAGCGCCCGCGTGCCGGCTTCGGTACGGGTGTCGATCAGCGTCGTGATCAGGCCATCGGCCTCCAGCTTCGAGATCACCGGATCAAGATGCGAGATCGCGTCGACCTGGCCCTGGATGACGGCCGCAACCGCGCTTGCGCCGCCGCCAATGCCGATGATCGGTGCGTCAGTGGCCTTGAGCCCCGCCTTGACCATGGCGAACTGCACGGTCAGCGCGGTCGATGAGCCCGGCGCAGTGACGCCCAGCTTCAGGCCCTTGAGATCGGCGACGGTCTTGACCTTGTCGGCGAGAGCCTTGCGCACGGCGATGACGATGCCGGGAAAGCGGCCAAGCTCGACCACCGCGCGGATGTCCTGCGCCTTGGCCTGCATGCGAATCGTGTGCTCATAGGCACCTGCCACCACATCGACCGAGCCGCCGACCAGAGCCTGCAAGGAACGCGCCCCGCCGGCGAAGTCGTTGATCTCGACATCGAGCCCCTCGGCCTTGAACAGCCCGCGCCGGTCGGCGATCGCCAGCGGCAGGTAATACAGCAGCGCGCGGCCGCCGACCCCGAGCACGACCTTGCTCTTTTCCGGCGCACGCTGGGCCAGTGCCGGCATGGAAAGTCCCGACAAGCCGGCTGCGCCGATGCCGGCACCAAGCCCGGCGAGAACGGTTCTGCGTTGAATGCTCATGCTGTTTCCTCCGTGTGAAGCCGTTTTGCCTCTTGTTGTGATGGGTCCGCGCGCCCCAGGCGATCAGCCATTGGCGCTCGTCGAAGCCTGCCCCGGTCGCCAGACCAGCAGACGATTTTCGATCATCGTGACGAGGGTGTCGAGGATGATCACGAAGATGGTCAGGATCAGCATGCCCGAGAACACGCCAGTGACATCGAACACGCTTTCGGCCTCATGGATCTTGTAGCCAAGCCCCGCCGACGAGCCGAGATACTCGCCCACGACGGCGCCCACCAGCGGAAAACCCACAGAGGTGTGCAGCGACGAGAACATCCAGGTCATGGCTGCCGGCCAG
>JAPLOV010000136.1:0-1600 GCA_026400565.1 Hyphomicrobiales bacterium | reverse complement strand
TGCCCAGCATGCGGGCATTGGCCAGCACGGTCTGCGAGACCTCGCGCACGCCCTGATAGACGTTGAAGAACACGATGAAGAACACCAGCGTGAAGCCGAGCGCCACCTTCGACCAGATGCCCAGCCCGAACCAGAGCGCGAAGATCGGTGCCAGCACCACGCGCGGCAGGGCATTCGCCGCCTTGATGTAGGGGTCGAACACCGCTGACAGCAGTTCCTTGCGGGCGAACAGGAAGCCGCAGAGCACACCGCCCGTGGCCCCGAAGACAAAGGCGAGGACGGTCTCGGTCAGCGTGATGCCGAGGTGATACCAGATCTCGCCACCAATCAACTGCCTCCAGGTCCGGGCCAGCACATCGATGGGCGTCGAGAAGAAGAACTGCATCTTCTTCGGCTCGGCGAACAGCGGCGTGGTGGTGGCGATGTGCCAGCTCAGCAGGAACGCCATGGCGACCAGCACCTGCAGAAAGGTGATCTTGAAACGGGAATGGCTGCCGTTCATCGCCCAACCCCCGCATGGCTGCCATCGGCCACCATGTCCTTGCCCTCGCCGGCGGCATAGGCCTTCTGCACCTCGACCTTCAGCGTCTGCCAGATCTGCCGGTGGATCTCGTGGAAATCCTTGTCGAGCCGGATGTCGGCGATGTCGCGCGGCCGCTTCAGCGCGACCCTGTAATCGCCGACGATGCCGGCGGAGGGCCCGGCCGACATCACCACGACCCGGTCGGACAGCGAAATCGCCTCCTCCAGATCATGCGTGACAAACATCACGGCCTTTCGATCCTTCGACCACAGATCGAGCAGGAGATTGCCCATGATCTGCCGCGTCTGCGCATCGAGCGGGCCGAAGGGCTCATCCATCAGCAGGATCTTCGGATCACGGATCAGCACCTGCGCCAGCGCGACGCGCTTTTTCTGCCCGCCGGACAGCATGTGGGGATAGCGGTCGGTGAAGGCCCTGAGGCCGACCCGCGCCAGCCAGGCCCGCGCCCGCTCATCGGCCTCCTTGCCGGCAACGCCCTGCGATTCCAGCGCCACAGCCACGTTCTGCAACGCCGTCTTCCACGGCATCAGGGCGTCGAGCTGGAACAGGTAGCCGGCCTGCAGGTTGAGGCCCCGGAGCGGCTCGCCGAGGATCCCGACCTTGCCGGCGCTTGGCAGCAACAATCCTGCCGCGGCGTTGAGAAGGGTCGACTTGCCGCAGCCAGTGGGGCCGACCACGGCCACGAACTCGCCCGGTGCCACATCAAGGTTGATCTGGCTGACCGCCTGATAGCGCCCGCCATCCTTGAGATTGAAGGTGATGTCGATGCCGGCGAGCGACACCGCAGGGGAGGCCGCCTGCGCCTCGGCTCGCGCCAGCGCCTTTGCCGCGACGCCAATCGCCCCTGCTCCTTGCATCGCCGACGCTCTCCCTGCGCGACATCTGCCGCCCGCGCCGCTTGAGCGACGTCTTGCCTTGCCTTGCCTTGCGACGGAGACTAGCCGCCATCGAAAACATGTCAATGTCGCTGACGCAACCTGCTCAGGCACAGTCCAGGCACAGTCTTTGTCACCGAACGGCCTCGAACCCGACACAGGCATGGTCGCATGCTCGGGC
>JAPLOV010000230.1 GCA_026400565.1 Hyphomicrobiales bacterium | reverse complement strand
TCGAGATTTTCACGCTGTCTCCTGCCGGGCTTGACTATCCACTCTGCAAGCAGGGCTGATCCCGTGCCGACCTGCCGCGATGGCATCTGATCGCGCTCCGGACCCGCATGATCTCGGGCACCGCGACCGGCTGCGCGAGCGTTTCCTGACAGCCGGGCCTGATGCTCTGTGCTGTTCCGCTCGATCCCGCGGCGCGACGTGAAGCCGATTGCGAAGGCGTTGATCTGCAGATTCGGATCCTTCGCCAAAGTTGTTGCCGCGCCTTGGCATTCGCTGATCGAGGTGCCCGGCGTCGGCGAGGCTGTCTCTGCCGATCGCAGAATCGTGGCGGCCGCGGGCCAACGTCTTGCCAGGGGGCAGGTGACGAAGCGCGCCGTGCCGGGAAGCTGGACGGCGGCGATCGATGATTGCCGCGCAGCCATGGCCTTCGAGGACCGCGAGCCGTTCCGGATCCTGTTTCTCGACAAGAAGAGCGCCCTGATCGCCGATGAGGTGCAGCAGGTCGGCACGGTCGACCATACGCCGGTCTATCCGCGCGAGATCGTGCGGCGGGCGCTGGAATTGTCCTCCACAGCCATCGTGCTCGTGCACAACCATCCGTCCGGCAATCCGACGCCGAGCCAGGCCGACATCACCATGACGCGCGAGATCATTGACGCGCGAGATCATTGCTGTGGCAAAGGCGATGGGCATCGTGCTGCATGACCACATCATCGTGGGCAGCGACGGCCATGCCAGCTTCAAGGGCCTCAGGCTGATGTGAGGCCGCGTCATGCGTCCAAACTCCCACTGGCCTCGCTCCAGATGGGGCCTTATGGTGGCGGCCAAATCAGAAGGCTGAGGAGTTGGTCATGGCCGAGACGGGTGTTCCGCACTTCCACAACGAGCCCGGCGTGCCGGTCATCAAGGTGGGCTCCAAGGAGTTCATGTGCATCGGGGCCAAGCCGCCGCTCGATCATCCGCATGTCTTTCTCGACATGGGAGATGATGGCGAGATTGTCTGCCCGTATTGCTCGACGCTTTATCGCTACGACGCCGCGATCGGTGCGGGTCAGTGTGAGCCGCAGGCCTCAGAATGGGCCGGCGATGCGGCCAAGGCTGCCTGACGAACGACCTCGAAGCCGCCCGTGACCAACCTTCCCGTGCTGATTGCCGGGGCCGGCATTGCCGGCCTGACGGCTGCCGTGGCGCTTGCCCGCGCCGGCGTGCCTGTCGTGCTGGTCGAGCGCCGGGCCGGCTTCAGCGAGGTCGGGGCCGGAATTCAACTCTCGCCCAATGCGACCAGCGTGCTTGACGTGCTCGGGCTCGCGGCAGGGATCTGGCGGCATGCCGTGGCGCCGCGCCGGCTGGATATCCGGCACTTCGGTGGTGGTGAGCCCTATGCCGGCATGCCGATGCGCACGCTCGCGGAACCTGACAATGCCCCGTTCTGGTGCCTGAAGCGGGCCGATCTCCAGACCGCGCTGCTCGATGCCGTGCGGATGACGCCGGGAATCCGGCTGCTTGTCGGCCGCTCGGTCAAGGCCGTGGTCCAGCACGCCGGGGGGGTCGGCGTCACCATCGAATCAGGGCGCGGGCAGGCCGAGGTCATCGAGGCCTGCGCCGTCATCGGCGCAGACGGGCTCTGGTCCGCAGTGAGGAAGCTGGTCGGGGATCGGTCCGAGCCGCGCTTTCTGGGCTATGAAGCCTGGCGGACGCTGCTGCCTGTTGCGGCTGTCGATGCCTTTGCCAGCCGGCCTGCCGTCAACCTCTGGCTCGGCACAGCCGGGCATGCTGTCCACTATCCGGTGGCCGAGGGCCGCGAGATCAATCTCGTGCTGATCCGCCGCGCGCAGAAGCCATCGCCGGATTGGACCCGCGAGGGTGATCCTGCCCGGCTGGCAGCCTTGTGCCAGGCGGCAGCGGCGCCCTTGCGCGGCCTGATCGAGGGCGCTCCGGGCTGGCAGGTCTGGTCACTGTTCGATTGTCCGCCTGCCACCATGGCGCATGGCCGCGTGGCGCTGATCGGCGATGCCGCCCATCCTGTCCTGCCGTTCCTGGCACAGGGGGCGGGTCTGGCCATTGAGGATGCGGGCTTGCTGGCGCAATTGCTGCCCGCAGCCTGGCTCGCCGACGGGCGGGCCAATGGCCAGGCGGCGCAGGCCTTACCTGACGCGCTGAAGCGCTTTGCGGGCCTGAGGGCCGCGCGGGCCGCCCGTGTGCAGGAGACAGGCCGCAGCAATGGCCGGATGTATCACGCCGGCTTTCCGCTTAAAGTGGCGCGCGACCTTGTGCTGAAGCAGCTCGGGGATGCCGGCATGCGCAAGCGCTATGCTTGGCTCTATGGTTGGCGGTTGCCGGCCTGATCGAGCCGGTGGGCGGGAGCCGAAGGTCAATTTCGGATTACCCCTTGCCGCTTTTGAATTTCGTGCAATGTATAAGCCCGAGCGGAATGATCCGCCTGTGCCGACCAACGGCCTGTTCTGTGGAGGAACGCATGACCAAGAGCCGCCCGACGGGCGCCCCGAGCCGCCGTAAGTTTCTGACCGCCGCGGCTGCTGGCGGCGCCGCTACGATTGCAATGCCCAATGTCAGCCATGCGCAGACCGTGACATGGAAATTCCAGTCGACATGGCCGACCAAAGATATTTTCCATGAATTTGCCGGTGACTTCGCCACCCGCATCAACACCATGGCCGGCGGGCGCCTGAAGCTCGACGTGCTGGCCGCAGGGTCGGTGGTTCCGGCTTTCCAGATGCAGGACGCCGTGAATGCCGGGATTCTTGATGGCGGCCACGGCGTGTGCGCCTATTGGTACGGCAAGAACAAGGCGTTCTCACTGTTCGGAACGCCGCCAGCCTTCGGCTGGGACGCAAACAACTTCCTCGCATGGATGAACTACGGCGGCGGCTACGAGCTCTATAATGAACTTGTGAGCCAGGTTCTGAGGCTCAATCTCGTCGGCTTCCTGAGCGGGCCGATGCCCTGCCAGCCGCTCGGATGGTTCAAGAAGGAACTCAAGACTGCCGATGACATCCGCGGTCTGAAGTATCGCACCGTTGGCCTGGCAGCTGATCTCAAGCGCGAGATGGGCGCTGCCGTAACGATCCTGGCCGGCGGCGAAATCGTGCCTGCTCTGGAACGCGGCGTCATCGACGGGGCCGAGTTCAACAACCCGTCATCGGACTCGCTGCTCGGTTTCCAGGACGTGTCGAAGGTCTACATGCTGCAAAGCTGGCACCAGTCGGCAGAAGCGTTCGAGCTCATCTTCAACAAGGGCAAGTTCGACGCGCTCCCGGCCGAACTCAAGGCCATCGTCAAGTATGCGGCTGAATCGGCATCCTCCGACATGCTGTGGAAGGCGACCGACCGCTACTCCAAGGATCTGGAGGCCCTGCGGGCCAAGGGTGTCAACATCATCACCACGCCGGACGCCATCCTCGATGCGCAGCTCGGGGCATGGGAACGCGTCATCGACAAGCTGTCGGCCGAGAACGCCTTCTTCAAGAAGGTGATCGAGTCGCAGAAGGCGTGGGTCAAGCGCACGCTGACCTATGAGACCGCGAACTCACCGCCTTTCAACAAGGCGTTCAGGCACTTCTTCAAGGCCTGAGTCCGCACCGCAACAGCTGAGACCGGAGGAGCTGGCCGCACATTGGCCGGCCCCTCCGGCGGCCGCTCCCATGGTCGTCATCTGCTGTCACCGGGGCTGGGCGATTTTCACATGGAAACATCGTGGTGGATTGGCCTTCGGCGGGCTTCCGGTCCAGATTGAATGCGTCAAGCGTCGCCTCTGCCAATCGAGATATCACCATGATCGTGTCTGCAGCCCTGAATGCCTTGCTGATCGGTTCCTTCGCGCTGGTCGGACTTTATCTGGCATGGTGCATCGTCAAGCGCGGCTCCCGTTCGGTGCTGGATGCGGTTCTGTTCGGCATCGACACGGTGTCGACGATGCTCGGCAAGACCGGTTCCTGGGCCATCCTGATCCTCACCTTTGCCATGAGCTACGAGGTGTTCTCGCGTTATCTTCTGCAGTCGCCGACAGAGTGGGCCTTTGACGTCTCCTACATCCTGTATGGTGCGCTGTTCATGCTGGCCGGGCCCTATGCGCTGACCCGCAATGCCCATGTGCGCGGTGATTTCGCCTATCGCAGCTGGAAGCCGCGCACCCAGGCGGGGCTCGATCTGGTGCTGTATCTCCTGTTCTTTTTCCCTGGCATCCTGGCGCTTTGCTACGCCGGGTATGGCTTTGCCGCGTTCTCATGGATGATCGGCGAGCATTCCTCGAACTCACCCAACGGGCCGCCGGTCTATCATTTCAAGTCACTCATCCCCTTAGTCGGCGGTTTCATGATCCTGCAGGGCGTGGCCGAGGTGGTGCGTTGCGTGCAGTGCCTGCAGACTGGCCAGTGGCCCGAGCGACTGCACGATGTCGAAGAGACAGAGAAACTCATTCTGGAACAGGCCGAAGCGGCTCAGAAGGGAACTGCCTGACATGCTTGGCCTCTCCAATCCCGAGCTCGGCGTCCTGATGCTCGGCTGTTTCGTCGTGTTCATCATGCTCGGCTTTCCGATCGCTTTCACGCTGATGGCGCTGGGCATCGGCTTCGGCTATCTCGCAATGGGCGACACCGTGTTCCAGTTGGTGGTCCAGCGCACCTATTCGGTGATGGCAAACGATGTGCTGGTCTCCATCCCGCTCTTCGTCTTTATGGGCTATATCATCGAGCGAGCGAACATCCTTGACCGGTTGTTCAACGCCATCCAGCTGGCGATAGGCTGGATGCCCGGCTCGCTGGCGATTGCCACGCTGGCAACCTGCGCCATCTTCGCAACAGCCACCGGCATCGTTGGCGCGGTGGTGACGCTGATGGGGCTTCTCGCCTTCCCGGCGATGCTCAGGGCCGGCTATGATACCCGGCTTTCCGCCGGCGTGGTCTGCGCGGGAGGCTGCCTTGGCATCCTGATCCCGCCATCAGTCATGCTCATCCTCTATGGCGCGACAGCGGGTGTCTCGGTGCCGAAGCTCTACGCAGCGGCGCTGTTCCCCGGCCTGATGCTGGCCGGCTTCTACATGATCTACGTGCTGGTCCGCTGCATGCTCAACCCGTCGCTTGCGCCAAGACTGCCGGTCGAGCAGCGCGAGGTGCTGGGCTTCGATTTCGCCAAGGACAAGGGCTTCCTTGTCAAGTATGTGATCTTTGCCGCCTTGGCCTTCCCCGCTATCTACGTCGGCGTGCTGTTCCTGGAATGGTTCCTGAACACGTTCCGCGCGCTTTTCACCCCCGCCAATATGCGCCTCAGGCCCATCGACTACAATGTGCCCGATGCTCTCGGCTATATTGTCGCTGCCGGCGGCGTGGCCGGTCTCGCCATGCTGTTCCTGCTGGGCAAGAAGGTGTTCGTGGCGCTGGCCTCGAGCTTCTTTCCGCTGACCCTGCTGATCATGTCGGTGCTAGGCGCAATTTTCTTCGGCATCGCCACGCCGACGGAGGCTGCCGCCATCGGCACGCTCGGCGCGCTGATTCTGGCTGCGGCCTACCGTTCGCTCAGCTTCCAGAAGCTCAAGGAGAGCGTGTTCCTGACCGGGCGCACCTCTGCCATGGTGTGCTGGCTGTTCGTCGGCTCATTCATCTTCTCGTCGATCTTCGCCTATCTCGGCGGCCACGAGCCGATCCGCACGCTGGTCGCCTGGATGAATCCGTCGCCGACAGTGTTCCTGATCCTGACGCAGGTGATCATCTTCGTGTTGGGCTGGCCGCTGGAGTGGACCGAGATCATCGTGATCTTCGTGCCGATATTCCTGCCGCTGCTGCAGCAGTTCAACATCGATCCGGTATTCTTCGGCATCCTGATCGCGCTCAACATCCAGACGTCGTTCCTGTCGCCGCCGGTGGCGATGGCACCGTTCTACCTGAAGGGCGTCGCGCCGAAGCATGTCTCGATCAATGAGATCTTTGCCGGCGTGATGCCGTTCCTTTGGATCGTGCTGCTGGCAATGATCACGGTCTACAT
>JAPLOV010000019.1 GCA_026400565.1 Hyphomicrobiales bacterium | reverse complement strand
GTGCGCGTCTTGACGCCGGCGACGTCGCCGAAGACGCCGCCGCCGCACGCATCGCGCAACGGCTTGTCGGGTCGGGCCTGCGCCTCAGCGCCGCGCGCACCGGGCGCTGCAATGTCGAGGCGACGGCCGACGGTGTCGTGCTGGTCGATGCTGCCGCCATCGACGCCGCCAATCTCGCCGATGAAGCCGTGACGGTCGCGACACTCCCCGACAAGGAGGCGGTGCGCGCAGGCCAGGTGGTCGCGACCGTGAAGATCATTCCCTTCGCCGTGGACGCGGCGGATGTGGCCAAGGCGTCTGCGCTGGCCAAGGCCGCCGTGCGTGTCGCCCCATTTTCGGAACGGCGCGTTGCGGTGATTTCAACCACGCTGCCCGGCCTCAAGCCCAGCGTCATCGACAAGACCCTTGCTGTGCTGGATGAGCGGCTGCAGGGCCTGGCGTTTTGCAGCGCCTTCAGCGATGCGCGTGTTCCGCATGAGAAAGCTGCGCTGGTCGCCGCGCTGGAACAGGCTGCTGCTGCCGCTGCCGAGATCATCATCGTGTTCGGAGCGTCCGCCATTACCGACAGGCGCGACGTGATCCCGTCAGCTTTGGCGGCGGCAGGCGGGCGCATCGAGCATCTCGGCATGCCTTGGCGAGTTGCGCGGCGCACATGTTATCGGAGCGCCGGGGTGTGCCAGAAGCCCGCGCGAGAACGGCTTTGACTGGGTCTTGCAGCGGCTTTTCGCCGGACTGTCCGTTGGGCGCTCCGAGATCCAGCGCATGGGAACCGGTGGCTTGCTGATGGAGATCTTCTCGCGCCCGCAGCCGCGCTCGCAGGCGGAGCATGCCAATCATCCGCAGGTCGCCGCCCTTGTTCTGGCAGCTGGTCGTTCGAGCCGCATGGGCTCCAACAAGCTGCTCGAAGATCTGCACGGCAAGCCGGTGGTCCGGCATGTCGTGGAGGCCGTGCTGGCCTCGAGGGCAGGGCCGGTGTTCGTGGTCACGGGCCATCAGGCGCCAGACGTCTGCGTGGCCCTGGCAGGACTTGATGTGACATTCGTCCACAATCCCCGCTTCGCCGAGGGCATGGCGACCTCGCTGCAGGTTGGCGTCGATGCGGTTCCAGACAGCAGCGCGGCTGCGCTTGTCATGCTTGGCGACATGCCGCTGGTCTCGCCGGCGGTGATCAACCGGCTGGTCGACAATCTCGCAGGAAGCGTCACCGCACGCGCTGTCGTGCCTGTTGCCGATGGACGACGGGCCAACCCGGTCGTGATTGCGCGCAGCCTGTTTGGTGCTGTGGCGAATCTGTCCGGTGACGTCGGCGCCCGCAAACTGCTTGATCAGGCCGGCGACGATGTGATCGAGGTGATGGTGACCGACGAAGGTGTCCTGATCGATGTCGACACGCCCGAAGCCCTTGCCAAAGCGCAGCGGCTGAAAGGACAGTGAGCTTCACGCCGTCTTGGCGAAACGACCGCCGTCCGCCAGCATGGCGTCGATGCGGTCAGCGGTGACGGGCCGCGAGAACAGGTAGCCTTGCAGTTCGTGGCAGCCGACAGCCTGGAGAAAGCGGTGCTGCTCTTCGGTCTCGATCCCTTCGGCGCAGACGATGAGCCCGAGCGCGCGACCCAGATGCACGACCGAATGCACCAGAATGGCCGACTCGCCGGTGGTTTCCATCGATTCAAGGAAAGACCTGTCGATTTTGATCTTGTCGAACGAGAAACGGCGCAGATAGATCAGCGATGAATAGCCAGTCCCGAAATCATCCAGCGCCAGACTGATGCCATGCTGGCTGAGCTGGGAGATCGCTTCTTCGGCATTCTCCTCATCCTCCATGATCATGCCTTCGGTCAGTTCCAGTTCCAGCCGGTTGAGATCGAAGCCGGCCTGGTTGACGCATGCCACGAGATCGCGCGCGAAGTTCGGCTGCTTGAATTGGGCTGCCGGGACGTTGACTGCCACGCGCAGCCCGTCCCAGCGCCTGCCATCCTCGCAGGCGCGGCGCAGCACCCAATTGCTCAGCGGCACGATTAGCCCGCGCTGTTCGGCGAGCGCGATGAATTCGAGCGGCGGGATCAGCCCACGGACCGGGTGCCGCCAGCGCACCAGCGCCTCAACGCCGAGAATTCGCAGGCCATCGGCGGATACCTGCGGCTGGTAGTGCAGTTCAAGCTGGTCGTTGGCGATCGCATCGCGCAAATCCTCCTCGACCAGTTGCTTCATCTTCCTGTTCGCATCGATGTTCTGCTCAAAGACGTGATGCCGGTTGCGTCCGTCATTCTTGGCCACATAAAGCGCGCTGTCGGCGAGCTTCATCAGGGCCTCCGTGTCGGCGTCCTCATGGGGCGCAAGCACGATCCCGATCGAACAGCCGATGCTGATCTCGGCACCGCCAATCCGGATCGGCTGGTTCAGCACATCGCGCAGGCGGATTGCCAGAGCCGCAGCCTCGTGGCTGGTTTCGGTGGCGATCTGGACAACGCCGAACTCATCGCCGCCCAGGCGCCCCACGATGTCTGCACCCCGCACGGTGTCCGAAATGCGCCGGGCAGCCTCACGGATGACCTCGTCGCCGGCCTGATGGCCAAGCGTATCGTTGACCTCCTTGAAGCGGTCGAGGTCGATCATGTGCAAGGCAAATCCACCAAGGCTGCGCTTGCTTCGTTCGATCTCCTCTGAAAGGCGCTGGCTGAAGCTCAGGCGGTTGAGCAGGCCGGAGAGGTGATCGTTGCTGGCGAGGCGGTTGGCCTTCTCCTCCTCGCGCGACATTTCCGCACCGAGCTTTTGCAGGCGGTCGAACAGGACCGCGAATATCGCGACGATGCCGGTCACGATCATCAGCAGCAGATCGGGAAGCAGGGCTGCTCCCGGCCGGTCCGGTTCCCATGACAGGAAGCCGACGCGGCTGCTGTCAGCATCGAAGATGCTGATCGCGAAGGTCGGAATGATGCTGTCTCCGTACTGGAAACGCAGTTGCGCCAGGCCGTAGCGCTTGCCAATCTCGCGCAGGGAGCTGTCCGCAAGCCTCCTGATGGCGACGACCATGTCGGCCTTCTGGCCGTCATCTGAGGCTGCCGGCTTGATCGGCACGACACTGGCAAGAGCCAGGGACGAGCCGTCATGGATCAGGGCGGATGCGCCGTATTCCCGCTCAAAGCCAGGCGAGGCGAGGTTGAAACCAACGTCGCCAACCTGCGAGGGGCGACCCTGGGTCACCTGGTTGATCAGGTGCTGTACCATCGGCTTGAGCAGACGGAAGCCAGCCGCACCAGCCGGGGAGCCTGCTTCCGCACCGATGATGACGGACTGCTCCTTGTCGAGCACATAGATCGAATCAAAGCCGAAGAAGTGCCAGCCGTTCTCCAGACGTGAACTGAGGGCTAGCGTGCCCGACAGGCTGCTGCCTCCGCCATATCGCCCGGACTGGCCCGAAGCCACGATCGACGCCTGATACTGCGCTTCGCCGAGCTGGGCTGCCACAGCCATCGAAAGCCGCGCCAGCTGGTTGCTGGTCGAACTCCGGTTGGTTTCTTCCGTCAATTTGATCAGCGTCGACGTCATCAGCACGATGACGCACAAGATGATGCCGCCCAGCAGAATGGAGGCGCGAGAAACGAACGCCGATGATCTGGATGAAAACGACAATATCTGTCACCGCCACGAGGAACCGCCTCAAGGTGCCGCAAACACTTTAAGATGCTGTTGACGATGACCGGCATCGTTTCGCTTTGCCGGCATCTGGCCTGCGCCGGTTATGCATCCTTGCGCGGCAAGTAGGGTGGGCGCGGAATGGCCATGTGGGCCGCCCGGAGCGCAGCCGACCAGCGCTCGCGCAGATCGTGGAAGTAGGGCTCGCCGGCTTCAATGCGGTGCACCAGTTCCGGCTTCAAGGCGTCGGCCCGCATCACCAGCACGTCGATGGGCAGCCCCACGCCAAGGTTTGAGCGCATGGTCGAGTCCATCGAGATCAGGGCGACCTTCAGCGCATCGTAGAGCTGGGTCTGGTAGGTGACCGCGCGGTCGAGGATCGGCTTGCCGTACTTGTGCTCGCCGACTTGCAGAAAGGGTGAATCGAGGCCGCACTCGATGAAGTTGCCGGCGGCATAGATCATGTAGAGCCGCATCGGCGCCTGCCCGATCCGCCCGCCGAACAGAAAGGAAATGTCGAACTTGACGTTGGCCTCTTCGAGCGCCTGCGCGTCAAGCTGGTGGACCTTGCGAATGGCGCGCCCGACGACCTGGGCGGCGCGAAACATCGTTGGCGCTGTCTCCAGCGTTTCGAGTTCATCCGTGTCGGGATTGAGCACGCCTTCCTGAAGCAGGCCGAGAACGGTCTGTGTCACCGAAAGATTACCGGCGGAGGCCAGCGCAACGGTGCGGTCAGGGGTGGTGACGACATTGAGTTTGCGAAAGGTCGAGACATTGTCGAGGCCCGCATTGGTGCGGGTGTCGGCAATCATCACGAGGCCCTCGCGGACCAGTATCCCGGCGCAGTATGTCATTGTTCACCTCGGCAGTTCCATGCGGCTGGTAGCATCGCTGCATCATGCTGGCTATGGGCCGCAACGCGCGGAGCCCGTCGCCAGGACCGGGGCAGGGGCCACTACTGGTCGATCTGCGCGACGCTCAAGGCCACATGGGCGGTCTCGCCGCCGCCGCCGACACGGGTCAACCTCACCGGCGCGACATCGGCCTGATCGAGGCCGACGGCGACCCGGACATGGCGGTCGGTCGGGCACAGGTCGAGGCACGGATCGAAGCCGATCCAGCCAAAGCCAGGCACGTCGGATTCGGCCCAGGCATGGCGCTCTGCCAGCCGCGGGGCGGATTGATCAACAGGCTCTCGCTGGGGCGCAAGATAGCCCATGACGAAGCGCGTCGGGATGCCAAGCTCGCGGGCGCAGACGCAGAACACGTGGGCAATGTCGGTGGCCGTGCCGAGCCGGCGGGCAAAGGCCTCACTGGCCGTGGACTGCCCTGTGTCCTGATTGTCGCCGAGTGTCATCTCGGCATGCAGCGCTGCCATCAGCGCGTGGAGCAACTCCAGCGGCGTCTGGCCTGGCCGCGCCAGCTTGCGGGCAAAGAGGATCAGCGCTTCGGTTGGCTGGGTGCTGGAGGTATGGCGCAGAAAGACCCCGGAGGGCACCACATCGGCCACCCCGCGCACAAAGCCCGTGGTATCGGTGGTCTCGATGATGCCGTCGATGCGGATGGCCAGATGCTCGAACGGCCCATCCGCCTGGAACTGATGGACAAGGTTGCCAAAAGCATCCTCGCCGGAGCGTAGGCGGCCATCGATCGAGGGTTCGATACGCCACGACACGACGACCTGGCCCTCATGGTCGCGCGGCATGACACGCAGCGCCTGCATGATCGAGCGAACGGGTGTCTCGTAGCTATAGGCTGTCTCGTGGGAGATCCGGATACGCACGGGCTCAACCTTCTTCCGACAAGGCGATCAGACCAGATACTGCTCTGAAATCGTGGAGCCAAGCCTGTTGTTGTCGTCGATGAACTCGGTGATGAACTCGTGCAGGCCGTTGTCGTAGATGTCGCCCATCTTGCGATTGGCCAGCGTGCTCAGCGTCTTGCGCGCCATGCGCTGTGAGGGACCCTGGCGTCCATAGGTTTCGCCCAGCGCGTCGAGAAAGCGGCTGATATTCTCGTAGCAACTGGCGAAGGACCGCGGCATCTGCCGGTTGAAGATCAGCAGATCGGCGACCAGCCAGGGTTTGATCGATTCCCGATAGACCCAGTGATAGGCGGTCAGGGCCGAGACCTCGCGCAGGATGGTGGTCCACTGGAAGTAGTCCAGCGACCCGCCGACCCGCTCGGTCTCCGGCAGCAGCACGTGATACTTCACGTCGAGGATGCGGGCCGTGTTGTCGGCGCGCTCGACATAGACGCCAAGTCGGGAGAACCAGTAGGCATCCGAGCGCAGCATGGTGCGGTAGGCCGAGCCGTCGAAGGTCAGTGACAGGGTTTTGACGAACTCGATGAAGCGGCCGAAATCGTCGCGCGTCAGCTTGCGACCGTCATACTTCTTCAGTTCCAGCCAGGCGCTGTTGAGCGCATCCCACATCTCGTAGGTGAGGGCCGTGCGTACAGCGCGGGCATTGGCGCGTGCGATCTCGATGCAGTTGCGGATCGAGGACGGATTTTCGGGGCTGAAGCAGAGGAAATCATGAACATTGGCTTCGTTCGCCGTCTGGTGGTGCTGTTCAAACAGTTCCTCGCAACCGGCTGTCTTGACACAGCTTTCCCATTCGGACGCCGCGCCGCCATAGCTTGACGGCAGGTTGGAAAGACGCGTCGTCGCTTCAAGAATCCGGGCCAGATATTCGGCGCGCTCGACGTAGCGCGAAACCCAGTAGAGGCTGTCTGCGGTGCGGGAGAGCATGTGCGTTATCCTGTTCTCACGCGTCCAGAACCCAGGTGTCCTTGGTGCCGCCACCCTGGCTGGAATTGACCACGAGCGAGCCATCCTTCAGGGCGACGCGGGTCAGCCCGCCCGGCACGCAGCGGATGCCATTGGAACCGGTAAGCACGAAGGGCCTGAGATCGACATGGCGCGGCGCCACGCCGGAGGCGACGAAGGTCGGGCAGGTGGACAGCGCCAGAGTCGGCTGGGCGATGAAGCCCTCCGGCTCGGTCCTGAGTTTCTTGCGGAAGGTCTCGATCTGGGCCTTGGTCGCGTGCGGGCCGACCAGCATGCCATAGCCGCCCGAGCCGTTGACCTCCTTGACGACGAGTTCAGGCAGATGGTCGAGCACGTATTTCAGCGCGTCGGGTTCGCGGCAGCGATGGGTCGGCACATTCTTCAGGATCGGCTCCTCGCCCGTGTAGAAGCGCACGATCTCGGGCATGTAGCTGTAGACGGCCTTATCATCCGACACGCCGGTTCCGACCGCATTGGTGAGCGTGACGTTGCCGGCCTTGTAGGCACCGATCAGGCCTGGCACGCCCAGCACGCTGTCAGCCCGGAAGGCGAGAGGGTCGATGTAGTCGTCGTCGATGCGGCGGTAGATCACGTCCACCCGCTTCGGACCCTGCGTGGTGCGCATGTAGACGATTTCATCGCGCACGAACAGGTCGGAGCCCTCGACCAGTTCGATCCCGAGCTTGTCGGCCAGGAATGAATGCTCGTAGAAGGCGGAATTGAACTGGCCCGGCGTCAGCAGCACCACGTTCGGATCGCGCGAGGCGGTTCGCGGTGCCAGCGAGCGCAGCGTGGCCAGCAGCGCATCGGGATAGTTCTCGACCGGCGCGACCCGGTGCTGCGCGAACAACTCCGGGAAAAGCCGGAGCATGACCTCACGGTTCTCCAGCATGTAGGACACGCCCGACGGTGTCCGGGCATTGTCTTCCAGGACATAGAAGGTGTCTCCGTCGACACGCACGATGTCGATGCCGGCGATATGCACATAAAGATCGTGCGGCACCGGCTGGTTGATCATCTGCAGGCAATAGCCGGCATTGCGATAGATCAGGTCCTGCGGGATGATGCCGGCGCGGAGGCATTCCTTCGGCCCGTAGATGTCTTTCAGGAACATGTTCAGCGCCGTGACCCGCTGGCGCAAGCCGCGATCGAGCACGGACCATTCGGGCCCGGTGATGACGCGCGGGATGATGTCGAAGGGGATCAGCCGTTCTGTGGACTGCTCGTCGCCATAGACCGCAAAGGTGATCCCGATCCGGCGGAAGAACACGTCGGCCTGGCTGCGGCGCGTCGCGAATTCTTCGGGCGGCGTGTTTTTCAGCCAGGTTTCGAGCTTTGCATAGGCATCCCGCGTCGTGCCGTCAAAACCACTCATTTCGTCAAAGGCTGCCATCCGGCGTCTTCATCCCCAAGTCACTGGTCTTCTTCGGCGCGTCGTCTTGTGGCCGGGACTGTGACAGGCAAATTTCAAGCCAGCAAGGGTCAAGTGCATTGGAAAATCGAACGATTTACGGCTGCTGAAACGCAGCCCTTGCAATCGCGGCTCCGGCGTCGGAGGCTCCCGTCAAGCCTTTGACCTCCCGCTTCAGGACCATCGCATGCCCATGATCGCGCGCCCATCCCACGACAAGACCAGCAAGCTGATTACCTTCCTCTATTTTGTCGATCTGCCACGGGCGATGGCGTTCTATGAGGATGTGCTCGGCCTTTCTCTGGCCATCGACCAGGGCTGGTCGAAGATCTACACGGTCACGCCCAACGGTTACCTTGGACTCGTCGACGAGGCGCATGGCAGTCACCGCGCACATCCGGTCAAGCCGGTGCAAGTCTGCCTGCGCGTGGACGATGTTGATGCGTGGTGCGCCTATCTCCAGAACCGCGGCGTTGCCATCGTCAAGGGCCCGAAGGACGTGCCGGCGCTCGGCATCAGGGTCATCGTGTTCGACGACCCGGAAGGCTATCAGGTCGAGATCCAGTCGGTGATCGGCTGATCTGACCTGCGCGATCAACCGCGCTGGCCGCGTACCGCGGCGAGGATGGCCTGTGCGAGCGGGGAGGCCAGCAGCGGGCCGATCTCCGGTGCTAGCACCCGGCGCCAGTTGGCCCGCTCCCGATCGGTGCCCGGCAGGTTCATGCGGGTGGCATCACCGGCCAGATCATCTGCCTGAACCAGCATCAGCACCGAGGGCGACGCAGACAGGAAGCGGTGGATCTCAGCCATCATCCCGGGCGTGAGGTCCGCTGCATCAGCGGTTGCGAACCCGGCTCGGGTCATGGCTGCGAGCAAGGCCGCCTTCTCTGCCGCGCGTTCCGCGCGCAGTTCGGCTTCGAGGTGGGCAGGCAGCAGACCGAGCGCCAGAATTTCCGCAAGATCGCCGCCCTGCCACCAGCCGGCAAGCGTCGGCAGATCGTGGGTTCCGATGCAGGAGGCGGCCATGGCGGGATACCGGGAAGGCGGGTTGAAGTCCTGGCCCTCGCGCTCCAGCCAGAGCACGCGGTAGGACAGGATCTTGCGCTCGTCCATGGCGGCGCGAAAGCCATCGGGCACGGTGCCGAGGTCCTCGCCGATCACCATGCAGTGCGCGCGCTGGCTCTCCAGCGCCAGCACGGCGAGATGCGCATCGCGGTTGCTGGCAACATAGGCGCCTTCTGTTGCGGAGGCGCCATCCGGCACCCAGAACAGCCGTTGCAGCCCCATGGCATGGTCGATGCGCAGCGCGCCGGCATGGCGCATGTTGGATGCCAGCAGCCGGCCAAAACCGCGATAGCCATCGCGCTCGGTTGCCAGCGGATCAGGCGCAGGCAGGTTCCAGACTTGCCCGTCCGCTGCGAAAGGATCGGGCGGAGCGCCGATGGAGACGCCGCGCGCCAGCCTATGCTGGCAGTCCCAGGCTTCTGCCCCGTCCGGTGCCGAGCCCACGGCCAGATCGCGATACAGGCCGATGGCAAGGCCGGTGTCCGCTGCCGCTTCGCCAAGGGCGTGCTCGCTCAGCCATTGCTGGAACTGGGCAAAGCGGATCTCGGCGCGCTGGCCGGCCGCGAAGCTGGCAATGGCGGCTGGCTCGGCATCGCGCAAGGCTTGCGGCCATTGCTGCCAGGGCTTGCCGCGCTGGTGCGCGCTGATGGCTTCAAAGGCTGCAAAGTTGGCCAGATCATCACCGCCAGCGGCAATGAAGGCGGAGAACTCGTCCTGAAGTGCGGCAAAAGCGCTGCCGGCAGCATGCTGCATGACGCTGAACGCAGCGGCCAGCACCTCGCGCTTGGCCCGCCAGACGGCAGGATAGTCGACCACGGTGCGGGCTGCACTGGCCGCGAAAAGGGTCTCATGCCGCGCCAGCGCGATGCGCACGGCTGGGACGGTGGCAAACGGCCCGCTCGCCAGATCGAGATAGACCGGATCGAGAAAGCGCCGGTCGCTCGGGTGATAGGGGCTTGCGCGCTCGCGGTCATGGCCGAACTGGGCATGCAGCGGGTTGAGCCCGAGTGTTGCCGCGCCCCGCTCCGCTGCCATCCGGCCGAACGCGGCCAGCGTGGTGAAATCGCCGATGCCCTGATCGCCATCGCGGCGCAGGCCATAGAGGTGAGCCGCGATACCGAACGGGCGCCTTTCCAGCCCTTCTGGCAGCCAGCAGGCGCGCGGCGCGACGAGCAGTGCGCAGGCCGCGTCCGGCTGATCCTCGATCAGGAGTTGGTAACGACCCGCAGGCAGGAGCGGCAACGCCACATGCCGGCTCTGGCGGGGTCTGCCGTCAAGCCCGGTCCGTTCATGGATGTCGCCATCCGAGGGGGCGACGGGCAAACGCTCCACGGTGCCGTCCTCGCCTTCGAGCCGCAGCATGATCTGCCGGCCATGAGGCACGGGCAGGGCCACGCGCGCCGGCAAAGCCTCGGTGCTGACCACAGTGAGGGGCAGGGCGCGTTCATCCCGCAGCGTGACCAGAGCCGCGAGGCTTTCTCTCGCCTCGCCGCTGCTGGCGGCGGGCAGGCGCATGGCCGCGAGCATGGCACGCTGCACATCGGGCGTCACCGCATGATGCCGGCCCGACACCTCCCACCAGTCCGGTGCGATGCCCGCCGCTGCGGCCAGCTTTGCCAGCAGGGCCGGGTCGGTGGCGGAGCGCCGACGTGGGCCAGTGGCTGCAATCTCTGTCAGGCAGACGACAGAACGCGGCGTGATCCGGAGTGTCTCGCTCGCCGTCGTGTCACTCAGCGAAACTGCCCAGCCATGACCCGGTCGCGGCTCGGGAAGGGAAATGTCCACCGGTTCGTGTCCGGAATGGAGGATGACGATGGCGCTGCTGGGCGTGTTCCCGTCCGACGTGTGCAGCATGGCAATGAGCAGGCCTTTGTCCGGGCTGGACCAGTCCTGCTGCTGCATCGGCTGACCGTCCGGGCGCAGCCACGACACATCGGGCAGGCCGCTGGCATCGATGGGGTGGCCGGTGAGCGGCGCATCGGCATGCAGCGCCGGCGTGGCGAGCCGCAGGCGAATCAGGGCTGCGGCATGGGCCGCCAGGTCCATGTCGGCTTTGGTCCAGTCCAGCCATGATACCGCATTGTCCTGGGCATAGGCGTTGTTGTTGCCTCCTTGGCAGCGCCCGATCTCGTCGCCCATGGCGAGCATCGGCGTACCGCGCGAGAGCAGCAAGGTGGCCAGCAGGGCGCGCTGGTCCGCGGCCCGCGCCGCGTTGATGGCCGGATCACCCGAGGGACCTTCCGCGCCGTGGTTCCAGCTCAGGTTGGCGTCCGTGCCATCGCGGTTGTCCTCGCCGTTCTCCTCGTTGTGCTTGGCGGTGTGGCTGACGAGGTCGGCAAGAGTAAAGCCGTCATGCGCGGTGATGAAGTTGATGCTGCGCGAGACGGGCCGCCTGCGCGCTGCGAAGATATCGGCGGAGCCGGCGAAGCGGGTGGCCATCTCGCCGGTCAGGCCGGCATCGCCGCGCCAGAAGCGCCGCGCCGTGTCGCGGTAGCGGTCATTCCACTCGCCCCAGCCGGCAGGAAAGCGCCCGAGTTGATAGCCGCCCATGCCGATATCCCAGGGTTCGGCGATCAGCTTGAGCCGGCCCAGCACCGGGTCCTGCGCGATGGCGGCCAGCAGCGGGTGGTCCGCATCGAAGCCGCCTGCGCGTCGCCCCAGCGTGGTTGCGAGATCGAAACGGAAGCCATGGACGCCGCCGCGTCCTGCAAAGCGCCTAAGGCTGTCCATGGCCAGGTGCAGCACGGCTGGCCGCTCCAGCGCCAGCGTGTTGCCGCAGCCGGCATCATTGGCATAGCGGCGCGGATCGTGCGGATCGAGACGGTAGTAGCTGGCATTGTCGAGGCCGCGCAACGACACGGTGGGTCCAAGCTCGTCGCCCTCGCCGGTGTGGTTCAGCACGACATCGAGCAAGGTTTCGATGCCGGCGGCTTCGAGTTTTTCGGTCGTGGTGGCGATCTCGTCCCAACCGCCGGGGGCGAGGCGTGGGTCTGGCGCGCCGAAGGCCACCGGGTTGTAGCCCCAGTAGTTGCCGAGCCCCAGCGGGCCCAGATGGCGCTCATCGAGCCAGGCGGCGACAGGCAGCAACTCCACGCTGCTGATCCCGAGATCCGCCAGATGCTTCAGCGCGGCAGGATGACCAAGACCGGCAAACGTGCCGCGAAAGGCCCGTGGCACCTTGGGGTGCAGCATCGTGAAGCCGCGCACGTGCATTTCGTAGATCACGCTGTGGTTCCAAGGCACGGGCGCTGCCGGCGTCGGTGGCGCGGCGGGTGCCATGATCACGGCTTTCGGCATGAACGGGGCGCTGTCTGCATCGTCGAAAGACAGGTCGGCATCCGGGTGCCCCTGCCGGTAGCCGAACATGGACGGATGCAACACAAAGGGCCGGTCGATCAGCGCGGCGTTCGGATCGAGCAGCAGCTTGTGGGCATTGAAGCGATGCCCTTCGCGCGGGGCGTGCGGCCCATGGGCGCGCAGGCCATAGCGCACGCCGTGCCTCAGCCCTGCGACATGGCCATGAAAGACATCGCCCGTGCGCTCGGGCAGCGTCATGCGGGACGTCTCCCGGTCGCCGTCATCGAACAGGCACAGGTCGATCCGCGTGGCATGGGCCGAAAACACAGCGACATTCGCCCCCGCGGCATCGACCGTGACGCCCGGCGGGTCGGGCCTGCCGGGGCCCAGGCTGAAGCCGGACGCCATCAGGTGATGACGGAGGGCGCGCTGCGCCCGGTGTAATGGCCGATTCGGGCCAGTTCACCGGCGAGGTGCACCAGATCCTTCAGCGCCACGCCGGTTTCGAGGCCATGGTGGGCGATGTCCGCCTCAAAGCGCTCGACGTAGACCCGCAAGGTGGCCCCCGCCGTGCCCGTGCCCGAGAGCCTGAAGACGATGCGCGAGCCGTCGGCCATCAGCAGCCTGATCCCCTGCGCGGTCGAGAGCGAACCATCGACGCTGTCATGATAGGCGAAGTCATCGGCTTTGCTGATGTCGAGGTTGCCGAAGCGCTTGCCACCGAGGGTTGGCAGCATCTCGCGCAGTCTTGCCATCAACGCATTGGCGCCGTCGCTCGGCACCTCCTCGTAGTCGTGGCGGGCATAATAGTTGCGCCCATAGGTGCGCCAGTGCTCGCTGACGATGGCGGCGACGTCCTGCTCGCGGGCGGCGAGGATATCGAGCCAGAGCAGCACGGCCCAGAGCCCGTCCTTCTCGCGCACGTGATCCGAGCCGGTGCCGGCGCTTTCCTCGCCACAGATGCTGATAAGCCCGGCATCAAGCAGGTTTCCGAAGAACTTCCAGCCGGTCGGCGTCTCGAAACAGGGAATGCCGAGCGCCTTTGCCACCCGGTCTGCTGCCTGGCTGGTGGGCATGGAGCGGGCGATGCCGGCGAGGCCCTTGGCATAGCCGGGTGCCAGATGGGCATTGGCCGCGAGCATGGCGAGGCTGTCGGATGGCGTGACGAACTGGCCGCGCCCGATGATCAGGTTGCGGTCTCCGTCGCCATCTGACGCGGCGCACAGATCCGGCGAGGCCGGCGACATGGCCAGATCGAGCAGATGGCGCGCGTGAACCAGGTTGGGATCGGGGTGATGGTGGCCGAAATCCTCCAGCGGCGTGCCGTTTATCACCGTTCCGGCCGGGAAGCCGAGCATTCCTTCCAGAATGGCGTGGGCATAGGGCCCGGTGACCGCCGACATGGCATCGAAGCGCATGCTCAATCCGCCCTTCACGGCGGCTCGGATGCGGTCGAAGTCGAACAGGCCCTGCATCAACAGCGCATAGTCAGCGACCGGATCGACGATCTCGACCAGCATCGGGCCTGCCGCGCCGTCGATGGGTGTGGTGCCGACCTTGTCGAGATTGATCGGGACCGGATCGGCGATCATGTAGCGGTCGATGGTCAGCGTGCGCGCGTGGATCGCTTCGGTGATCTTCTCGGGTGCGGGGCCGCCATTGCCGATGTTGTATTTGATGCCGAAATCGCCGTCCGGGCCGCCGGGGTTGTGGCTTGCGGAGAGCACGAGCCCACCGAAGGCCTTGCGCTTCCTGATCAGATGCGAGGCGGCGGGCGTCGACAGGATGCCGCCCTGGCCGATCAGCAGCCGGCCAAAGCCGTTGGCAGCGGCCATGCGGATGACGGTGGCCATCACCTCGCGGCTGTAGTAGCGCCCGTCGCCGCCGAGCACGAGGGTTGCGCCCTTGTAGCCCTCAAGGCTGTCGAACACTGATTGCACGAAGTTCTCGACATAGCCGGGGGCCTGGAACTCGGGCACGCGCTTGCGAAGACCGGAGGTGCCGGGCTTCTGACCGGCGATCGGCGTGGTGGCGATGGTGCGGATCATCAGAGGCTCCGGGTGTTCTGGTCAGTGCGCCACAACGAGCGCGCGGTAAAGGTCGGCATACTGGCGGGCAGGGCCATGCCACGACACGTCACGGCCCATGCCGGCACGGCCAAGTGCGGCGAAGCGGCGCGGTGTCGCGAACAGGTCAGCGGTGCGCCGCAGCGCGCCACGAAGGCCGTCCGCCGTTAACGCGTCGAACACCACACCCGTGATCCCGTCCTCCACTGTGTCGGCCAACCCGCCGACTCGGGAGACAACGGGCACAGTGCCATAGCGCAGGGCGCAGAGCTGTGTCAGCCCGCAAGGTTCGAACCGCGACGGCACGATGAGCGCATCGACGCCAGCCTGGATCTGGTGCGCCAGTGCCTCGTCATAGCCGACCCTGACACCGATCCGGCCCGGATGAAGGTCCGCTGCCTGCCGGAAACGTTGTTCCAGTGCCGGTTCGCCCGCGCCCAGCAGCACAAGCTGCGCGCCGAGCGCGAGAAGGTCGTCGAGGGCATCGGCGAGCAGGTCGAGGTCCTTCTGCCATGACAGGCGGCTGACCACGCCGAAGAGCAACGCCTTGCGGTCTGGCGCGAGCCCAAAGCGTTGCTGGATCGCGGCCCTGCAGGCAGCGCGGCCCTTGAGGTTGTCCGCGCTGAAAGGAGCCGCGATCAGAGGGTCTGTCTCCGGGTTCCAGATGGCTATGTCGATGCCGTTGAGAATGCCGGACAGGGAGGCCCCGCGATAGCGCAGCAATCCGTCAAAGCCCATGCCGCCCGCTTCCGTTCGGATCTCGTTGGCATAGGTCGGCGAAACCGTGGTGACATGGCTGGCCAGTTGCAGGCCGGCCTTGAGATAGCCGATCGCGCCATGATGCTCGAAGCCGTCGAAGCGGAAGCCGGACGCCGGCAAGCCCAGTATCGGCAGCAGGCTGGCCGGAAACTGGCCCTGGAAGGCAAGGTTGTGCACGGTGAAGACGGATGGCGGCGGGTTCGGCCCGCCATGGTAAAGGTAGGCCGCCGTCAACCCGGCCTGCCAGTCATGGGCATGGACGAGCCGGGGGCGGTAACCCTTGACGGCACCACGCCCGATGGCGGCGGCCATGGCGGACAAGGCCGCGAAGCGTCGCGCATTGTCGGGCCAGTCGCGACCATCGGGGCCGAGATAGGGGTTGCCGTCGCGGGCATAGAGGTGGGGAGCATCGAGTGCCAGAAGATCGAGGCCGGATGCCTTGCCGCGCAGCAAGCGGGCCGGCCCGCCGAACAGGTCTGTGATGTCGAGGACAGGCCGGGCTTTGCCAAGCACCGCGAGCACGGCGGGATAGCCCGGGACCAGCGTGGTCACCGCCACGCCCTCGTTCGCCAGCGCGCCCGGCAGCGCGCCGGCCACATCGGCCAGCCCACCGGTCTTGACCAGTGGAAATATCTCCGACGTGACGGCCAGAACAGGAAGCGGGCGCGGTGTCATGGCGAGGATGCGCGTCAGCCGAGTCGGTCGATCATGGCCTGTGTGATCAGGCAGACGCCCTTCTCGCTACGCCGGAAGCGCTTGGCATCGAGCACCGGATCTTCCCCGACGATGAGCCCGTCGGGAATGCTGACACCGCGGTCGACCACGACCTTGCTCAGGTGGACACCCCGGCCGATCTCGACATAGGGCAGGATGACCGCTTCCTCGATGCGCGAATATGAGTTCACGCGCGCACCGGTGCACAGCAGCGTGCGCCGGAGGCTGGAGCCGGACACGATACAGCCGCCGGAAACCAGCGACGAGACGGCCATGCCGCGACGGCCATCCTCGTCATGCACGAACTTGGCTGGCGGGGTGATCTCGCCATAGGTCCAGATCGGCCAGTCACGGTCATAGATGTCGAGATCGGGCACGACATCGGTGAGGTCGATGTTGGCCTCCCAATAAGCGTCGATGGTGCCGACATCGCGCCAGTAGGAGCTGGCTTCCTTGCTGGAGCGGATGCACGAGCGCGAGAAATGGTGGGCGTAGGCTTTGCCGTGCTTGACCAGATAGGGGACGATGTCCTTGCCGAAATCGCGGCTGGATTCGGGGTCTGCCGCATCGCGCTGCAACTCGGACAGCAGGAACTTGGTGCGGAACACGTAGATGCCCATGCTTGCCAGAGCCATGTCGGGTTTTCCGGGCATGGCGGGCGGATCGGCGGGCTTTTCGAGGAAGTCGATGATCCGGTCGTGGTCGTCGATGTGCATCACGCCGAAGCCCTTCGCCTCAAGGCGCGGCACCTCAAGGCAGCCGATAGTGACATCGGCCCCGGTGTTGGCATGCTGCTGGAGCATGTGCTCGTAGTCCATCTTGTAGACATGGTCGCCGGCCAGGATGACCATGTAGTCCGCGCCGGCGCTCTCGATGATGTCGATGTTCTGGTAAACCGCGTCGGCCGTGCCGGCATACCACTGATCTTCGGAGATGCGCTGGCTGGCGGGCAGGATGTCGAAGCTTTCGTTGCGCTCCTGCCGGAAGAAGTTCCAGCCGCGCTGAAGGTGCCGGATCAGGCTGTGCGCCTTGTACTGGGTGGCGACGCCGATGCGACGGATGCCCGAGTTGAGCGCATTCGAGAGGGCGAAATCGATGATTCGCGCCTTGCCGCCGAAGTAGACCGCAGGTTTGGCGCGCCGGTCGGTCAGTTCCATCAGGCGGCTGCCGCGCCCGCCTGCCAGCACATAGGCCATGGCGGAGCGGGACAAAGGCGCGCTGGCCCCGACTGACCGATTGATCGAGGGCGCGGCGTCGATGTCGCTGGTCCTGATCCGTGTCGGCATGGTGGCAACTCTCCCTGCGGGTGTTCCCGGGCCTGCGGATCTTGCGTCCGCCTGCCGGTCGAAACGATTGATGTCAGACTAGTCGAAACGATTGATGTCAGACTAGTCTGCCGTCTGATGCGGCGGAAGGCTCGAATTGGAGATAAAGCGTGGCCAGCGGGGGGATTGTGAGGCTCACGGAGGCCGGCAAGCCGTGGGCCGGGTCGCCCTGCGCCCACACTTGCCCGCCATTGCCTGTGCCGGTGCCGCCATAGACGCCGGCGTCGGTGTTGAGGATCTCCCGCCAGAGCCCGGCATGGGGCAGGCCGATGCGGTAGCCGCTTCGTGAGACCGGCGTGAAATTGCAGACCACGACGACCGGAGCGCTGCCATCATCGGCCTGCCGCAGCCAGACGAAGACCGACTGCTCCGCGTCGTCGCCGACAATCCAGCGGAAGCCTTCCGCCTCGCAATCGAGCCGGTGCAGGGCCGGCACGGACCGGTGAAGATGATTGAGATCGCGCACCAGCAACTGCACGCCGCGATGGGCAGGCGCATCGCACAGGTGCCAATCGAGGCCAGTCTCATGGTTCCATTCGCTGCGCTGGCCGAATTCCTGCCCCATGAACAGCAGCTTCTTGCCGGGATGACCCCACATGAAGCCATAATAGGCCCTGAGGTTGGCGAATTGCTGCCAGTCGTCGCCCGGCATGCGGCCAAGGATCGAGCCCTTGCCGTGCACGACCTCATCATGGGAGAGCGGCAGGACGAAGTTTTCGGTGAAGGCATAGAGCAGGCCGAAGGTTATCTGGTCATGGTGCCAGCGGCGGTGGGTGGGCTCCTTCGCCATGTAGCGCAGGGTGTCGTTCATCCAGCCCATGTTCCACTTGAAGCCGAAGCCCAGCCCGCCGGCATGCACCGATTGCGACACGCCTGGCCACGAGGTCGACTCTTCTGCGATGGTGGCAGTGCCGGGGTGCTGGCCATAGGCGAGCGTGTTGACGCGCTGGAGAAAGGCCACAGCCTCGAGGTTCTGGTTGCCGCCATGGATGTTGGGCAGCCACGCGCCATCCTTCCGCGAATAGTCGAGGTAGAGCATCGATGCGACCGCATCGACCCTGAGCGCATCGATGTGGAAGGCGTCGAGCCAATAGAGCGCATTAGCAGCGAGGATGTTGGCCACCTCGGCGCGCCCGAAATCATAGATCGCCGTGTTCCAGTCCGGGTGGAAGCCCTTGCGCGGGTCGGCGTGTTCATAGAGCGCGGTGCCGTCAAAACGGGCGAGGCCGTGGACGTCTGTCGGGAAGTGGGCGGGTACCCAATCGATGATGACGCCGAGCCCCGCCCGGTGTGCCGCATCGACAAAGCGGCGGAATCCGTCCGGATCACCGAAGCGGCTGGATGGCGCAAACAGGCCGATGGGCTGATAGCCCCAGGAGGCATCCAGCGGATGTTCGGAAACCGGCATCAGTTCGAGATGGGTGAAGCCCATCCAGATGGCGTAGGGAATCAGTTCGGCTGCCAGCTGATCGTAGTTGAGGTAGCCGCCATCGCCGCTCCGGCGCCAGGAGCCGAGATGGACCTCGTAAGTCGTCATCGGCGCGCGGCGCTGGTCGCGGTGGCCGCGCTCGGCCATCCAGCGATTATCGCCCCAGACATGGGCCGTGGGTGGGGCGACCTTCGAGGCGGTGGAGGGACGCATTTCCGCGGCCATGCCCATCGGATCGGCCTTGAGCGGTAAAAGCTCGCCGCCCGGTCCGACAATCTCATATTTGTAGGCGGTGCCAGCGGTGACGCCGGGCGCGAAGATTTCCCAAAGCCCCGAGGTCACGCGCTTGCGCATCTGGTGGCGGCGGCCATCCCAGGCGTTGAAGTCGCCCACGACCGAGACGCGCGTGGCATGGGGAGCCCAGACGGCAAAATGAACACCCTGTGCTCCCTGATGAACCATCAGGTGCGCGCCGAGGCGGTTGTAGAGCGTGCGATGCGTGCCTTCGACCAGCAGGTAATCGTCCAGTTCGCCAAGCACGGGACCGAAGGCGAAGGGATCGTCAAGTTCCCAGCTTGCGCTGGCATTGCCAGCCTTCAGCCGGTAGCCGGCGGCGGTGCCATGGGGGAGCAGCCCCTCGAAGAAGCCGGCATCGTGTCGCCGGAAGAGATGGGCGAGCGGTTTGCCGCCGCTCTCGATGACGCTGACCGTCTCGGCATGCGGCACGAAAGCCCGTATGACGACGCCCTTGGCGACAGCGTGCGGCCCGAGCAAGGCAAAGGGATCGCCGTGGCGTGCCTCGACAAGGGCCGCGATCTGGGCATCGGAGGCGCGCCAGTCGGCACCCGAGATGTCGTCAGCCCTTCTCGGTCGTCGTGACACCTCAGTTCCGCTTCATGTTGCAGGGCCGTGCCGCGGCGGCGATGTCGGGACAGACCAGATCTCGCTGGCATATTCGGTGATGGTCCGGTCCGACGAGAACCAGCCCATGCGCGCGGTGTTCAGCACGGCCTTCGTCCACCACCGGGCGGGATTCTGCCAGAGATCATCGAGGCCGCGCTGCGCTGCATAGTAGAAATCGAAATCGGCACTGACCATGAAGTAGTCATGATAGGTGACGGCATCGACCAGCGCCTTGAAGCGCGCCGGCTCATCCGGCGAATAGACACCGCCGCCGACCGCATCGAGCACCTCTTTCAGGATCGGGGAGGCGGCAATCTCGCCTTGCATGTCGATGCCTTCGGCGCGGCGGGCGGCGACTTGTTCGGTGGTCATGCCGAAGATGACGATGTTGTCGTCGCCGACATGCTCCTTCATCTCGACATTGGCGCCATCGAGCGTGCCGATGGTCAGCGCGCCGTTGAGGCCGAACTTCATGTTGCCGGTGCCGGACGCTTCCATGCCGGCGGTCGAGATCTGCTCGGACAGGTCTGCCGCCGGGATGATCGTCTCGGCCAGCGAGACGTTGTAGTTGGGCAGGAACACCACTTTCAGCAGCCCGCGAATGGCCGGGTCGCCGTTGATGACGCGGGCCACGTCGTTGGCCAGCTTGATGATCAGCTTGGCCTGATGGTAACTCGCTGCGGCCTTTCCGGCGAAGATCTTGACGCGCGGCGTCCAGTTGCGCGTCGGATGCGCCCTGATCGCGTCGTAGAGGGCGATGGTCTCAAGGATGTTGAGCAGCTGGCGCTTGTACTCGTGGATGCGCTTGATCTGGACATCGAACAGCGCATCGGGCTCGAGCCGGATGCCGAGCCGCTCCTTGACGGTGGCTGCCAGAACCAGCTTGTTGGCGCGGCGTTCGGCGCGGAAGCGGGCCTGGAAGGCGCGGTCTCTGGCGAGCGCCCCAAGGCCGCGCAATCCTGCAGGGTCGTCGAGGAGCCGGGGTCCGACGGCCTCGCCAAGCAGGCGTGTCAGCCCCGGATTGGCCTCGAACAGCCAGCGGCGGAAGGTGATGCCGTTGGTCTTGTTGACGATGCGGCCCGGAAAGACCTCATCAAGATCGCGGAACACGGTCTTGCGCATCAGGTCGCTGTGCAGCCCGGAGACGCCGTTGACCTTGTGCGAGCCCATGAAGGCAAGGTTGCCCATCCGCACGCGGCGGCCATTGTGCTCGTCGATCAGCGATACCGAGGCCATCAGCCCGTCATCGAGGGCCGGGTTGGCCCGGATGCGCTCGAGTTCGGCGGCATTGAGCATGTAGATGATCTGCATATGGCGCGGCAGCAGGCGCTCCAGCAGCGGAACCGGCCAGCTCTCCAGCGCCTCGGGCAGCAAGGTGTGGTTGGTGTAGGAGAAGGTGTGGCGGGTGATCTCCCATGCGGCATCCCAGTCGAGGCCATGCTCATCGATCATGATCCGCATCAGTTCCGGCACGGCGATGGCCGGATGGGTGTCGTTGAGCTGGATGGCGACATGGTTGGCCAGCGTGCGGATGCTGCCATGTTGGCTGATGTGCCGGCGCACCAGATCCTGAAGCGAAGCGGAGGCGAAGAAGAACTCCTGCCGCAGCCGCAGTTCGTGGCCTGCCGGGCTTGAATCGCTCGGGTAGAGCACCTTGGACACCGCTTCGAGTCGGACCCTGTCAGCCAGCGCGCCGACATGGTCGCCCCTGTTGAAGGCATCGAGCCGCAGCGGGTCGGACGCCCTGGCAGACCACAGGCGCAGGGTGTTGACGTGCTGCCCCCGCCAGCCGACCACCGGCGTGTCATAGGCCACCGCGTCAACACTTTCGGCAGGCCGCCAGATGTGGCGCAGGCCGCCATCGCCATCGGTGAGCGCTTCCACCGAGCCGCCAAAGCCGACCGGATAGGCGACCTCGGGCCGCTCGAACTCCCAGGGGTTGCCGAAGGACAGCCAGTTCTCGGGATATTCGAGCTGCCAGCCATCCTTGATGCGCTGACGGAACAGGCCGTGATCGTAGCGAATGCCATAGCCATAGGCGGCGATGGACAAGGTAGCCATGCTTTCCATGAAGCAGGCCGCCAGCCGCCCGAGCCCGCCATTGCCGAGTGCGGCATCCGGTTCGAGGGCGCGCAGGCGCTCGAGATCGACACCCAGATCGGTGAGCGCCGCGCGTACGATAGCGGTCAGGCCGAGATTGCCGAGCGCATCGCCGAGCAGACGACCGATCAGGAATTCCAGAGACAGGTAATAGACCCGCCTGCTGCCATCGGCGTAGACCTTGCGGGTCGTCTCCATCCAGGGATCGACGATGCGATCGCGGGTGGCCAGCACGGTCGCGATCAGCCAATCCCGGTCCGAGGCGCTCTCGCTGTCCTTGCCGACTTCGTAGGTGAGCTTGGCGATGATCGCGGCACGGAAATCAGCTGCTTCCCGGCAGAGGGCAGGGGCCGGCTGGCTGGTGGGTTGCGTGATGGGCGGCATAGGGCGAACACATTCCGGACGGCTGGGCCCTCGCAACGGGCCAGGCAAAGTTTTGACGCATCGAACCGCGGCACGGTTGCGAGTGCGGCGCGGCGCGTTGACCTTAGCGGAGCTTTTGCCGCACTGCGAGACAATCCGTGCCGGGCTGAAAAAGCCGATGTAAAGCCCTTGCGCCGGTTGTTGGCGAGGCTCAATGTGAGCTTTCCCATTCCACTGCCAGAGATATCATCGTTATGAAACGCCTTGCCTTCGCCGCCATGCTTGCGGTCGCTTTTTCTTTGACCTCCCTGACCAGCGCCGCCATCGCGCAGGTCATTGGTCGCTACAATGTCGAGGGCCAGAGCCCCTCCGGCTCGACCTATGCCGGCACGGCCACGATCGAGAAGACCGGCGACACCTACCGTGTGGTCTGGACCATCGATGGCACGCGCTTCGTAGGCACCGGCATCGGCAGCGACGAGGGCATTGCGATCAGCTACAGGTCCGGCAGCAACACCGGGATTGCCCTGCTGGGCAAGGAGCCATGGGGTTATGGCCTGGTCTGGACCTACATGGGCGGGACCGACCTGGGCACCGAGCGCTGGACGCGCCGCTGACGTCCGCCCGGCGCGGGCTGTTTTCGACTTGAAAGCGCACAGCGCTTGCGGCATAGGAGCGGGGTGACGGTCTCGGTCGCCACGCCGCTGGAATAGGGGCTTAGCTCAGTCGGTTAGAGCGACGGTCTCCAAAACCGTAGGTCGAGAGTTCGAATCCCTCAGCCCCTGCCAGCTTGCCTGCCCGAACCTGACGC
>JAPLOV010000011.1 GCA_026400565.1 Hyphomicrobiales bacterium | reverse complement strand
ACTTGGTTTTCCTGTTTTTCAAGGCGGGATTGCACCGCTCGACTCAAAGGGGCGTGGCAAGATCATGGCAATCGATATCCCGATCGAATGCGCAGGCGTGGCCTGCCGCAGCGGCGATCTGGTCTTTGGTGATGCTGATGGCGTGGTGATCATCCCGCAGGAGATTGAGACTGAGACGCTGCACCTTGCCTTCAAAAAGGTCACGGGGGAGAAAAACACGCTGGCGGACTTGCGTCGTGGCGACAAACTCGCGGATGTCTTCGCGCGCTACGGCATTCTCTGAGCTGCGCAGCAATTCACGAAATCCTTCGTCGCCTTCGCCGAGCGGTGCTGTCAGGTATGGACGGCTCGTTTGGGTCAAGGGTGCAAGTTCAGCTTTGGATCGAGACAGGGATCGGTCACGTGTCCGGCCTGTTGACGCGGATTGATGACCGCCGGCCCCGATGATGATCGATACCCGGTCCCAGGCCCGGCAACTGAACTTCTCGCAGACTGTTTGGATGACCTTCCAGCTACGCGGGACCACTTCGAGCGTCTCGGTGATATCCTCGCCCAGCTTCGGGTAGCGTCCGTCAAGCTGGTGCCGCAGGGGTACTGCAACGTACGGCCGCTGTTCGGCAAGTTGCCAGTCCCGTCCATGGCCAGGTCCACAACCAGTTCGCTTCGCGGCCTTTCGGGTCAACCGGGAACGCACCCTCATCAGCCGGCAGAATTTCGCTCCACGGACCTTCGGTTCAAAGACCGACGTACCGCCGCAATGGCCGAATGGCGTCAACCCTGCGCGGCCTGAGCAAGGCCGGGTTGGGGCGAATTCCGAGACTATTCTGGTTTGTCTGACAGCACCTTCGGCTTCATCTGGACCGCAAGCATCCAGATCCAGATGACGATCGTCATCACGCCCAGCGTCGCGGCGATCGGCCTTGAGAAGAAGCCCATAAGCGAGCCGTCGGCCTTGATCATCGAGGTCATGAAGTTACTCTCCAGCATTTCGCCGAGTACGAGGCCGAGGATCACCGGCGCGACGGGAAAGCCATTCTCCTCCATCAGCCAGCCGAGTAGGCCGCCAACCAGCATGATCACCACCGCATTGACGCTGTTGGTGATGGCGAACGAGCCGACGATGCACATGAGCAGGATCAGCGGGACGAGGATGTTGCGCGGCACTGACAGAATATGACGCGACGCCTTGATGGCGGCCCAGCCAAGCGGGAGCATCAGGAGGTTGGCGATGATGAAGATGATAAACACCGCATACATGATGTGCGCGTTCTCGATGAACATGCTCGGGCCGGGATTCAAGTTCTTCATGTAGAGGACGCCGATGACGATCGCCGTGATGGAATCGCCCGGGATGCCGAAGACCAGTGCCGGAATCCACGCGCCCGCCAGAGCGGAATTGTTGGCCGAGGTCGAGTCGACGATGCCCTCGATGTGACCGGTGCCGAACTTCTCCGGCTCCTTCGAGAACTTCTTCGACACCGCATAGCTGATCCAGGCCGCGATGTCCGCGCCCGCGCCGGGCAGAGCGCCGATCACCGTGCCGATCACCGAGCCGCGCCAGAAGTTGAACTGGTACTTCTTGCAGACCGCGCCGACACCCTTGAACAGGTTGCCAACCTTCTGGGCGATGATGGTGGCCCGGCCATCCAGAGTGGTCGAGGAGCGGATCAGTTCCGACACGGCGAACATGCCGATCATCATCGGGATGAACGAGATGCCTTCGAGCAGAACCACCGTCCCGAAGGTGAAACGCGGATATCCGGCTGCCGGATCGATGCCGATGCAGCCGATCAGCAATCCGATGAACAAGGCCACAAAACCCTTCAATGGGTCTTTGGTGGCAATGAAGACGGCGCACGTCAATCCGAGGCAGGCCAGCCAGAAATACTCGAAGGACGAAAAGCTGATGGCAAACTCCGCCAGAAGCGGGGCCGAGACAATCAGCACAGCCACGCCGACCAGCCCTCCCAGCACCGAGAACACCAGATTGACACCGAGATTGAGGTCAAGCTGGCCCTTCTTGGCCATCGCGAAACTCTCGTCCGTATAGGCGGCGGAGGCTGGCGTGCCGGGCATGCGCAGCATGGCGGCAGGAATATCCCCCGCGAAGATCGCCATCGCCGTGGCCGTGACGATGGCCGCCAAAGCCTGCACCGGCGGCATGAAAAAGGTGACGGGCACGAGGAGCGCCGTCGCCATGGTCGCGGTGAGGCCCGGCAACGCACCGACCACGATGCCGAAGCAGGCCGACAGCAGGATCGTCAGCATCAAGTTCCAGTCGAAAACCAGCACCAGTGCTTGCTGAAAGGCCGCCATCTCAGCGCGCTCCCCTGACCAGATTCATCAACATGTTGGCCGGCCCGTTGGGCAGGACGCCGAGCGGCAGGGGCACGCGGAACATCCAGCCGAAGAACCAGTCGACTGCCAACACCGCGACGATCGCAATGATCACCGCGTTCAGCGGCTTGCCGTTGAACCACAGTAGCAAGGCCAGCATCAAAATGAAGGCCGTGACCACAAAGCCGAGCGTGCCCGAGAAGGCGATGTAGAAGACAATCGCGCCGATGATCATCATGACGCTCATCCATCCACGCGCAGGACGGTAGGCATCATCGATGAACCCGAGCGGTTGTCCGGCTGCCAACTGCTTGCGCCCGCGCAACATCAACAACATGCCGCACAGCACGATGGCCCCGCCCAGCAGACGCGGGAAAAGCGAAGGTCCGTATTTCTGGCCGGGAAAGGGAGGAAACGTGGTCGTATAGGCCATCATTGCCGCAGCAAGAATGATCAGCAGCGCTCCGCTGATGAGGTCATTGACGCGCATCTGCTCCCCCGAGCTTCTTGGAATTCTATGGCCTCAGCGCCCCGTCGTCATGGTCGGGCTTGACCCGACCATCCACGTTCTACGCCCCGAAGGCGGATATCCTCGCGACAAGCGCGAGGATGATGCGGTTTGCGAGGCGTGGCGAAAGCCATTTCGGCTCACGTCTTGGCGAGCCCGGCTGCCTTCATCGCAGAGCCCATTGTCTGGTCACCCGCAGCCATAAAGGCGGCAAAGCCGGCGGGATCAGCCCAGCGCACCCCGAAGCCGCGATTGGCCATGAAGTCCTGATACTCCTTGGAGTCGTAGGCCTTCTTGAGCGCGGCAACCAGGCGGGTCTGGATCTCGGCCGGCAGGCCATTGGGTGCGCCGATGCCGCGCCATGCACCGACGGAATAGTTGATGCCGAGCGTCTCGTTCAGCGTTGGAACGTTCGCGAACAGCGGGTTGCGCTGTGCCGACATGATCGCGAGGCTCTTGGCCCGGCCTGCATCGATCATGGTGCGGGCTTCCGGGACCGAGCAGGTGACCATGTCAATCCCGCCAGCGGCCAGATCCTGCATGGCAGGGCCCGCGCCGTTCGAAGGCACCCAGGCTACGTGATCCGGCTTGAGGTTCATCGCCTGCAACCAGCCGATCAGCGCCAAATGCCAGATGCCACCCTGCCCGGTACCGGAGGCCTTGAACCTGCCAGCCGGCGCAGCCTTGATCGCGTCAGCCAGGGCCTTCACGTCGGCATAGGGCGACGAGGCATTGACGGTGACGCCCGGGGGGTCCTCGTTCATCAGCGCCAGCGGGGTGTAGCTGGTCGGCTTCAACTCGGTCAGGCCCTGATGGTGCATCATGGTGATTTCAACGGTCACCATGCCAATGGTGTAACCGTCTGGCGCAGCGGTCGCGATGGCCGAGTGCCCAACCACGCCAGAGCCGCCGGTGCGGTTGATAACGTTGAAGGGCTGGCCGAATTCCTTCTCCAGAATGGCTGCGACCACGCGCGCAGTGGCGTCGGTGCCGCCGCCAGCGCCCCACGGCACAACGAAGGTGACAGGCCGGTTCGGCCAATTGGACTGCGCTTTGCCTATGCCAGGCATGGCAAGAGCCGCGCCCGCACCGGCGGCAAGAATGGATCTGCGTGTGAGATTGCCCGACGTTTTGTCTCTCATTGACGTTGCTCCCTGAGGGTTGATTGCGCTGTCTGCTCGCAGCGTTGGAATGAGCCGACATTCTCCAGATGAACACCGGACCAAGGGCTTAGTCTGCCGTGGCTTTGGACTTTTGACAAGCGGATGCCGACGCGGCTGTCGATAGCTAATGAACTTGTCCGGTTTTGGTAGCACATCAAATGTCCGCTTCTTCTGGTTTTGTTTGCCGTCGAGCGGGCTTAGGCGGCGCGTTTTTCGTCTCGGATCAGGCCTTTGGCGTCGTATCGTCCCAGACATCTGGGACCATGGAAGATGGCGTGCGTGCCATCGGGATAGATTCGCACCTTCACCCGGGCTTTGACGAAGTGAGGCCGCAGCGGGCTTTCCGGGATTTGCAGCTTCAGACGGTTGT
>JAPLOV010000179.1 GCA_026400565.1 Hyphomicrobiales bacterium | reverse complement strand
GGCTCTCGGCCGCCGTCACGCTCGCGCCCGCTGAGGCCAATTTCCCGAACGGCTGCCATGTCTGCGAAGTCGAGATCGACCCGGAGACCGGCGTCACAAGGATAGCCGGTTATTGGGCCGTGGAGGATGTCGGGCGCGTGCTCAATCCGCTCGTGGTGGAAGGCCAGGTTCATGGCGGCATCATGCAGGGCCTTGGGCAGGCGCTTCTTGAGACCATCAGCTATGACCCGCAGACAGGCCAGATCCTCAGCGCCTCCTTCCAGGATTACGCCATGCCGCGCGCCGACAATGCGCCAGGATTCCACACGCAGTTCAATGAAGTCCTCACCAAGGCCAACCCATTGGGGGTCAAGGGCGTGGGCGAGGCCGGCACGGTCGGTGCGCTGCCCGCCGTGATGAATGCGGTCAATGACGCGCTGGCCAGCGCCGGGGCATCCGAGATCGACATGCCCGCCACACCCTTGCGGGTCTGGGGCGCGCTGAGGAAAGCGGCACTGTTGCCTTAGATCATCATCGTTCAGAGCATTGCGTTTTCACAAAACAGGTACCCACCGTTGCCTTCGCGAGGGCATGCTTTTGTGCGCAATGCTCTGGTTCGGCTCGCCTATGGGTACTCTCAGGTCGACGAACATCGGCTCTTCGAGCGCGATGATCACGACGGCGAAGTCCATTCATCGTGCCTGCCGGTTCCCGTCGGGATTGATGACGGCGTGCTTGATCAGCCCCCACTGAGTGGTCCGGTTTGAATGTTGGTGCATTGACGGGCTCCACGAGGAAGCTCCGGCAAGCAGGTCTTGCGGGCGTCAGAGCCACACAGTTCACTGCAACGGCGAGAAGAAGGCCGGCCTGACAATCCTGTTCTCCATCTTTTCAATGAAGCGCGCTGTCTTCGGGATGAAGTCCAGCCATTCGGGGTCGGAATACAACGCCGTACGCCGCTCCTCGCGGTCAGCGTGACTTTCGTAGCGCCAGATCATCATGATCTGGTTGAGGGGACCGACCTCGGTGTGGAACCAGCCGACCGACGGCCCGAGATGGCGGCAATGGATGGCCGACGCCTCGCTATGGTAGAAGGCGAGGTATTCGTGCAGCAGGCCCACCTTGATCGTGTAGGTGCGCATTTCAAAAATCGCCATGAGCCTGGTCCTCAGATTCTGCGGGTCAGATAGCGGCCCTTGCCGACAGCCGCGTCATCCAGTTCGCGATCACGCATGATGAACTCGCCGCGCAGGATGGTGTGGGCCGTTCGTCCCCGGAACCGGCTGCCTTCATAGATCGAATAACCGGCGGAGGAACGCAAGCAGGATGCATCCAGTGTCCATTCTGCATTCAAATCGACGACGGCGAAATCGGCGTCGAGGCCTACGGAGATGGCGCCCTTGCAGTGCGACAGCCCCATGGCCCGAGCGGCATTGCCGGCTGTCAGCGCCGCGATACGGGTGAGGCCTATGCCCCGCTTTTGGTGGCCTTCGCTCAGCATGACCGGCAGCATCGTCTCGAGGCCTGGGCAACCGGGCGATGCAGTCCAGACAGATCCGGCCTTGCTGGCCACATCGCGATGGATGTGGTCGGTGCCGATGATGTCGACATGGCCGTCGGCAATTCCGCGCCACAACGCGTCGCAATCGCTGCGGGTGCGAAGCGGAGGGTTGATCTTCGCGATGTTGCCATCGCCCCAATCTTCGTCATGCCTGAGATAATGGGGGCAGGTCGCGATCGAGATGCTGGCGCCTGCCTGCCGCTGCGTGACGCCAGCCTCGAGCGCGGCCGCCGATGAGGTGTGGACAATATGGATCCGCGAGCCCGTGACGGGCGCCAGATGGGCTGAGCGCATCACCGCGTCGGCTTCGACGAAGTCCGGCCGCGGCGCGTTCCATGTCCGAAGCCCACCTGTCCCGTCCGGATCGCGGGCTTTCTCACGTTCGCGCAGCACCCACGCGATCTCGATGGTTTCGGGATGCGGACAGACAACGCCGTTCGCCACAGCACCAAATGGTGCGCTGCTGGCTCAACGGCGCTGGCGCTTCGCAGGTCCGGCAAGCCTGTAGCGCCGGTCCCATCGCGCCCTGAGCATGAGACGCCACCGGTATCCGGATCGGTGGCTTGGATCAGGGCGGAGCCCCGGCTTTGGTAGGCGCTTTGCTTGTACACGTCGAGGCGCGGACCACCAGCGTTCCGGGCAGCCGCAGATCATTCGAGCCGCCGTCAGGCAGCCGCATCTGTTTCGCCCGCGCCATGGTGGCATCGACGATTGTGGCGATCGGCTGCCGGACTGTCGTGAGCTGGTAGCGCGGCCATGAGGACATGGCGATGTCGTCGAAGCCCGCCACTGCAACATCCCGGGGCACTGACAGCCCGCATTGATCGCGCAAGGCATCCATGCCACCTACAGCGAGGATATCGTTGGCGAAGAACACTGCCTCCGGCCGGCTCGAGAGCGACAGCTCCTGCGCGGCCGTCCACCCGGCCATATAGCTGTATTCCCCTGCGCTCAGCGCATCAGTCAGCGTCATGCCGTGCTCGGCGATACGGGTAATGAAGGCGTCCCGCCGCTCGCGTGCGATCACGGTATGGGCAAGACCACCGACATAGGCGACCTTGCGCACGCCCAGCTCATGGAAATGGTCAGCCACCGCGCGCGTGCCCGCTATACTGTCGCAGGTGATCGAAGGCAGGTCGGTTTCTGCCGCCACGCGGTTCACGAGGATCATGCGGCGCCCTTCAGCCGCCCACAGCAAATCCTTTGCCGACAGCACGGTGGCTGAAATCACGATGACAAGCGTCACATTGAAGAGCCTCAGCGCCGCAAGCTGCTGCTTCACGTCGGCGCCCTGCGTGACGTTGAAAAGCAAGGTCTGAAGGCCCGCCTGCTGAAGTGCCTGCGTCAACCGTTCCAGAAGCGCGGAATAGAACGGGTTCCTGAGGTCTGAAATAACGAGGCCCACCACATCGCGTTGCAGGCCCGAGAGGCTCCGGCCGACCGGATGGGGGCTGTAGCCAAGCCGC
>JAPLOV010000131.1 GCA_026400565.1 Hyphomicrobiales bacterium | reverse complement strand
GCCGCTCCGCGGCTGCGAGCACCCGCGCGAGCAACTGGGGTGAGATGGAAGCTCCCGGCGTGAACGCGCGGGAGACAGCCGACTGGCTGACGCCGATCATCTCGGCAAGGTTGCGGGACGTCAGGACAGATTCACTCATAGCGACCATAAACATCAAATGCATCATTGATGCAAGAGGGACTTAGGTCGAAATAAGAGCAGGAATCTCTCAAAAAAGTTCACAATAGGAAGATTATGCCCACATAACTCGCCAGATTTCGCCTTTTTGATGTCGAATATCTCCATAAAGCCGCGATCTAAGATAGATCTTGAAAGGCTGTTGCATCGCCGTTGATTTCAACCTAGTTTTCCGCCAGTACGCAGGCGTCCGGATGTCCGGACGGACAAGACGAGGCGGGAAGGAACGAGGGCATGTCGGGCCGTGCACTGCATGGTATCCGCGTTATTGACCTGTCTGAATCGGTGGCAGGGCAGTATTGTTCGCGGCTTTTTGCGGATTTCGGCGCTTCGGTCACCTTGATTGAGCCGCCCTGCGGCTCGGCGATTCGGCGCCAGGGGCCCTTCTCGGGCGCAACCGGGGCTTCTTTGACGTTCCTGCATCTCAATTCAGGCAAGTCGTCCGCTGTCCTTGAGGCGTCGCGCACGGAGCTCACGGAGCTTCAGACGCTTGCGGCCACGGCCGATGTCGCGATCCTGCCGAACGCGGAGTGCAGCGCACTGCCTTTCCCGACCTCGGCCATCACCGTCGATATCAGCGCCTTCGGGCGCGAAGGGCTGCGCGCAGGCTGGCAGGGCCCCGAGATGGTGATCCAGGCATTATCCGGGATGATGTTCAACAACGGCGCTGACGGCCGCGAGCCACTTTATGGCTGTGGCGAGCGCTCCTCCTACGCCGCTGGCCTGGCAGCATACATCGGAGCGTTGGCAGCGCTTCTGGCGCGCGGGCCGCATGGGTCCGGCCAGCATGTCGAGATTTCGGCTGCGGAGACCGCCGCAGCGATGTGCTTTCCCTTTCCCTTTCAGCACATCTACAGCGGCACGCTCCGTCGCCGCGCAGACGTCACCAATCCGTGCGGGCAGGTGTTGTGCCGTAATGGTTGGGTCTGCATCTGGATCTACAACCACCGTTGGACCCGGTTCTGCGAGACAGTTTACCTCCAGCACCTGATCCACGACGAGCGCTTTGCCGATCCTGCGATCCGCCGCCGTAACTGGGGCACGCTGTTCGCGATCATCCAGGAGCGTCTTGCCGGCGAGGATGCCGAGGCCCTGGTCGATACGCTGCAGCGCGCCGACATCATCGCAGCCAAATCCTACCGGCTGACCGAGTTGCCGCATCAGGCGCATCTGTCGGGGCGCGGCTGGTGGGAGCAGCTTCCCGATGGGCAGCGGCTGTTGGGCGCACCATTCCGGCTCTCTCGCACGCCGCGCCATGTTTCCGGCAGCGCCCCTGCCCTGGGAGAAACGCAACCCTTGGTACAGGAGCGCGCGCCATTCGCGCCCATCAGGGCTCTTGCCCCGGCGAATGCCGGCTCGGGTCCACTTGCGGGCCTTCGCGTGCTCGAACTCACAACAGCATGGGCCGGGCCGATGGCCGGCCGTGTCCTGGGCTTCCTTGGAGCCGAATGCATCCACATCGAATCGCCAAACCGGGTGAATTCCTGGCGCCTCAACAAGGAAAAGCCCAACCCGGACAACTTCCCCTCGGGCCAGCCGGGAGAGCGGCCCTATGACCGCTCATTCCTGTTCAACTCGCAGAACGTCAACAAGCTCTCCTGCATCCTCGACCTCAAGACCCGCGAGGGCCGCGAGATCGCAAGGCGCCTCGCCATGGCCTGCGATGTCGTCATCTGCAACTTCCGACCCGGCACGCTGGCCAAGCTCGGCCTCGACTATGAAAGCCTCCGGCGTGACCGGCCCGACATTATCGTGGCGGAACTTCCAGCCTTCGGCCTCAAGGGCCCGCTGGCCAACCACGCGGCGCTGGGGCCGACCATGGAGATGGCGGCCGGCATGTCGAGCCTCGTGGGGTACCGCGATGCGCAGCCGGAAACGACCGGACCTTCCTACCTCGACCCGATCGGAGGGTTCAACACCGCAGCGGCTATCCTGACGGCGCTTGTTCATCGACAGCGCACGGGTGAAGGCCAGCATGTCGAGGTCCCGCAAGTGGAGGCCGCGATGCACTTCATTGGTGGCGAGATCCTGTCGGCTGCTGAAACGGGTTTAGACCCAGCCCGGAACGGCAACAGGGTCGCCCATGCCGCGCCCCATGATGCCTTCGCCTGCGCAGGCGCCGAATCCTGGGTCGTCATTGCTGTCCGGGACGATGCCGAATGGGCCGCGCTCTGCGAGACAATGGCGCGACCTGACCTTGTCGCCGACCCGCGCTTCGCCACGCTGGCGGCGCGCAAGCGGCACGAGGATGAACTCGGCGCCCTGATCGTTGCATGGACTGCGACACAGGACCGACATGCGCTTGCCTTGCGACTGCAAGAGGCAGGCGTTCCGGCCGCGCCGGTGCAGACGCCAAGCGATGTTGCAAGGGATGCGCATCTTCTGCAGCGCGGATTCTTCCATCGCCTTGAGCACCCCGATGCGGGGGAGCATCCGCATCCAGGCCTGCCCTTCCACCTCAGCGCGACACCCGGCGGACAGCGCCGTGCAGCGCCGGCCTTCGGCCAGCACACAGAGGAGGTTCTGGCGCGCATCGCCGGCCTTGCGCCGCAGGAGATCGTCCTTGCCAAGGCAGCCCATGCGACCGCCACGCGGCCGCTGCCAGGTCATTAGGAGCGGGCCGCCATGATCGCCGCAGCGCCCGAACCCATCGCCCTGACCATCAGGCTCGATGACAGTCCCCGCTACAAGGGCAGCGTCCATGACGATGAGGTCGCACGGCGTATGGGCTATCGTGCCGCGCTTGTTCCGGGAGCCTTTGTCTACGGCCATTTCAGCCGCGTTGCGGTCGACATGTGGGGTCGGCGCTGGATCGAGGCCGGTTCCATGGGCGCCAGTTTCCGCCGCCCGGTCTACAATGGTGACGCGGTCGAGATCACCATTACGCCGGAGCCCGGAACAGGCCGGTTCGCACTGGCCCTCGTCGGTGCGGATGGCCACACCGCCGCCGAAGGCTGGATTGGGCCGGCGGCCGACATTCCCTTGCCCCGGCTGGACGCCTGGCCGCTCCGCGCGGTCACGGACACGCGCCCGGCCATCGCGGTCGGCGCCGAGCTCATCGGACTTACCAGTACCACGCCCGGCTCGCTGCTGACCGAGGAGGAGATCAGGCAGTCGCGGTCGGACTTCGCGGAAACGCACCCCATCTACCGGATTGAAGGCCTCGCCCATCCCGGATACCTGATGCGGCGGGCGATGTTCGAGGTCAATGCCAGCTTCCGCTGGCCGGGCCCGGTCGTGCTCACGGCCTGCGAAGCGCAGCATTTCGCGCTCGTCCGCCCCGGCATGCGGATCGAGACGTCGAGCGTGATCGCGGAGGTCTTGGAGCGTCGCGGCAAACACTATGTCGTCACCGATGAGCTGATGCTCGCCGATGGCCGCCCGTCGGCGCGCTTCAGACGGACACAACTCTATGCGCACGGAGCGGGCTGATGCGCGCGCTGCGTGGCTTGCCAGAACGGGCTGGGGTGGCGTCAGATCATGATCCTGCGGTCCGGCGCTTGCGCACGGCCCGCCAAGAAGAAGCACAAGACGGATGGAAACGCGGGGAGCGGAAGGACATGGCGGCATGAGGGCCCAATGAAGCGGCTGCGGCGCGCACAGGGCGCCGAGGCAAGCGACATGGACCGCAGAGCCGGTGTCTTGCCGTTCTTCCCGAGGGGAGGCGAGGACGATGACACAAGCACGCGCAACGATTAAGAGCGTCGAACCATTCCAGGTGGCCTGGTCGCCGGAGGATCCGCCGGGGAGCCGGAGCGCTTTCGTCCGGGTCACGACAACCGATGGTGTCGTCGGCTATGGCGAGGCGTCGCCCATGCAGGGTGGGCTGCACTCGCTCGGCATCATTGAACGGGACATCGCACCTGGGCTTGTCGGCGCCGATGCTTTTGATCAGGCCGTTCTTCATGACCGGTTCTTCCACCGCAACATCAAGCTTGGCCCTGAAGGCGCGGTGACAGGTGCCCTCGCGGCAATCGACATTGCGCTCTGGGACATCAAGGGGAAGGTGCTGGGCCTGTCCATTGCCAAGATGCTGGGCGGGGCGTGGCGCAGCGACGTGGCCTTTTATTCCTCGATCGGCGGCAACGCCAACCGTTCGGTCGATGAGGTGCTGAAGGTGGTCGATGGCCGCTTCCAGCGCGAGAAGCCATCCGCGATCAAGATCCGCCGCGACGGCGATCGCTCCAGGCTCGACATGGACATTGCCGGCGACATTGCGAAGGCGAGGGCAGTGCGCAAGCTGGTCGGGGAGGATTTCCCCCTCGCCTTTGATGCCAACAATGGCTACACGGTCGGCGGGGCGATCAGGGTAGGCCGGGCTCTCGAGGAGCTGGGCTATGCCTGGTTCGAAGAGCCCGTTCAGCACTATGATGTGCGCAACATGGGTGAAGTCGCGCAAAGGCTAGACATCACCGTCTCGGCCGCGGAGCAGACCTACACGCTGCAGGCGCTGGTCGACATCATCAATGCCGGCGTGCGGATGGTCCAGCCCGACATCGTCAAGATGGGCGGCATCACCGGCCTGATGCAGTGCGCTGCCATCTGTTACGCCCATGGGGTCGAGCTGGTGCCGCACCAGACCCAGCCCACCATCGGCCACATCGCCAACCTGCATGTCCTTGGCGCGATCATGCATCTCACCAAGCCGGCCGAGTATGCGGATGGATCGGGCCGCATGGACGCAGCGTTTCCCGATCTGCCCAAACCCCAGAACGGAAGATTCGCCATCCCGGATGGTCCCGGGCTGGGCATTGCCATCAACGACGGCGAGCTCAGGCGCAAGAGCGTCTGACAAAACCGCATAACGGAGGGAAGTCCATGGATCGTCGTGAAGTGCTCAAACTCGGGACCGTCGCCTTTGCGGCAAGCGTCGCCGGGCTCGCCTCGTCCCACGCGCAGGAAGCCGATGTCCTGCGCATCGGCATCGCCGCCGCAAGACCGAGGCACAGCGACCCGAACCTGACCACGCAAGGCTCCGACAACTGGGCCACCGAGCAAATGTATGAACAGCTCGTGCGGCCCGATGACGGCCGCTTCGCGGTGAAGCCAGAGGACAACATCCCGACCCTCGCAACCAGCTGGACGCAGTCGGATGATGCGCTGACCTGGCGCTTCAAGCTCCGCGAGGGTGTGCAGTTCCACAAGGGCTACGGCGAGATGACCTCGGAGGACGTGGTCTTCTCCTATGAGCGCGCCATCAAGAACGGCACCAACACCACTGTGATGTCAAACATCGCCGATGTGCAGCCCGATGGCCGCCATGGCGTTGTGATCCGGCTCAAGAGTCCGGATGCTCTGTTTCTGGGTTCGATTGCCTTCAGCAACAACACCTCGATCGTTTCGAAGAAGGCGGCGCTCGAGATGGGCGAGCGCTTCGCGACCGACGCTGTCGGCACCGGCCCGTATGAGCTTGCCAAGTTCGACCCCAACGGGGCGGTTATCCTGAAGCGTCATGAGGGCTACTGGGGCCAGAAGGCGAAAATCGGCAATGTGGAGTGCCTTTATATTGCCGACACCACGGCGCGCACGCTGGCCGTGCTCGCCGGCAAGATCGACATGATGGAGGCCGTGCGGGCCCCCGGTTGGGTCGATTCCATCCTCCAGCGCGATCGCACGCTGAAGATGGACATGACGGCGCCGGGTTCGTTCAACACCCTGCATGTCAATCTAACGCGCCAGCCCTTCGGCAATCTTAAGGTCCGGCAGGCGCTCATGCACGCCATCAACCGGCCCGCTGTTGCGCAGGCCCTGGCGCCCATGGGCGGGGTGCTGGCCAACCTGCAGCCACCCGGCTTCCCGGCCGGCTTCAAGGCGGAGGAACTGCCGCCCGAGTTGCGCTATGCGCATGATCCGCGCCGGGCGCGCCAGCTTCTCGCCGAAGCAGGATTTCCCAACGGGATCAGCTTTTCGGCCAACAGCAGCCGGCGGGAGGACTACGCCTCGACCATGCTCATCGTGCAGGAGCAGCTGCGCGCCGCAGGCTTCAACATGGACCTCAAGATCGGCGATCACACCGCCTATCATGCCGACAATCGCTCGGACAAGAACACGCTCGCCATGCACTCATCGAGCTACCCGCCCATCCCGACCCAGCTTTACCAGCAGCAACTTGCCAAGGCCTCGCTGGTGAAGGCGGATGGTAATGGCGGTGGCAACTACAGCCATTACGGCGTTGCCATGCCCGGGATCGATGATCTGCTCGACAAGGCCCTGAACTCATCAAGCTTCAAGGACTATGAGGCCATCTGCCGCCAGATCGAGCTTCAGGTGCTGCGGGACCTGCCGCTCATCGGGCTTTCGACGCTATCCTTCACCGTCGCACGGCGCGGGAATATCGACCTGGGCTATGAGGTGAAGGGCGGCTATGCGCGCTGGCGGTTCCACCGCGCCACCAAGCGCATTTGAAAGGAACGAGGGCGGATGGGCCAGTTCCTCATCAGAAGGCTCTTTGATGCGGTGCCGACGGTCCTGCTCGTCCTGACCCTCGTCTTCGTGGCGATGCGCATTCTGCCTGGCGACCCAGCCCTCGCCGCCCTGGGTGACAATGCTCTGCCCGAACAGCTCGCGGCCTTCCGTGAGCAGTTCGGGCTCAACAAGCCGCTCTGGCGTCAGTATGTCGACTTCCTCGCGGGCGTGCTGACCTTCGACCTCGGCCGCTCGCTGCTTCACAACCAACCGGTCGTGTCGCTGCTTGCCCATGCACTGCCCTTCACGGTGGAACTCACCATCGTCGCGACCTTCATTGGCGTGGCGATTGGCGTGCCGCTCGGCGTGTTGGCTGCGACGCACCGCAACAGGCTGCCCGATTCCGGCGTCCGGCTGTTTTCGCTCGTTGGCTACGCCGTGCCCGACTTCTACCTCGGGGCCCTGTTGCTCATCGTCTTTTCGCTCAATCTCGGGCTGTTTCCGATAAGCGGCGGCGGCGTCGGCTTCTGGGACCGCATGTATCACATCATGCTGCCCGCCATCACGCTTGCCTTCCTCAAGGCGGCCTTCATCGGCAAGCTCACGCGCACCTCCCTGCTCGAGGTCTTCGGCAAGGACTACGTCCGCACCGCCCGGGCCAAGGGCGCGCGCGAAGGCCGTGTTATCTATCGCCATGCGCTGCGCAATGCGCTGCTGCCGCTGACCACGGGCCTCGGCATAAGCCTGCTCGCCACCTTGTCGGGCTCTGTGGCGGTGGAGTTGGTCTTTAACAGGCCGGGAGTCGGAACCTTGCTGATCGGTGCGATCAGCGAACGTGATTACGCTGTCATCCAGGGCGGCATCATCGTCTTCGCCCTCCTCGTCGTTTTTGTGAACCTTCTCATCGATCTGCTCTACATCGCTGTCGATCCAAGGCTGAGGGTGCAGGCATGACGCTGGCCGCCGACCACACCGAGCTCATCGCGCCGGAACCCTCGCGGCTTGTCATTCTGCGGCAGGTGCTGCTGGATCGGCCCAGCACGATGGCGGCTGTGGCCCTGATCGGTGTCTTCGTGCTGATCGCGACCTTCGCGCCGCTTCTCGCCCCCTATGATCCGCTGGCTCAGAGCTATATCAAGATCAACCGCGTGCCCTCGGCCGAGCATTGGTTGGGGACCGACCAGTTCGGCCGCGATGTGCTGTCGCGCATGATCTTCGGCTCGCGCAATTCGCTGATCATCGGCGTTCTTGCGCCCCTGCTGGCCGCCATCATTGGCACCACGCTCGGGGTCGTGGCCGGATTTTTCGGCGGCGTCGTGGACCGGATCATCTCGCGCCTTGTGGATCTGCTGATCTCGTTCCCCGAACTGCTGCTGGCCATCATCATTGCGGCCGCGCTCGGCGGCGGCTTCTGGAACATTGTGATCGTTCTGGCCGCTGCCTTCGTGCCGAATTTCGCGCGCGTGGCGCGGGCGCAGACAATGGCGGTCCGCGCCGAACCCTTTGTGGAGGCGGCCGTGGCGTCGGGCGTCACCACCTGGCGCATCATCCTTCGGCATATCGTGCCGAACATCGCAGCACCCATCGTGGTGCTGATGACATTGTGGACCGCGTCGGCCATCCGGCTCGAGGCCTCGCTCAGCTTCCTGGGCCTCGGCACGCAGGCGCCGCAGCCGAGCTGGGGAAACATCATCCGGGACGGACTCAACAATCTCTTCGGCTCGCCTTGGCCCGTGATCGGCGCAGGCCTCGCCATCACCAGCGTCGTGCTGGCGTTCAACCTCCTGGGCGACACGATCCGTGACGTGCTCGATCCGGAGACCTCATCGTGAGCGTTGCCGGGCCTCCGCTGCTTCAGGTCGAGAACCTGAGCGTCGAGTTCGGCTCAAAGGGCGCGCGCGTCAGGGTCGTGGACGATGTCAGCTTCTCCATCGCCGCTGGCGAGACCGTGGGCCTTGTCGGCGAGTCGGGTTCGGGCAAGTCCATCACGGCCCTTTCGATCCTTCGCCTCGTTCCCGAGCCGCCCAGTCACCTCGCCAGCGGGCGCGTGCTGCTGGACGGCGTCGACCTTACGGCCATGCCGCGCGATCGCCTTCCTGAAATCCGGGGGCGCGACATTGCCATGATCTTCCAGGAGCCGATGAGTTCGCTCAACCCTGTTATGCGTATCGGCGACCAGATTGCTGAAGCCATCTATCTGCATCAGAATCTGGACTCAGACGCCCGCCGCAGACGCGTGCTTGAGCTGCTCGGCCTTGTCGGCATTCCTGATCCCGAGGCGCGGATTGACGCCTTTCCGCACCAGTTTTCAGGTGGCATGCGCCAGCGCGTCATGATCGCCATGGCGCTGGCGTGCAATCCCCGGCTGCTCATCGCCGACGAGCCTACCACCGCGCTCGACGTTACCATCCAGGCGCAAGTTCTGGCGCTTCTGCGCGACCTGAAAACTCGGTTCGGCACCGCGATCCTGCTCATCACCCATGATCTTGGCGTTGTCGCAGAGTCCTGCCAACGTGTCGTGGTCATGTATGCCGGCCGCGTCGTCGAGACCGGCGATGTGCGGTCGATCTTCCGCCGGCCCTCTCACCCTTACACAAGGGCGCTGCTGCAATCGATTCCGCGCATGGATGAAGAGAGCCGGCGGCTGCACCAGATCCCCGGCATCGTGCCGCCGCCCGGGCCGCTTCGAGCCGGCTGCGCCTTCCACACCCGCTGCGCCGACCGGCTGCAGCGCTGTGCTGAGGACCGCCCGCCCATGGTTGAGGTCGGCTCCGGTCATCTGGCATCGTGCTGGCTGGCACAAGGCGCGGTCGCCCCATCGTCCCCGGAGATGTCGCGTCATGAGTGAGGCGCTCCTATCCGTGACCGGGCTCGGCAAGGTCTTCAGCGCCAAGGCAGGGCTGGGCCTCGGTCGCGCCAGCGAGGTCCGCGCCGTAGACGATGTCTCCTTCGACATCCGGCGCGGCGAAACATTGGCGCTGGTGGGCGAGTCCGGTTGCGGCAAGTCCACGCTGGGCAGGCTCATCCTCCAGTTGATCCAGCCCAGCAGCGGCCAGGTGCTGTTCGAAGGCGTGAGCCTCACCGAGCTGGGGGCACACCCGTTGCGCGAAATGCGCCGGCGGATGCAGATGGTCTTCCAGGACCCCTTCGGCTCCCTGAGCCCCCGCCGCAGTGTCGCGGACATTATCGCCGAACCCATCGACGCCTTTGGCCTGGCGACGAGCCGCCCGGCGCGGCGCGAGTTGGTGGCGGAACTGCTCAAGCAGGTTGGCCTCTCCGCAGCCATCATGGATCGGTATCCACGTCAGTTTTCGGGAGGCCAACGGCAGAGGATCGGCATCGCGCGCGCCATCGCCGCGGGCCCGTCTTTCATCGTCGCCGACGAGCCTGTCTCCGCGCTCGACGTGTCGGTACAGGCCCAGGTGATCAACCTCTTGCAGGACCTGCAGGAAAGTCGGGGCCTCACATATCTGTTCATTGCTCACGACCTCGCCGTGGTGCGCCATATCGCCACCAGCGTCGCCGTGATGTATCTGGGTCGCATCGTTGAGATAGGGCCCAAGCACGAGGTCTATGCAAGGCCGCATCATCCCTATACCCAGGCGTTGCTCTCGGCAGCTCCCAACCCGGACCCGGACGCGCCCCGCCGCCAGATCGTGCTGCGCGGCGATGTGCCGAGCCCCAGCAACGTGCCCCGCGGCTGCGCATTCAATAGCCGCTGCCCCATCGCCACGGCGCGCTGCCGGGAGGAACGCCCTGAGCTGAGAACGGTAGGCGCAGGCCATGTCGCGGCCTGCCACTATGCCGGGCCCAATCCGATCCACCTTGGCGAGGTGTCAGGCATGTCGGCCCAAGCTTGAGGAGCGGCGGTGACGTTGCCCCCAAGTTTTGTCCAGTCCTGAGTTCGTTACCGGGGCTTGATTTGCCCTGATGGGTGGATGAAGCGGCGGGTGCTGACGCGAAGCTTTTCACATTGCGCGGCGCTGGAGCCCGACGCGGGTTGAAGGTGGAGGCGAACTCGACCTGTGTCTGCCGAGCGCTGGATCTCTGCGCTAAGGCAGGTTGTCGCGCAGGAAGATCTCGATCCGGATGCGCTCCTGATCGAGGAGTATCGGCGTGCGTTCGCAGCGGGCCAGCAGAATGCGCGCGGCCGAGCGCACCTCGTGGCCGGCATCCTGGTTGATGATCGCGTCCACATGGCCATTCATGAGCCAGCGCCGCGCTTTCGGCGTCAACTCGTGCGCAATCCAGACCAGGTCCCCTGCCCGTCCCGAGTTTTCGAGGGCAGCCACGATGCCTTCGTTGCCGGCGCCGACGTTATAGATGCCAACAAGATCGGGGCTCTGGCGCAGCAGGCTGGCGACGATCGCCTCGTTCAACTCCGGATCGTCCCGCCCCTCCAGCGCGGGCAGGATCTGCAGGTGGGGATACTCCCCGGACAGCACCTGAAGAAAGCCAAAGTGCCGCTCCGAATGGTCGCGCAGCGCCATCGAGCCGACGATCACTGCGACATGGCCGGGACGGCGGGCCAGAAATCGGCCCATCAGGGAGGCTGCGGTGCGCCCGGCCGCTGGGTTGTCGATCCCTACATAGTGAGCGCGACGCGCGGACGGGGTGTCAGACACGAGCGTGACGACATGGACCGACCGGTCAGTGAGATCGTCGATCGCGGCACGCACCGCGGGATGATCGAGCGCGACCACCGCGACGCCGTCATAGACATGCGGCAGGTCGCGCAAGGCGGCGGCGAGCGCTGCGGGATCAAAGACATCGACACGCAGAACGTCCACATAGGCCTGCTGCAACTCGAGCCATTCCGCCGTCTTGGAGGCTTGTGCAGCGAGCTGTTCCATGAACGGATTGACGCTTGAGGGCAGAACGAACGCGAAACGATGCCGGCGGTTTCTGGCAAGACGCGCGGCGGCGGCATTGGTCCTGTAGCCGAGTTTCGAGATCGCGCGCTCGACCTGCGCGACGGTCTTCGCCCTTACCCCCTGGCGCCGGTTGATGACGCGGTCGGCCGTCGCAAGCGAGACACCTGCCTCGCGGGCCACTTCCTCCAGCGTCAAGCGTTCGTTGCCCATGTTTTCCCTTATCGCGCGGCCCACAGCATGCCACGCGTCATCAACGTACGGATTTCCGGAACGTCAAGTTCATAGGCACGATGTCCAAGGGCAGAATAGAATACGCGGCCTTCTCCGAACTTTTTCTTCCAGACTTGCGGCATGACCACGCCCTTTGCCCAGGGCGCATGCTCGCCCGAAAAGGTCGTCGTCGCCAGAACCTCGATGCCGGGATCGACGTGCAGGTAATACTGCTCCGAACGGTGCTCGAAGCTCTGGATGCCGGCCATGACCGGATCGTCCGGCCGCGTGATATCGACCGTGTAGTCGATGATATTGCCGGGGTGGGCAACCCACTGTCCGCCGCACATGAACTGATAATCGACGGAGTCACGGAATGCGTCGCACATGCCGCCATGGTGGCCGGCAAGGCCCACGCCCCCCTTGACCGCTTCGCACAGCGCCGTCGCCTCGGGTTTCTCTATCTTTGCCATGGTGTAGATGGGGACGATCAAAGAGTAATCACGGATTGTGGGATCGAGGAAAGCCTCCGTCTTCGTCTCAATGCGGACGTTGAAGCCTTCGGCTTTCAGCCAGCCTCGGATCATGGAGGCGCACAGATCGGGATCGTGACCCGGCCAGCCACCCCAGACGATCATTGCAGTTTTTGTCATGACGAACCTCGCTTCAATCGATCTGGCCGGTGGGAAGACCTGCCGGCACCATCGCCGGACGCTCCACTGTGGTTTCAAGCTTCACGCGCCGTCCCTCGTCGGATGACGTCTGGAAGGCCTCCATTGCCTCGAGCGCGTGCAGTGCCAGCGCGCCGTTGGCGCGGTGGGGCCGTCCGGCAAGTATAGCCGCCGCCATGTCGGCCACGCCGATGGAGCGGAACTCGCCGTCCGTGTTGCCGTGGGTGTGGGGCTGGACTTCCCAATCGCCGCCCGTCTTCGCCAGCGACACCTCGCCGCCGAAGCGGTTGGGATCGGGCACCAGCAGACTGCCCGACGTGCCGTAGATCTCGATGGGGAGATGCTTGTGCTTTGGCACATCGAAACTCATCATGATCGAAACGACGGCGCCCGAAGCGAATTCGAGGAGACCCGCGACATGCGTGGCCACCTCGACGGGAATGGACTTGCCGTTCAGCGGCCCGTTGCCGACGATCCGCTCGGATCGTGGTCGCGTGGCGGCGCCCATGACGGAAGCAATGGGACCGAGCAGATTGATGAGATCGGTGATATAGTACGGGCCCATGTCGAGCATCGGCCCGCCGCCCCGAAGGTAATAGAAGCCGGGGGCCGGATGCCAGCGCTCGTGGCCGGGACAGCCGAACACTGCGGTCCCGCCGACAGGTGTGCCGATGGCGCCGTCATCGATGAGCTTGCGCGCGGTCTGGTGGCCGCCACCGAGGAATGTGTCCGGTGCGGAGCCAACACGCAGGTTCTTCTGCGCGGCGAGGTCAATCACTTTCCGCGCCTCCGCCACGTTGACGCCGAGCGGCTTTTCCGAATGCACGTGCTTGCCGGCATTGAGCACAGCGAGGCTGACATCCGTATGTGCCAGCGGCACCGTGAGGTTGACAACGATCTCGATGTCGTCGCGCCTCAACATCTGATCCACCCGCATGGCCGGGACACCGAACTCCGCGCCGCGCGCCTCCGCCGGACCCGAGCGCATGTCGGCCACCGCCTTCATCTCGATCATGGAAAACCGCTGCATCGCGGTCATGTACGCCTTGCTGATGACCCCGCAGCCGATGACGCCGACACCGATTTTTCTCATTTCATGCTCCAGTCAGATTCTTGTCGAGATGCTTGTTGCCGAGATGCTTTGCGCGCGGCGTCAGCCCTTCACCGAACCCGCCGTCAGTCCCGCAACAATATGTTTTTGCGCGAAAAGGAAGAGCAGGATGGTGGGCAGGATGGTGAGGGTGATAAAGGCCAGGATCAGGTGCCATTCCGTGGAGTACTCACCCTGATAGACCATGATGCCGAGCGGCCAGGGATAGAGGCTGTCGGAATTGAGCATCACCAGCGGGATGAGATAGGCATTCCATGAATGGACGAAGGTGATCGTTCCCACCGTCGAGAGAATGGGGCGCGACAGTGGCAGCGTGACGTAGCGAAAGAAGTTGATGTAGCTGCAACCATCGACCAGCGCCGCCTCGAGCAGCTCGCTTGGGAGATCTCTGAAGAAGCGCCGCAACAAAAGGATACTCATTGCCAGCGCGAAGGCGACCTGCGGCAGCACCACGCCGAGGTAGGAGTCCAGCAGGCCGAGATCCCGTACCTTGATGAACATCGGCAGGATGGCGGTAGCAGAGGGAAACAGCAGTCCGATGGTAAAATAGTTCAGCAGCATCTTCGAGCCGAAGAAGTGGATGTGCGCGAAGGTGAAGGCTGCCATCGCCGCCACCGCCAGCGTGATGGCCACGGTCAGCGACGCAATCACGAGCGAATTGAACAGGAGCTGCCAGTATCGTTTCGAGCCCAGGATCCCGGCATAGTTTTCCCATTCCCAGACCTGTGGCAGGCCGAAGGGATTGGTGCGCAGTTCGCCCAGCGATTTCAGTCCACCCAGCAGCGTCGCGATCAACGGAATCGCAACGAACAGGAAGACGATGCCGAGAAACGCCACCTTGGCAAAGGCGGCCGGGCTCCATCCGTCTTCCGAGAACGGGACCGTCGGAGCTTCCTCACTCATCGCGCATGATCCAGCGTTTGTAGCCGAAGGCGAAGGTGATGCAGATCACGAAGAGGATGACACCCACCGCCGAGCCAAAGCCGACGCGCATGCGCGTGACACCGAAGTTGTAGAGAAAGCTTACCATCGTATGGGAGGAATCGGCCGGACCGCCGCGCGTCAGCGGCATCACGAGGTCAAAGAGCTGCAGCGAACCCACTATGGCAAAAAAGACCGACAGGCGGATGGTGGGGTAGAGCGTAGGGATCACAACATAGCGCAACAACTGCCAGCGCGAGGCTCCATCGATTTTCGCGGCTTCCACCATGCTCCTGTCCATGCCCTGCAAGGCAGCAATGAATAACATCATGTGGAAGCCGAAGTACTTCCAGACGACGACCAGGAGGATGGCGGGAAAGGCCGTCGAGCTGCTGGCGAGCAGATGCGGCGCCTCCGCGCCAAACAGACGGTAGATAGCGGCCAGCAGACCGTAGTCACCGTCGTAGACGAAGCTGAAGATCAATCCGGTCGCGATCTCGGCGAGAATGTAGGGCAGGAAGAACACCAGGCGCAGCGCCACCGCGCCGCGGAATCGGTCCGTCAGGATGATAGCGAGCGCCAGCGCCAGAGGCAGCTGAACGAGCAGCGACACCGCAATGATCAGCAGGTTGTTCCTGAACGCCGTAGCGAAGGCCTTGTTGGCAAACACGAAACGGTAATTATCGAGGCCGATCCAGTTTGTCGGCTTGCCGAAGCCGTTCCAGTTGAAGCCCGAGTACCAGGCGGCCTCACCGACCGGAAGGATCACGAACAGCGAGAACAGAACGAGCGCCGGCGGCAGGAACAGGACAAGCGTGGTGAGCTTTCCCGAATCGCCGGTGCGGAGACGGAGGGCGTTCATCGATCCTCCGTCTCACGCATGTGGAAGAATACGGGCAACGCCATGACGCTCGCCTTGCCCGAAGCCGACGTCAGTTGCCCTGCTTGAAGGCGTCCTGGATGGCCTTGGCCACCTGCCGGGGCGTCATGGTGCCGCCCGCGAGTTCAGCGGTCGCATCATTGACGACGCGGCCGACCGAAGGCCCCAGATCCTGATCCCAGAAGTTCTGATGATACTTCGAAGCGGCGATATTCTGTGCGATGTTGCGCATGAACGGGCTGCCTAGACCTGTTTCCGCACCCTTCACCGTAGGGATCAGGTAATTGCCTCCCGCCAGTCGCTTCTGCACATCGGGCGAAATGAAGTGCTTGACGAAATCGACGGCCTCCTTGGGCGCGCCCTTGGTGATGAGCCAACCGTTCACGCCGCCAAGTGTATCGGTTGCCTCACCCTTGCCGCCGGCGACAACGGGGATGTTGATCCACGCCAGCTTGTCGTCAGAAATGCCGACCTTGTCGGCGGCAAACACCTTTTGCGTATGGTAGAAGGACGAGATTGCGAGGATCATCGCGGCCTTTCCGTCACCGAAGTGACCGATGGCCTGCTGGCTCTTGAAGCCGAGGAAGCCGTTCTGGAACGGCTGGAGATCCACGAGCTGTTTGAAAAGCTCGCCCGACTTCTGGAAGACCTCTCCCTCGAAGCCGCCGCCATCGCCTTTCAGCGCCGCGTCGAATGCCGCCTTGCCGCCGATGCGCCCGGCCAGACCCGTCCAGTAGAAGTGCACCGGCCACTTGTCCGCGCCGCCAACCGCGATCGGCGTGATACCGGACGCCTTCAGCTTCCTGACCGCATCGAGCAGGTCATCCCAGTTCAGCACCTTGGCCGCATCAACACCTGCCTTGGCAAGGAGCTCCTTGTTGGCCATGAAGCCGACCTGCGACACCGTGTGGGGTAGACCATAAATCTTGCCGCCGATGGTGAAGGCGGCGACGGCGCTCGGCGACAGCGTGTCTTTGAAGCCCGCGACCTGCACCGTGATGTCCTCCAGCACGCCGGCTTCAACCTGCGCCTTCAGCACGCCACCGGCCCAGCTGTAGATGATGTGCGGCCGGTCGCGCGATTGCAGCAGTGTGGGCGCCTTGGCCTTATACGCCTCGTTCTCCAGGTATTGCATCTCGACCTTGACGCCCGGGTTCTTGGCCTCGAAGTCGCGCGCCACCTCTTCCCAGATCTTCACCTGCGCGGGGTTGGCCTCGATATGCAGCCACCTGACCGTCGCCTGCGCAGCCGCAAGTCCCGTCGACAGCGCGAGAGCGGCAGCAACCACCATGGTCCGAAACATGTGTTCCATCATTCCCTCCAGATTTTTATTGCTTGACGGCAAGGCTAGCCGCATCGTTTGAGGGACGCAACTCAAAATTTGATGTTAATACGGCATCCAACGCAAATTCAGTGCGGGAGAACACGATGGCAGGCGCAGTTTATCCGGACCTCGAAGGCAAGGTCGTTCTCGTGACGGGGGGCGGCAGCGGCATCGGCGAAGCGATCGTGCGCCGCTTCGTTGCGCAGGGGTCCAGGACCGCGTTCATCGACATCAAGCGCGAACCATCTGAAGCGCTCACGCGCGATCTTTCGGGCCAGGGCATCGTGCATTTCGAGCATGCGGATTTGACGGACACCGCCGCGCTAAAGGCGGCCATCGGCCGCATCCGCGCCGCGCTCGGGCCGATCGACGTGCTGGTCAACAACGCCGCGCATGACGAGCGCCACGCGACGCTCGAGATCACGCCCGAGTACTGGGACGACCGGATCGCGGTCAATCTGAAGCACCAGTTCTTCGCAGCGCAGGCCGTACTGCCGGACATGATCGAGAAGAAGAGCGGCTCGATCATCAATTTTGGCTCGACGTCGTGGATGATTGGCCAGGGCGGCATGGCGGCCTACACCTCCAGCAAATCCGCGGTGCTGGGACTGACGCGCTCGCTCGCCCGCGACTTCGGGCCCTACAACATCCGCGTCAACGCGATCGCGCCAGGCTGGATCATGACGAAGCGCCAGATCGATCTGTGGCTGACGCCCGAAAGCGAGAAGGAGCTTCTCAACCGCCAATGCCTGAAGCGCCGGTTGACACCCGACGATATCGCCCGACCGACACTGTTCTTCGCGTCGGATGAATCCGGTGCGTGCACCAACCAGCAGTATGTCGTCGATGGCGGCTGGGTCTGAGAGTCCCATACGCCCCGGCGATTTGCCGGTCGCGCGTCGATAAAGACGGTGATTTGCGACGTATTCCGTTGCCGAATCTTTTCGGCCTGACTCAAGCCCAGCGCAGCACCATCGCGTCGAGCTCGCCGGCAAGCTCGAGAAGTGCTGCCTCCGCAGCGGGATGCGGCCGGCGCAACGGATGTCGACCATCGTCACAATCGATGATGCCGTTGGCCTTCACGAGGATCTTGGCTGCGATCCACCCGCATGGGCGGTTCTCGTGGTTAATCAGCGGCAGCCAGCGGGCGTAGGCCTGCCTGAACAACATCATCGAGGCCGATCACGGCGCGCTCAAGCCGATGATCCGAAGGGTGCGCGGCTTCACGACAATGAAGACGGCATCTGCCACGATCAAGGGTTTCGAAAT
>JAPLOV010000171.1 GCA_026400565.1 Hyphomicrobiales bacterium | reverse complement strand
CATGAGCCTTGGCGTCAACCTTCTCGCCGGGCTCGTGCGCCGCGCGGCGGCGGCACTGGGCGCTGACTGGGACATCGAGGTGCTGGAAATGCACCACCGCATGAAGATCGATGCGCCATCCGGTACCGCGCTGCTGCTCGGCGACGCCGCGGCCGAGGGACGCAAGGTGGCGCTGAAGGACAGACAAGTGACCGTGCGCGATGGCGTGACCGGCCCGCGCGAGCCCGGCACGATCGGCTTTGCCACCTTGCGCGGCGGCACCGTGATCGGCGAGCACAGCGTGATCTTTGCCGGCCAGGGCGAGCGGCTCGAGACCGGCCACCGGGCGGAGGATCGCGGGCTGTTCGGACGCGGCGCGATCCGTGCGGCGCTCTGGGCGCGCGGGCGCAAGCCGGGCCTTTATGACATGGATGACGTTTTGGGACTGAAGGACTGAACGATGAGAAAGCCATCGCCCGCTGCCGGAACACTCGTGCTCTGCCGCCATGGCCAGAGCGACTGGAACCTGAAAAACCTGTTCACCGGCTGGAAGGACCCTGACCTGACGGCGCTGGGCGTGCAGGAGGCCAAGGATGCGGGCCAACGGCTAAAGGCGCTGGGGCTGCATCTCGATGTGGCCTTCACCTCCGATCTCAGCCGGGCGCAGAAGACCTGCCAGCTCATCCTCGACGAGATGGGTCAGCCCACGCTGAAAACCATCCGCAACGTGGCGCTGAACGAGCGCGACTACGGCGACCTGTCGGGCCTCAACAAGGCGGAGACGGCGGCGAAGTATGGCGAGGCGCAGGTGCACATCTGGCGGCGCAGCTACGACGTGCCGCCCCCTGGGGGCGAGTCGCTCAAGGACACGGTGGCGCGCGCCCTGCCCTATTTCGTCACCGACATCCTACCGCGCGTGATGGCCGGCGAGCGCGTGCTGGTGGCCGCACATGGCAACTCGCTGCGCGCCCTGATCATGGTGCTCGACCGGCTGTCCCCGGACCAGATCGTGCATGTCGAACTCGCCACCGGCCAGCCCATCGTCTACCGGCTGAAAGCGGACACGAGCGTCGCTTCGAAGGACATCCTGAAGGGGTGAAAGCAGCGCGGTGCTGGCCGGCGCAGCGAAACGCTTTCGCCATGACCCAACATCCTCATGTTTATCCTTAACCTCATCCTGAGCCTGTCAAAGGATGAACACCAGCCATGCTCCAGCTGGAACTCCTCCTTCGACAGGCGCAGGATGAGGATCGCGGCGGTTTGACAATGTCGGCGCGACACGGAGACGCCAATATCCATGACCACCCGCATCGAGATCGCGCCCGGCGTCGTGCATCATCCGGGGTGGCTTGACCGGCCGGCGCAGGAGGCGCTGCTGGCGGACCTGCGCGCCGTGGTGAAGGCCGCCCCACTGTTCGTGCCGCGCATGCCCCGGACCGGAAAGCCCTTCTCGGTCAGGATGAGCAATTGCGGCGCGCTGGGCTGGGTTTCGGACGAGAAGGGCTATCGCTACCAGCCGGCGCATCCGGAAACAGGCGAACCCTGGCCCGCGATGCCGGATGCGCTGCTGGCGGCGTGGCAGGCGCTAGGCAGCTATCCGCACCCGCCCGAGGCCTGCCTCATCAATCTATATGATGCCACGGCGAAGATGAGCCTGCATCAGGACCGGGACGAGGACGATCTTAACGCGCCGGTGCTGTCGCTGTCGCTGGGCGATACCGCCGTGTTCCGGGTGGGAGGCACGTCGCGCGGCGGCAGAACCGTGTCGCTGAAGCTGCAATCGGGCGATGCGTTGAGCTTCGGCGGGCCGGCGCGGCTGGCCTTCCATGGCATCGACAGGATCATCGCCGGCACCTCGACCCTGCTGCCGCAGGGTGGGCGCATCAACCTGACCCTGCGCCGCGTAACGAGACCACCTCCCTGATCAGTGTGCTTCATCCCAATTGCCGGCGGCGCGGGCATCGACCTGGAGCGGCACCTTCAGGCTGACAGCCGGGAACGGCGCATCGATCATCACCTTGCGGATCACCGGCAAGGCGCGCTCGACCTCGGCCTCCGGGGCCTCGAACACCAGTTCGTCGTGGACCTGGAGCAGCATGCGCACGCTCAGGCCGGCATCGGCGAGGGCACCCTCCATGCGGATCATGGCACGGCGGATGATGTCCGAGGCCGAGCCCTGGATGGGGGCATTGATGGCCTGCCGCTCGACGAAGGCGCGCTCCTGCGGGTTCTTGGACGAAGCCTGTGGATAATGGCAGACGCGCCCGAAAATGGTGGTGACATGGCCATGGCTGCGAACGAAAGCCTTGCTCTCGTTCATGTAGGCGCGGATGCCGGGGAAGCGCTCGAAATACTTCTTGATGTAGGCACCGGCCTCCTCGCGGCCGATGCCGAGCTGGTTGGCCAGCCCGAAGGCAGAAATGCCGTAGATGATGCCGAAGTTGATGGCCTTGGCGCGGCGGCGCACCTCACCCGGCATATCCTTGACCGACACGCCGAACATTTCGGAAGCGGTCATGGCATGGATGTCGATGCCGTCGGCGAAGGCCTGCCGGAGCTGGGGTATGTCGGCAATGTGCGCCAGCAGCCTCAGTTCGATCTGGCTGTAGTCCGCCGAGATCAGCTTCATGCCCTTCTCGGGGATGAAGGCGGTGCGGATCTGGCGGCCCTCGGCGGTGCGGACCGGGATGTTCTGCAGGTTCGGCTCGGAGGATGAGAGCCGGCCCGTGGGGGTGGCGGCCGGTGGGCAGCGCATCGGTGTAGGTCGATTTCAGCTTGGTGAGCTGTCGCCAATCGAGGATGCGGGCAGCCAGCACATGGCCCTGCTCGGCAAGGTCTTCGAGCACGCCTGCGCCGGTGGCCCACTGGCCGGTCGCGGTCTTCATGGCACCGGGCAGGCCAAGCTTGCCGAACAGGATGTCGCCAAGCTGCTTGGGCGATCCGACATTGAACCGCTCGCCGGCAAGTTGCTGGATCTCGTCCTCCAACGCCGCCGCCTTCTGGGCAAAATCGCCCGACAGCCGCGACAGGATCCGGCGGTCGATGGCGACGCCGCGACGCTCCATGCGGGCAAGCACGGGAACGAGCGGCCGCTCCAGTGTCTCGTAGACCGATTGCCGGCCACTGGCGGCGAGGCGCGCCTTGAAGATGCGCCAAAGTCGCAAGGTCACGTCCGCATCCTCGGAGGCATAGGCCGAGGCCTTGTCGATCGGCACGCGGTCGAAAGTGACCATCGCCTTGCCGGTGCCGGCCACCTCCGAAAACGGGATGGTGGCATGGCCAAGATGCAGTTCGGACAGCTTGTCCATCCCATGGCTGTTAAGGCCGGCATCGAGCACGTAGCTCATCAGCATGGTGTCGTCGGCGGGCGTGATCGCGATGCCGTGGCGCACCAGCACCAGCCAGTCATACTTGAGGTTCTGGCCGACCTTGAGCACCGCGCGGTCTTCCAGCAGCGGCTTCAGCAGGGCGATGGCCTCGGCGGCGGGGATCTGGTCCGGTTCCAGCCCGCTGCCGAACAGGTCCGACCCGCCCCGGTGCAGCAGCGGCACATAACAGGCAACATTGGGCGCGAGCGCCAGCGAGACGCCGACAAGATCGGCCACCATGGCGTCGAGCGCTGTGGTTTCGGTGTCGATGGCGACCACGCCGGCCTCTCGGGCCATGGCCACCCATTCGGCCAGCCGCGCTGCGCTGCGAACGGTCTCGTAGCGGCTGCGGTCGACGGGCAGCGCCCTGATCGCCTCGGCCACCAGCCCGGCATGACGATCGGCCTCGAAAGCTGGCGTGCCGGTGCCTGCGTCGGAAGCGGCCTTGCCGGCAACCTGTGCGGTGCCGGGCTCGGTTGCGCCGCCGGCTGGTGCGCTGTCGGCAGCCCCCTCGCCCATGCCCCAGCCCGTGCCGGCCCCGCGGGCGGCCAGCGCGGCATCGGCATCGATGGCGGAGGCATCGGCCTCGTAGGCTTCTGCGACGCGGCGGGTGACGGTGTTGAACTCCATCGCCTTCAGAAAGGCGATCAGGTTGCGCGGGTCGGGATCGACCACCCGCAGGTCGCCGATCAGCACTTCCAGCGGCACATGCGCGTCCAGCATCACAAGCTTCTTCGAGATGCGGGCCTTTTCGGCATGCTCCACCAGCGCTTCGCGCCGCTTGGGCTGGGCGATCCTGCCATCGGCAGCGGCGGCAAGGATGCCTTCGAGGTCGCCATACTCGCCGACCAGTTGCGCCGCTGTCTTGATGCCGATGCCGGGAACGCCGGGGACATTGTCAACCGAATCGCCAGACAGGGCCTGGACCTCGACGACCTTGTCCGGCAACACGCCGAACTTCTCGACCACCTCGGGTGCGGTGATCTTCTTGTCCTTCATCGTGTCGAACATCGAGACGTTGTCGTTGACGAGCTGCATCAGGTCCTTGTCGGAGGAGATGATGGTAACTGTCGCGCCGGCCTCGTCGGCGATGCGGGCATAGGTGGCGATCAGGTCATCGGCCTCGAAGCCGCGCATCTCGATGGACGGCAGGTCGAAGGCGCGTGTGGCAGCGCGGATCAACCCGAATTGCGGGCGCAAATCCTCAGGCGGCTCGGTGCGGTTGGCCTTGTACTGGTCGTAGAGTTGATTGCGGAAGGTCTCGGACGAGGCATCGAAGATGACCGCGATATGGGTGGCCTTCTCGCCGTCGATCTTGTCGCGCAGCAGCCGCCACAGCATGTTGCAGAAGCCTGCGACCGCGCCGACCGGCAGTCCGTCGGACTTGCGCGTCAGCGGTGGCAACGCATGGTAGGCGCGGAAGATGTAGCCCGAGCCATCGACCAGAACGACATGGTCATGCGGCGAGACGGGCGCGGGAGAAGCTGCTGTGTCAGTCATCGCCGGACCATAGTGCGCGGGCGCGGGCCGGTCCATGCCGACTTGGGCAGGACGCGAGCCACCTGACCCGGCAAAACTTCCCAAAGACCCATCACGCAGGCGCTTGCCAGGTTGCCCGCAAGGCACAAGGATGCGCAGACCGCAACTGATATGCTCCAGGGAACGCATCATGGCCAAGCCCCACGCCTCCATGCCGCTCGACTTCCAGCCGCTGCCGGAGCCGGACATGCTGGCCCGCGCCGAGGCATTCCGGTCCGTGATGCAGAAGCGGCGCAGCGTGCGCGACTTTTCAGGCCGGCCCGTGCCGCGCGCCATCATCGAGGCGGCAGTAATGACGGCAGGCAGCGCGCCATCGGGGGCCAACCAGCAGCCCTGGAACTTTGCCTGCATCAGCAGCACCGATATCAAGCGGCGCATCCGCGAAGGGGCGGAAGAAGAGGAGCGCGCCTTCTATGCAGGCCGCGCCGGCGAGGAATGGCTCGGCGCGCTGGCCCATCTGGGCACCGATGCCAGCAAGCCGTTCCTGGAGACGGCCCCGTGGCTGATCGTGATCTTCGCGCAGCGCTGGGGGCATGACGCCGAGGGCGGCAAGATCAAGCACTACTACGTGCCCGAATCGGTCGGGATTGCCACCGGCCTGCTGATTGCCTCGCTGCATCAGGCCGGGCTGGCGACGCTGACGCACACGCCCGCGCCGATGAACTTCCTCAATGAGATCTGCGGACGGCCCGACAATGAAAAGGCGCTGATTCTGCTGGTCGTAGGTTATCCGGCGGAAAACGTCACCGTACCGGCGATCACGCGCAAACCGATGAGCGAGATTGCTGTGTTCCTGTGACAGCAGCGGAAGGATGCGCGGATCGCTTTGCCCTTGGCACGTCGAACAGCAGCGACAGGCCAAAGCGCCGCGCCACGGCCTCGAATACGAGGGGCGCGAGCAGCGCGGTGCCGGTCACCAGCAGCGAGACGAGGCCGACATCGGCGATCAGCCCGGACTTGACGAGCACGATGCGCATGACAGCCATCGGGACGGTAAAGGACACGTAGATCGCCAGCGACCGCGTGCCGGCATAGGCCAAAGCCCGACCGACTGCCCCGCGCGCCAGATGCACCGCCACGACCACCAGCGCCAGCGTGCCGGTGACGCCAAGCAGCAAGGACTGCAACGGGACCAGCAGCGCCGGCAGCGCCGCAAGCCCGAAGGCGGCAGGCCAGACGGCGGCGGCATTGATCACCACAGCCAGCGCCACGATGCCGGAGGCCAGCCCGCGCCGCAGGGCGGAACCAGCCGCGAAGGCCGCAAGCCCGCCGGCGACCTGACAGCCGAGCACGAAGAACACGAAGCGGCTGGCAAACTCGTCGATAGCGGTCCAGCCGGTGACGGGCGCCGCCAGATGCAGGGTTGCCGCAGCGGCCAGCACCAGCCAGCCCGGCAGGCCAGCCAGCAGCCGCGCCGCGAGCGAGAACAGAATCAATGCGTGGATGAACCAGAGCGCGGATGGCGGCTCAAGCAGCGCCAGCAGGAACCAGTGCGCGCCCTGCCTGAGGCTTTCGAGCGCCAGAAATCCGCCCTTGACCACGAACAGCAGCAGCGACCACAGCGCCAGAACATAGACCAGCCTCAGCAGGCGGCGGTCGATCAGATCGGGCCACGAACGGGTCAGCATGGGCGCAAAAAACAGGCCAGCCACTAGAAAGAAGGCCGGTATCCGGAAAGGCTTGGCAAACTCGACCACCGGGTTCAGCCAGCCCTTTGCATCCATGGCCTCCTGCACGCCGAGCGTGGAGTGCATCATCACCACCAGCACGATGCACAGGCCACGGGCCACATCGGCCCAGAGCAGGCGGTTTGGCGTCGGAGATACGGCGATTGCGGCCATCGGGGATGCTCCTGCCCGGTTTCGGAGCGCCGCTGTCCCACAATGGCACAGGCAGGCCGCAAAATCCGGCGACAGGCCTCTGGCTTGCAAACGCCGGACCGCGCGCGGCGGCTCTAGGGCGGTCAGGCCAGCACCCGGCGCATCACGGAGGCGAAGCGCTGGCGGATCGCAACGGCATGGATATGCTGGCCGCGCTCGACCATCAGCCGGCCACCGACCCTGACCTCGCTCACGGGCAACTCGCGCGCAGCGAAGATGGCGCTGTCGAGCAAGGCCTCGCCGCTACGGCCGACCAACGCGGGATGATCGGTGTTGATCGTCACCAGATCGGCGCGGCAGCCGGCCGCGATGGCCCCCACGGCGCGCCCGCTGGCCATGGCGCCGCCCGCCAGCGCCGCGCGATACAGCGCAACCCCGACCGAGCCATCGACCGGGGCGAGCCGCGCCCGGCGGCGATCGCGCAGGCGCTGGGAATATTCGAGCTGGCGCAGTTCGGCCGCCACGCCAATCTGGACGTTGCTGTCCGTGCCGACGCCGAAATGCCCGCCGGCGGCGGTAAATGCGACTCCGTCGAAGATGCCGTCGCCCAGATTGGCCTCGGTGACCGGGCACAGGCCGGCCACCGTGCCGCTGGCCGCGATGCCGTCCCGTTCCGCCGGGCTGAGGTGGGTGGCATGGATCAGGCACCAGCGCGCATCGACCGGCAACTGGCCGAGCAGCCATTCCACCGGGCGTTGGCCGGACCAGGCGAGGCAATCGGCCACCTCCTTCTCCTGTTCGGCGATGTGCAGGTGGACCGGTCCGCCGCCGGCCAGCGACACGGCCAGATCGAGATCCTCGCGGCCGACGGCGCGCAGGGAATGGGGCGCGATGCCAAGCACCGCGTCATCGAGCCCGGCAAGCACCTTGCGGCTTTCCGCCACAAGCCGCTGGAACGGCTCGGGATCGCAGATGAAACGGCGCTGGCCGCGGCCAGGTGCCTGAAGCCCAAATCCGCCATGGCGATAGAACACCGGCAGCAGGGTGAGCCCGATCCCGGTTTCGCCGGCGGCCTGCGCGATGGCACCGGCCATGGCGGCAAGATCGCCGTAGGGCCTGCCATCAATGTCATGGTGCAGGTAGTGGAACTCACAAACGCCGGTGAACCCGGCTTCGAGCATCTCGGCATAGGCCTGTGCCGCCAGGGCCGCCACATCATCGGGGTTCAGCCGGTCGAGGAAGCGATACATCACCTCGCGCCAGGTCCAGAACGAATCATCGGAGGCACCGCGGCGCTCGCCCAACCCGGCCATGCCGCGCTGGAAGGCATGGCTATGCAGGTTCGGCATGCCCGGTAGCGTCAGGCCCTTGATGCGGACCGCACCGCGCTTGCGCGCCATGCCGGGCGTGGCACTGACAATCACGCCATTTTCGACCCGAAGCGCCACATCGCTGACGATTGTGCCATCCAGCAGGGCCTGTTCGAGATGCAGAAGGGTCATCGGGTGCAGCCTCTCGTATTGTCGCAGGTCGTGTCTCAGGGCATGGCCCCGATCACGCGGAGCGGCTTGCATGCCAGCACCGATAGCATATCGTCCGGCCATGGCGAGCGTGTGGAACGGGGTTTGAGGGCAGTGCCGGGGGTCAGGATCTGGCGCAATGCGCGTCTTGCCAGCATGGATGCGGAGCGTCCCGGCCTCGGGCTGATCGATAAGGGCGCGATCATGGCCGATGCGACCGGTCGCATCCTGTTTGCCGGCCCGGAAGCCGACCTGCCGGCCAGTGCAGGCGCTGAGGTGACCGACTGCGAAGGCCGCTGGATCACGCCGGGCCTGATCGACTGCCACACGCATCTGGTGTTCGGCGGCGACCGGGCACACGAATTCGAGATGCGGCTCGGCGGCGCAAGCTACGAAGAGATCGCCCGCGCCGGTGGCGGCATCCTCTCGACGGTCAAGGCCACCCGCGCTGCCAGCGCGGATGACCTGTTCGCCAGCGCCGATAGGCGGCTGGCCACATTGATGGCCGAAGGCGTGACCAGCATCGAGATCAAGTCCGGTTACGGCCTCCAGATCGACACCGAACTGCGGCAGCTCGCTGTGGCCCGCCGGCTGGGGCGGGAGCGGCCGTTGACGGTGCGCACCACCTTCCTCGGCGCCCATGCCCTGCCGCCCGAATATGCCGGCAACGCCGATGGCTACATCGATCTTGTCACCAGCCCGGATCTGATGCGGCGGCTGGTCGACGAAAAGCTGGCCGATGCCGTCGATGTGTTCTGCGAGGGCATCGGCTTTTCGCCTGAACAAAGCCGCCTTGTGTTCGAGGCCGCGAGAGCGGTGGGCCTGCCGGTCAAGATCCACGCCGAGCAGCTCTCCAATCTCCATGGCGCTGCGCTGGCGGCCAGCTTTGGAGCGCTCTCGGCCGATCACCTCGAACATCTCGACAGGGTGGGGGCTGAGGCCCTTGCGAAAGCTGGCACTGTGGCCGTACTGCTGCCGGGTGCCTTCTATTTTATCCGCGAGACGCGCGTGCCGCCAGTCGACCGGCTGCGCGCCGCAGGGGCGGCGATGGCTGTCGCGACCGACTGTAACCCCGGCTCGTCGCCGCTGACCTCGCTGCTGCTGGCGCTCAACATGGCCTGCACGCTGTTCCGGCTGACACCGGAGGAGGCGCTGCTGGGGGTGACGCGCCACGCAGCGAAGGCGCTGGGCCTTCAGGCCGAAGCGGGGATGCTCATGGCGGGGATGTGGTGCGATCTTGCCATCTGGGAGATCGAGCGGCCGGCCGAGCTGTGCTACCGGATGGGGTTTAATCCGCTCTGGCGGCGTGTGTGGCGGGGCTCCTGACCATGCCGGCTGAACCGCACATATCCTGCCTGCCTCGTGGGCAACACAAGGAAATTCCATGACGATCGCATTGCTGAACCCGGGCGAGGCAGGGTTGTCGCTCTGGCGCGCCGTGCATGCCGGGGCTGCGCTGGCGCTGGACGGGGCCTGCTGGCCGCGCATCGAACAGGGCCATGCGCTGCTGCTCAAGGCGGCACGCGGCAACGACGCGGTCTATGGCGTCAACACCGGCTTCGGCAAGCTCGCCTCGGTGCGCATCCCGGTCGACCGGCTGGCGCAGCTTCAGGTCAACATCGTGCGGTCGCATTGTGCCGGCGTCGGCGAGCCGCTGCCTGCCCGGGTGGTGCGGCTGGTGATGGCGCTGAAGCTGGCCAGCCTGGCGCAGGGGGCATCGGGCGTGCAGCCCGCCACCGTGCGGCTGCTGCTGGCGATGCTGAACCGGGGCGTCCTGCCCGTCATCCCGGCGCAGGGCTCTGTCGGTGCGTCGGGCGATCTCGCGCCCCTTGCCCATCTGGCCGCCGTGCTGATCGGCGAAGGCGAGGCGGCCCGGAATGACAGCGCGCCCGGCACCGTGCTTGGCGGGCGCGAGGCGCTTGCGCTGGCCGGGCTCGAACCGGTGACGCTGGGGCCGAAGGAGGGGCTGGCGCTGCTCAACGGCACGCAGGTCTCGACCGCGCTGGCGCTCGACGGGCTATTTGCGCTGGAGCGCTGCTTTGCAGCCGCCATGGTGACAGGGGCGTTGTCGACCGATGCGATCATGGGCTCAGACACGCCGTTCCACGAGGCCGTGCACCGGCTCAGGCGTCAGCCGGGCCAGATCATGGTCGCCGGCGCGCTGCGGGCGCTGATGGCGGACAGCGTCATCCGCCGCTCGCATCTCGCCGATGATCCGCGCGTGCAGGACCCCTATTCGATCCGCTGCCAGCCGCAGGTCATGGGGGCGGCGCTCGATGTCATGCGCAACGCCGCCATAATGCTGCGCGACGAGGCCAATGCCGTCACCGACAACCCGCTGGTGGTGCTGGAGAGCGGCGAGATCCTGTCCGGCGGCAACTTCCACGCCGAGCCGGTGGCCTTTGCCGCAGACATGCTGGCGCTGGCCGCTACCGAAATCGGCAACATCACGCAGCGGCGCTGTGCCATGCTGGTCGACCCTGTCCTGTCAGGGCTGCCGGCCTTTCTGGTGGAAGAGCCGGGCCTCAATTCCGGCTTCATGATTGCTGAGGTGACGAGCGCGGCCCTGGCGTCCGAAAATCGCCAGCGCGCCGCGCCGGCGGTGATCGACACGATTCCGACCTCAGCCAACCAGGAGGACCATGTCTCGATGGCGACCCATGGCGCGCGGCGGCTCGGGCCGATGGCCGACAACCTCTCGCGGATCATCGGCATCGAGGCAATGATGGCGGCGCAGGGCGTCGAGATGCGCGCGCCGCTGACGACCAGCCCACGCCTTGCCGACGCCATGGCCGCGATCCGCACGGCTTCGCCCTATCTCGGCGAGGACCGCGTGCTGTCAGGCGAGATCGAGGCGTCAGCAGTACTGGTGCGCAGCGGCGCGCTGGCCGACGGGCAGGCGGACCTGCTCGGTGCCCTGATGGTGGAGTGAGCCGATGGAGACCTTCACGCTGACCGGGGGCACGAGCCCGCTGCTCCTGTCGATGCCGCATCCGGGCACGCAGCTTCCGGACGCGGTGCATGATGCGCTCAATGACACGGGCCGGGAGGTTGGCGACACCGACTGGCACATGCGCCAACTCTATTCCTTTGCTGAGCGCTTCAATCCTTCGGTCATCGAGGCCAGGCTGTCGCGCTTCGTGATCGACCTCAACCGCGATCCGGCCGGCATCTCGCTGTATCCGGGGCAGGCCACCACGGAATTGATCCCGTTCACGACCTTCGATGGCGAGCCGATCTGGACCGTGCCGCCCAACGGTGCCGAGACGAAGGCCCGGATCACGGCCTATTTCGAGCCCTATCATGCCGCGCTCGCCACCGAGATCGCGCGCATCAAGGCGATCCACGGCTATTGCGTGCTGTATGACTGCCACTCGATCCGCTCGCGCATCCCGCGCCTGTTCGAGGGCATCTTGCCGGTGCTCAACCTCGGCACCAACAGCGGCGTCTCGGCGGACCCTGCCATCGAGGCCGTGGCCAGCCACGTCATCAGGGCCAGCAGCTTCAGCCACGCCATCAACGGCCGCTTCAGGGGCGGCTGGATCACGCGGCACTATGGCCAGCCAGCCAGCAATGTGCACGCCATCCAGATGGAGATCAGCATGGCCGCCTACCTTGCCGAGGAAACACCGCCCTGGCGCTTCGAGGCGTCACGCGCGGCCCCGCTTCAGGCCACGCTCGGCAATCTTCTCGAAGCCGTGCTGGTGACTGCCGCCGGCCTCGAACGCACAGGCTGACAGCCCTCCCGCCAAAGGACAGACCATGACCCGCCTGACCACACGCCTCGACAATTCGCGCATCATTAGAAGCCCGCGCGGGCTGACGCTCAATGCCAAGAGCTGGGCGACCGAAGCGCCGCTGCGCATGCTGATGAACAACCTCGACCCCGAGGTGGCGGAAAAACCGGACGAACTGGTGGTCTATGGCGGCATAGGCCGGGCCGCGCGCGACTGGGAGAGCTTCGACCGCATCATCAGCGCGCTGAAGACCCTCGAAAGCGACGAGACGCTGCTGGTGCAGAGCGGCAAGCCGGTCGGCGTGTTCCGCACCCACGCCGACGCGCCGCGCGTGCTGATCGCCAATTCCAATCTCGTGCCGGCCTATGCCAACTGGGAGCACTTCCACCATCTCGATAAGCTCGGGCTGATGATGTACGGCCAGATGACAGCCGGCTCGTGGATTTACATCGGCACGCAGGGCATCGTGCAGGGCACCTACGAGACCTTCGCCGAGGTCGGACGGCAGCATTTCGGCGGCTCGCTCAAGGGCAAGTGGATCCTCACCGGCGGGCTGGGCGGCATGGGCGGGGCGCAGCCGCTGGCCGCCACCATGGCCGGCGCCTCGATGATCGCGGTTGAGTGCAAGCCATCGTCGATCGAGTTCCGCCTGCGCACGCGCTATCTCGACATGAAGGCCGGCAGCGTCGACGAGGCGCTGGCCATCATCGATGACCGCCACCGGCAGGGCAAGGCCGTGTCGGTCGGTGTGCTCGGCAATGCGGCGGAGGTGTTCCCCGATCTGGTCAGGCGCGGCATCAGGCCGGACGTGGTGACGGACCAGACCTCGGCCCATGATCCGCTCAACGGCTACCTGCCAGCGGGCTGGACGCTGGCCGAATGGGAAGAGCGCAAGCTCAGCGACCCTGCGGGCGTCACGCAGGCCGCCAAGGCCTCGATGGCGACGCATGTGCGCGCCATGCTGGATTTCCACCGCATGGGCGTGCCGACGCTCGACTATGGCAACAACATCCGCCAGATGGCAAAGGACATGGGCGTGGCCGATGCCTTTGATTTCCCCGGCTTCGTGCCGGCCTATATCCGCCCGCTGTTCTGCCGGGGCATCGGGCCATTCCGCTGGGCGGCGCTCTCCGGCGATCCTGCCGACATCCATAAGACCGACGCCAAGGTGAAGGAACTGATGCCGGATGATGCGCACTTGCACACCTGGCTCGACATGGCGCGTGAGCGGATTGCCTTCCAGGGCCTGCCCGCCCGTATCTGCTGGGTCGGCCTCGGTGATCGGCACAGGCTGGGCCTTGCCTTCAACGAGATGGTGGCGCGCGGCGAGATCGGCCCCGTTGTCATTGGTCGCGATCACCTCGATTCCGGCTCCGTGGCCTCGCCGAACCGCGAGACTGAGGCGATGAAGGATGGATCGGACGCCGTGTCCGACTGGCCGCTGCTGAACGCGCTACTCAACACGGCGTCGGGTGCGACCTGGGTGTCGCTGCACCATGGTGGCGGGGTGGGCATGGGCTATTCGCAGCATTCGGGTGTGGTCATCCTCGCCGACGGCACGCCCGACGCTGCGCGCCGACTGGGCCGCGTGCTCTGGAACGACCCGGCCACCGGCGTGATGCGCCATGCCGATGCGGGCTATGACATCGCCATCGCCTGCGCCCGCGAGAAAGGCCTCGACCTGCCGGGCATCACCGATTGACGGGGCCCGCAATGGTCGGGGTTGCGCCATGAGGAACCGCGCCGACATGGTGCTGGTGGCGCGCGGGCTGTTCGAAAGCCGCGCGCGGGCTCAGGCCGCCATCGCCGCCGGGCTGGTCAGCGCCGATGGCAGCACCGTGCGCAAGGCTTCGGAGGCCATTGCCGCCGACGCGGTGATCGAGGCCAGCGCACCGCACCCTTTTGTCTCGCGCGGTGGCCTCAAGCTGGCGGCGGCGCTTGATCACTTCGGGCAGTCGCCAGCCGGGCTGGACTGCCTCGATTGTGGCGCCTCGACCGGCGGCTTCAGCGATGTGCTACTGCGCCGGGGGGCGGCATCGGTGCTGGCGGTCGATACCGGGCGGGCTCAGTTCCATGCCGATCTTGTGGGCGACAGCCGCGTGACCCTGCTGGAAGGCACCGACATTCGCACGCTTGACGAGGCCCAACTTGCCTGCCGTCCGGCTTTCATCACCTGCGATGTCAGCTTCATTTCGCTGGCGCTGGTGCTGCCGGCACTGACCCGTCTCGCAGCCCCTTCGGCCGCACTGGTTGCGCTGATCAAGCCACAGTTCGAGGTCGGGCGAGCCGCCATCGGCAAGGGCGGCATCGTCCGGGACGCGAGCGCGGTGGCCGACGCGCTGGCGCGGATCGAGGCCGCGCTGGCCGGGCTTGGCTGGCAGGCCAGGGGCTTGATCGACAGCCCGATTTCCGGAGGCGACGGCAATGCCGAATTCCTGATCGTGGCCCATCGCGGGCCGGCATGATCAGCGCGGAGTGCTCCGGCGCGGCGCTCCCACATCGAAGCTGGCCCTGACCCGGCCCGAGCCCGCGCGCTGCACCAAGATGCCCGAGGCGCTGCGGCGCGCGCCCTGCTTGCGCCCGTAGACACGGCTTTCAGGGTTGCTGGCTCGCCCCGCCGCCGCCCGCTGGCCCCGCGCAGGGCCGAACGAGGACAGGCACAGGTTATAGGCATGCCAGTCGCTGATCTTCTCGCAATCGGCCAGCGACCGCGCCTGTGCCGGCTGCGACAGCGAAGCCATCAGCACGAGCGCTGCGAAGGTGGCTGGGAGGAACGGTCTGGCCACGATGTCAGCTCCGGTCAGGATCGACTCAACAGGTGACTGCGATATAGGCCCGCCCGATGGGGTGAAGCAACGGCCTCCCTGAACCCTCAGGACGAGCAGGAGACTTCCAGATCGCGCATGCTGCCGTCGGGCGGGGCGGCGAAGCGCTGATCGGGCGCGGCGTGCTCCGCGAAAGGCTGCGTCACCAGCCGGAAGATGCGGGCCAGCATGGCGACATCGCCATCATCCTCGACGGCGCGGATGGCGGTCTCGGCCACCCAGTTGCGCAGCACGAACTTCGGGTTGACGACGTTCATCGCTGCTGGCGTGGCGGTGAAGCTGGGGTCGAGCACCGCGATCCGCGCCTGCCAGCGGTCGAGCCAGGCGAAGGCTGCCGGGCGGCTGGCCTCGGCGAACAGCCAGGCCCAGGCGGAGCGGCCGGCAAGGGTGTCCGTGGCGGACAAAAGCCGGAAGCTCAATGGGTAATCGGCCATGCCGGCCTGCATCAGTGCCAGCAGCTCCGTCGCCAGATCGTCATCCGCCTCGCTGCCCGCCGAAAGGCCGAGTTTGGCACGCATCAGTGCGGCATAGCGGGCCATGAAGCGGGGCGCATAGGCCGACAGACTGCCGCTGGCCTCGGTCCAGGGCAGGACGGCTTCGAGCGCGACGGCGAGCGCTTTCAGATTCCACAGGCCAATGGCAGGCTGCCGATCATAGGCATAGCGTCCGCCATGGTCGGAATGGTTGCAGATGAAGCCCGGATCGAACGCATCGAGGAAGCCGAACGGGCCATAGTCGAGCGTATCGCCCAGGATCGACATGTTGTCGGTGTTCATCACGCCATGGCAGAAGCCCAGCGCCTGCCAGTGCGCCATCAGATGGGCGGTAAGGGTGACGATCTCGTCGAACCACAGGGCATGCCGGTCGGGCGCATCGGCAAGGTCGGGGTGGTGAAGCCCGATCACGAATTCGGCCAGTTCGCGCACCTTGTCGGGCATGCCGCCGTGGTGAAAGTGCTCGAAATGGCCGAAGCGGATGTTGGAGCGCAGCAGGCGCGTCACCACCGCGCCGGGCTCGACGGCCTCGCGCAGCACACGGGCGCGAGTGCCCACCAGCGCCAGCGCGCGGGTCGTAGGCACGCCGAGGGCCGCCATCGCCTCGCTGC
>JAPLOV010000209.1 GCA_026400565.1 Hyphomicrobiales bacterium | reverse complement strand
GCAGTGGTGGTGATGGTGGAGGCAGCGCCGAGCGTGGCGAGGGCGACGGCAGCGGCGGCGAAGGTCTTCTTCGAAAACAGGCGGGTCATGACGGTCTCCTCGTGAGTGGCTGGGGAGGCACTGTGCCGGCCTCCATGTCCATTGGTCGCGGCCACACCTGGAAAGGTTCATGCGGTTCAAAAGTTTTTCAGGAATATTTCGTGTGGGGCCGGAATGCAGGCTCCTGCCCTTGGGGCGCGATCGATCGCTGGATATCCCGCAAAGCAAAACGACGTCACGCAGAGCTGCGGGACGTCGTCGCATCCGGCAAGCGACCGTCAGCGGACTTGCGTCATGCGTGCCAGAGCTGCGCGGATGTTGATCAGGCCGGCGCCGGTTTCGGCATCGCGGCCCGGCGCACCCAGATCGCGGGCCGTACCGGTCAAAAGCGCACGCACCTGCGGCAGGTCGAGCCGGGCGTCGCGCTCGATCAGCAGGGCGACAAGGCCCGAGACATGGGCGGTGGCGATCGAGGTGCCCGTGGTCATGCCATAGCCAGCCGAAGGCTGCGCCACCAGAACATCGACGCCGGGGGCGGCCACCGCGATGTGCCGGCCACGGTTGGCCATGGCAAAGACCTTGTCCTCGGCATCGAGGGCGGTCACGGCGATGACGTTCGGGTCGGAAGCGGGAAACAGCGGCGCCGAGGCCGGCCCGGCATTGCCGGCGGCGGCCACAGCGATGACGCCGCGCCCGCTGGCAGCGGCAAGAGCGCGGGAGACCAGTTCGTCGCGCGGGCCGGCAAAGGAAAGGTTGAGCACCCGCGCCCCTTCCGCCACCGACCAGTCGATGCCTTTCAGCACATGCCAGGAGGTCCCCTGCGCGCCGCTGCGATCGCCGGTTGTGGTGCCCTTGAAGGCGCGCACGGCGAGCAGGCTGGCCGCAGGCGCAACACCGGTCAGCTGGGAGCGCGCGAACACGGCGCTGGCCATGCCGGTGCCGTGGCTGTCGGCGTCGGCATCCCCGGCCGGCTGGCCGGTGAGCATGTCGCCAGAGCGATCAAGGGCGCCGGCCAGTTCGGGATGGCTGGTGTCGATGCCGGAATCGATCACGGCGACCTTGATGCGAGCCCCGCGAGAGAGCCTGTGAACATCGGCCAGCTCAAGCTTGTCGATGGCATATTGCGGCAGGCGCTGCACGGCCACGGGCGCAGGGGCAAGATTGGGAGCAGGCAAGGCTGCTGGCGTGGGCGCGATTGCGCTGGCTGTGCCGGAGAAGGATGACGGCGGGGCAGCCTCGGCAGCCGGGACGCTGACCGGCTCGGCCGCAGGTGCGGGTGACGTGGCAGGCTCGCCAGCGGGGGCGGTCGCCGGCTGGTTCTGTTCCAGCCGGTAGACATAATTGGGCTGGGCGAACGCGATGCGGGCCTCGCTGCGCAGGGTGCCGAGCACAGCGCGCGGGGTCCGGTTGTCGGGGATGCGCAGGCGGTGCAGCGTGACGCCGATCAGGGCGATGCGCTCGCTGTCCAGCCGCTTAAGCCGTTGCCGCCGGAAAAGGGCATTGGTCTGCTGCTCGGTCAGCCCGTCGCGCAGATGCACCAGCACCTCGCGCTCGACCAGGCGCTGTTCGCTGGCGGCGGGGATGATGACCGGTGAACGTGGCGCGGGCGCAGGCTGGGCAACGCGGGGAGGTGGCGGCTGACGCGGGCGCTCGGGCCTGGGCTGGCGCACACGGCGCGGCGGCGCGACCTCCTCTTCCTCGACGATGACGCGGCGTCCGCCGGGGGGCGGCGGCGGCAAACCCTGTGGCGGAGGCATGAACAGGCCGGGGTCGATGACAATGCCCAGGCCCGAGCCCAAACCGGGACGAGGTCTGCGCGGGAACACACCGTCGCCACCACCGGTCGGGGGCCGGTAGACCGAGTTGCTGTTGAAGTTAGGCCCGCGCGTCTGCGCCAGCGCATTGGCCACCGGCAGCATCCCGATCAGCGCGGCGAGCACCGCTGCCGTGAGCCTCGCCGGGTGTGTTGCGGACATCATCATGTCGGCCTCCTCGTTGTGGCTGACGCAGGTTTATGGGGCCGGCGAGACGAGGCGGATCAACGCTGCCTCTGCCCGAAGCCGGGCGGCGATGGCAGCGCTGGCAGCGGCATCCAGGCCCTTGTCACCGACCTGGATGCGATAGATGCCGCCGGCGCGGGGGCCATCGACGATGCGCGCACCAGTCCGCTCCATCAGCACGGCAATGTCGGAGGCCTTGGCATCGGGCTGGAAGATCACGGTGAAGGCCGCGCCTGCCGCTGTGACCGGGGCTGCGGCATGGGATGCGGTCTGGAAGCTTGCGCCATCGCGGTTGGCCACGAGGCCGACCAGCGCGCCGGCCTGAAGGGCGAGCACCAGCGCTGCGGCGGCCGTGGCCCAGGCTGCCTGGCGGGGGGTCAGCGCCTGAAGCCAGCCGCCAAGGCGGGCGGCAAGGCCGGAGGCTGCCGCGCCGCGCTTCGGCTCGGCATCGATCGCGGCCATCAGCTTGTCGAGCACATGGGTGGATGGCCCTGCAAAGCCTTCGTTGAGCAGGATTGCCTCGGTCTGCTCCTCCTCGACAAGGGCCAGCCTGCGGCGCAACTCGCCATCGACGGCAAGAACCGTGTCGATCTGTGCCATTTCAGCCTGCGAGAGCACGCCGGCGGCATAGAACGGCAGCAGCTCTTCCAGAGCCTTGCCGGCGTCGCTCAGGGGTTGCTTGGTCATGGCATGGTCCTCGCGGGTCTCGTTGGTGGGAGCGGCATCACGGCCATCCCCTGTCAATTCCGGCTTCCGCCAGCAGTTCCGACAGCTTCTTGCGGGCGTAGAACAATCTCGTTTTCACCGTGGCCTCGTGAGCGCCGGTGATGGCGGCAACCTCGGCCAGCGACTTCTCGTGGTAGTAGACCAGATCGACCACCTCGCGGTGTTCGGCTGAGAGCCTGCCAAGGCAGGCCCGGATGGCGGCCCCCTTGTCGTCCTTCTGGAGGGCGACCTCGGGTGTGTCCCGGTCGTCCTCGATCTCGCCGGCCATGTCCTCGTCGAGCTGGTCCTCGCGCCGCTTGCGCAGCGCCGAAAGCGCCTTGAAGCGGGCAATCGAGAGCAGCCACGTCGAAACCGATGATCTGGCCTCGAAACGTCCCGCCTGCCGCCAGACATCGAGAAAGACCTCGCCGATCATGTCCTCGGCGATGCCTTCGTCCTTCACGAGCCGCACGACAAAGCGGAAAACCCTGAGGTTGTGGCGCGCGAAGAGCACCTGCATGGCGAGCCGGTCACCCCTGGCGATGCGCGTGATCAGCTCCTCGTCGTCGGGGTGCTGGTTCACGGCACGGTCGCTGTTCTGGCCGGCTCAGACATGGGTCGCCGCTGCCTCCCGAAAGGTTCAACGCAGGCTAGCCCTTTTTTCGAATGGCGCAAACGATCAGGCCGCGTGCGGCAGGATCGACGCCACAAGGCAGGTGCCGGCCTCGCAGCGCAGGCCCGCCGCTCCGGCCAGCGTGATCTGGGCTGCATGATCAGGCGCGAGCGCGATAGCTAAGGCTTTGGTCACGCCAGAAAGGCCTGCTTGCGGGCCGAGCAGCAGCGCGGCTGGCGTCGTCGGTGCATGCAGGACATGGCAGCCGGGCAACACCGCGAGGCTGTCGCCGGCCTGCAGGACGGCAAGGTCGATGGCGACGCGGCTGCGGTCGGCGATCAGGTTGACGACCTCGACCGGGCCCTGTTCGAGCCGGCTGGTGATCGGCACCTCGCCGCGATAACGCACCGGCCCGAACGGCTGGCGCAGGTCGATCTCGCCATCAGGTGTGACCAGCACCAGCCCTGCCCCGCCGATCACCACCTGACAGCGGTCGAAGCCGGCCAGATCAGAGAACGGGCCGGGCGCGGGAATCGTCGTGCGCCCGAACCGCCAGACCAGACCCTGCCAGCCACCCTCGGGATACCCGTCAAGGCGCTCCGCAGCGATGTCGACCGTGACCCCGCCGCCATTCTTCCAGGGGAAACGCCGATAGCCGGCGGGCGAGAGAAGGGTGATGGACATCGGCTGCACTCGCTAGAAGAAACCAAAGGCTGACATGGAAGGACGGGCGCGGGAAGGACGTGAACCGGGCTTCATTTCGCGCCCGTGCCACCTTATCCTGCCATCATGACCAGCACGACCGCGCCGCATCTGCCCGCCTCTCTCGCCATCAACGGCCGGCATGTCAGCCTTGATCCACGCGATCCGGGGTTCGTGCAGGACCCCTACCCGGCCTATGCGGCGATCAGGCAGGCCTCAGCGGCGCTGGGCGGCGGTTCGGATTTCTGGTGGGAGCAATACGGCCACTGGTGCCTCTCCGGCCATGGCGATGTCTCGGGGGCGCTGAAGGACCGGCGTTTCGGGCGACAGATCCTGCATGTCACCAGCCACGAGGCGCTGGGCTGGCCGGAACCCGCAGCGCATCTGGGGCCGTTCCTTGCCTTCGAGCGGCACTCGCTGCTGGAACTGGAGCCGCCGGACCACACACGGCTGCGCACGCTGATCAACCGCGCCTTCGTCTCGCGCCAGGTGGAGCGCCTGCGGCCACGGATCGCGGCGCTGGCGCATGGGCTGATCGACGGATTTGCGGCCAGGGGCGCTGCGGACCTGCTCGTTGCCTATGCCACACCGATCCCGGTGATCGTCATCGCCGAACTGCTGGGCGTGCCGCCCGCGCGTGCGCCGGACCTGCTCGACTGGTCGCACCGCATTGTGGCGATGTACCAGTTCCGCCGCTCACGGCAGATCGAGGACGAGGCCGTCGCTGCCACGGTGAGTTTTGTCGCCTTCCTGCGCGAGGTGGTGGCGGAACGCCGCAAAGCGCCGCGCGAGGATCTGGTCAGCACGCTGATCGCGGCCTCGGAAGAAGGCGACCGGCTGAGCGAGGACGAACTGATCGCCACCTGCATTCTGGTGCTCAATGCCGGCCATGAGGCCACCGTGCATGCGCTCGCCAACGGCACCAGAGCCATCCTCGACAATCCGCCCGCCCGCGCGGCGCTGGCCGACCCTCAGGCCATGCCCGGGCTGGTCGAGGAGGTGCTGCGCTTCGATGCGCCGCTGCACATGTTCACGCGCTATGCGCTGGAGGATTGCGAGGCCTACGGGCATCGCTTCCGGCAAGGCGACAAGCTGGGGCTGCTGCTTGGTGCGGCCAACCGCGATCCGGCGCGCTTTGCCGAACCGGATCGTTTCGATGCGGCGCGGCTCGCTGGCCCGCACCTGAGCTTCGGGGCCGGCATCCATTTCTGCATCGGTGCTCCGCTGGCCCGGCTGGAGCTGGAGGTGGCGCTGCCCATCCTGTTCGCGCGCCTGCCGGGGCTGAGGCTGGGCGCCGAACCACGCTACCGCGACACCTACCACTTTCACGGGCTGGAACGGCTCGACGCGGCCTGGTGACGGCTCCGCTCAGGGCAGGCTTGCCAGAAACCCGGACAGGGCGGCGCGCACCGCCAATCGGTCCGATGGTTCCCGGCCAAAGGCCGACGCGTGGCCGGACAGGCTTTCGATGACCGCCATCCGCGCAGCGGGGAAGGCCCTGGCCTGATCGGCGACATCGAGCGGATGGAAGTAGATGTCGGTCGAGACCGGCGCGAACAGGATCGGCATCGTGGCCTGCGCCGCAGCCTTCGCAAACGAGCCGTCCATGCCGGGCGTGCCGGCGATGCTGTGGCGCGACCACATGTCCAGATGGCTGATGAGATCATTGGCATCGCGTGCGTGGTAGCGGGTGCGCCATTTGGCGAGGAAGCCTTCCAGATCATCGGCGGCCATGTCGGCATGGGCTTGATGCCGACCTTCGGAGAAAAATCGCGGCGAGAGCGCGAACGGAGCCCACGCCTCGGACAGGCGCGACAGGCCGAGCAGCGGCGGGCTGGCATAACGACCTCCGGCAAAGGCCGGGTCCGAGGTCAGCGCCGACCTGACGACATGGAGGAACATCTGGCCGAACAGCGTGGTGGCGGCATTGCCGGCGATGCAGATGGCCGAGGCCACCATGGCCGGATGGCTGACTGCCCACTGCACGGCCTGCTGACCGCCCATGCTGGCGCCGATGACGCTGGCGAGACGCGTGATGCCGAGATGGTCGCACAGGGCCTTCTGCAGAGTCACATTGTCGCGGATGGCGAGCGGCGGGAAATCCGCGCCGGCATGTGGCGCTGGCGTGTTCGACGGCGAGGATGAACGGCCATTGCCGAGCATCTCCACATCGATGATCCAGAGGCGGCTTTCGTCCAGCGGACCACCATCCTGCCCCAGATAGGCAAGGCCGAGCGGATTGGCGGCGAAGGCGGTGCAGAGCAGGATCGGTGCGCCCTGCCCGATCGTGCCGTGCTGACGATAGGCCAGTCTGGCTTCGGGCAACACGATTCCACATTCGAGAGGAAAATCCCGCGCGGTGAACAGATCGAAGGGCGGAAGGGCGGGTGCTGGCGCTGGACGGGACATGGCAAGTTTCGGTGAAACGGGTTGAGCAAACCGGATGCAACGCCTAACTAGAGCGTGTTCGGCCGGGCTGGAACCGAAACATCGCGTCCGGCCCGGACCAAACTCCACCTGTCGTTGCAACCAGAGGCCGCTGCATGCCCGATGCCACCCCGATGACCGGCAGCCCTGCCACGACCGCACATCTGCCGGACCGCAGCGTGCTCAAGGTGGCCGGCCCCGATGCGCGCCACTTCCTCGACGGGCTGCTCAGCAACGATCTCGATCTTGTCAGCACGGAGGTGGCGGGCTACGGCGCGCTGCTGACCCCGCAAGGCAAGGTCATCGTCGATTTCTTCATCATCGCGCTGCCCGACGAGGATGGCGGCGGCTTCCTGATCGATGTGGCGCGGGCCATGCTGCCCGACCTCGCCCGTCGGCTGATGCTCTACAAGCTGCGCGCGAAGATCGTTGTCGAGGACCTGACGGACACGGCTGCCGTTATAGCCTCGGTCAACGGTGGCGCAGTGGATGCCGATGGCGGCATCGTCTTCACCGATCCGCGCCATGCCGGCATGGGCCAGCGCGCCATCATCGATGCGGCGGACGTCGCCACGCTGGCTGGCGCTGCCAAGGACGGCTATCACGCGCACCGGATCGGGCTGGGCATGCCGGCGGGCGGCGGCGATTTCGGCTATGGCGGGCAGCTTTGCTTCCCGCATGAGGCGCTGATGGACCAGCTTGGCGGGGTCTCGTTCAGCAAGGGCTGCTATGTCGGGCAGGAGGTCGTGTCGCGCATGCAGCATCGCGGCACGGCGCGCACGCGCATCGTCCCGATCGTCTTTCTCGACGGCCTCAGGGCGGAGGAGGGCTCGCCCGTGACGGTTGGCGAGCGCATCATCGGCAACGTGCTGTCGACAGCGAACGGGCGCGGGCTTGCCATGCTCAGGCTCGACAAGGTGGCTGACGCGATGGCCGCCGGCGAGCCCCTGCTTGGGGGCGGGCTGCCGATCCGGCTGGACAAGCCGGCGTTCATCAGCTTCCACTTCCCCGGCGAGCCGGGCTTCGGCGGGGCCGCCGCCGCGGAGCCTGCCATGCCATGAACGCCGCGGCGGAGCGCACCACGATCCTGCACGCGGACGGTAAGCAGCGCTGCCCATGGCCCGGCACGGATCCGTTCTATGTCGCCTATCACGACACCGACTGGGGCGTACCGGAACTCAACGACCGGGCGCTGTTCGAGAAGCTCATTCTCGACGGCTTCCAGGCGGGGTTGTCGTGGATCACCATCCTGCGCAAGCGCGAGCATTTCCGCCTTGCGTCCGAGGGCTTCGAGCCGGAGCGGATCGTGCGATTCACGCCCGAGCGTGTCGAGGCGCTGATGCAGGATGCCGGCATCATCCGCAACCGCGCCAAGATCGAGGGCACGATCAGGAGTGCCCGGCTCTGGCTGGAGATAATGGAGCGCGGCTCCTTCGCGCGGCATCTGTGGGGCTTCGTCGATGGCGCGCCCGTGCAGGGCCACTTTCGCCACCACGGCGAGGTGCCGACCCAGACCAAAGCCGCCGAGGCGCTGTCGAAGGACCTCAAGGCGCGCGGCTTCAGCTTCGTGGGGCCGACGATCGTCTATGCCTTCATGCAGGCCGTGGGCATGGTCAACGACCACCTCGTCGACTGCTACCGTCATCCGGAATGCGCGGAGCTTGGCCGCATCATCCGGTGGTGAAGCTGGCCCCCGCGCGGGCCTGGCAGCGGATGTTGTCCGGCCGAAGGCTCGATGTCCTCGATCCGTCGCCACTTGATGTGGAGATCGAGGACATTGCCCACGGTCTTGCCCGCGTGGCACGCTGGAACGGCCAGACACGGGGGGAGCACATCTTCTCGGTGGCGCAGCATTCGCTGCTGGTCGAGGCCATCAACACCCATCTCGAACCGGAGATGAGCGCGCCGTGGCAGCTGATGACCCTGCTGCATGATGCGCCGGAATATGTCATCGGCGATATCATCTCGCCGGTGAAGGCCGCTGTTGGAGAAAGCTACAAGAGCGTTGAAATCAGGCTGCTGGCCGCGATTCACATCCGTTTTGGCCTGCCACCGGAGACCCCGGCCCCGCTGCGCCGGAAGATCAAGCGCGCCGACCAGATCGCGGCCTTCCTCGAAGCCACCACCCTCGCCGGTTTCGTGCGCCAAGAGGCGCTGAAGCTGTTCGGCCGCCCTGAACCCCTGCCGCGTGACGTGCTCGCGATGCTGGAGCCCGTCAGTGCCGCCGAGGCCGAGGCGCATCTGAAGGCACGTCTTGCCGCCTTGCTGGGGTAAGGTGCCGTCCTGCGCTGCTCAGCCCGCAGCCCTTTCCAGCGTCTCCTGAAAACGGATCACCTCACCGGTGCCGGGGGTGACGAGGTCGTCTTCCCACATCACTTGCGCGCCACGCACGAAGGTGCCGATTGGCCAGCCGGTGACGGTGACGCCATCATAGGGTGTCCAACCGCATTTCGAGGCGACCCAGTCATTGGTGATGGTGCGCTGGCGCTTGAGGTCGATGACGGTGAAATCGGCGTCGTAGCCGACCGCGATCCGGCCCTTGCGCGCCATGCCGAACAGGCGATTCGGGCCATGGCTGGTCATGTCGACGAACCGTTCGAGGCTCATGCGGCCTTCGTTGACATGGTTGAGCATGGTTGGAACCAGCGTCTGGACGCCGGTCATGCCCGAATGGGTGGCCGGGTAGGCGTGGCTCTTTTCCTCGTGGGTGTGGGGCGCGTGGTCGGAGCCGAGGATATCGGCGACGCCGTTGACCACGCCTTTCCAGATGCCCCGGCGGTGCGCCTCATCGCGCACGGGTGGGTTCATCTGGGCGTAGGCCCCGAGCCGCTCGTAGCAATCGGGCGCATGCAGCGTGAGATGGTGGGGCGTGACCTCGACCGAGGCAACATCCTTGTGGTTCTTCAGGAACTCCATCTCGTCGGCTGTGGAAATGTGCAGCACATGGATGCGGGCGGCGCAGGCGCGGGCTATGTGCACCAGCCGCTCAGTGCAGCGTAGCGCAACCTCGGGCGAGCGCCAGACCGGATGGGAGGAAACATCGCCCGGTACGCGCAGATGCATCCGCTCTCGCAGCATCATCTCGTCCTCGGAGTGGAACGCGGCTCGGCGGCGGGTGCGTTTCAGGATTTCCGTGACGCCGGTATCATCCTCGACCAGCAACGAGCCGGTGCTGGAGCCCATGAAAACCTTGATGCCGGCAGCGCCGGGAAGGCGTTCGAGCTCCGCCACGTGCCTGGCGTTCTCGTGCGTGCCGCCGACATAGAAGGCGAAATCGCAGTGCATGCGGTGGCGCGCGGCGGCCACCTTGTCGGCCAGTGCCTCGGGAGTGGTGGTCAGGGGGTTGGTGTTCGGCATCTCGAACACGCCCGTCACCCCGCCCATGACGGCGGCGCGTGAGCCGCTTTCTAGGTCTTCCTTGTGGGTCAGGCCGGGCTCGCGGAAATGCACCTGGGTGTCGATCACGCCGGGCAGCACATGCAACCCGCGGCAATCGACCACCTGTCCGGCCGAGGCGCGGGTCAGGTCACCGATGGCGGCGATGCGCCCTGCCGTGACCCCGATGTCCCTCAGATCCTGCCCGTCATGGTTGACGACGATGCCGCTGCGCAGAATGAGATCGAAGGTCTTTGGCATGGTGCTCATTCTCCGGAAACCTGGACACAACTGTTTCTAACGCAGCGCGATGCATCGATGCACATCAATCGCAGCATGGCGGTTGTGCGTCCAGACACAGATGCGGCTGTCAATGTCCGGCAGCGAAGCCCCCCGGCGTTCACGGCGCAAGGCCGGGACAACAGCGGGTTTGATGCTGCCAAACCCTTGCCTCGCGCCGCCCTTTCTGCCATAGGCTCGGCCTCGTTGAACCGCCCGGCTCATTCAGGGCTGCCGTGGCGGTTCTTTTGTTGGCTCGACCAATACCCAAGAGACGGTCGCAAGACCGCGACAAGGAGCTGAAATGCCCAAGCTGAAAACCCATTCGGGTTCAAAGAAACGCTTCAAGATCACCGCCAATGGCGCGATCAAGTATGCCCAGGCCGGCAAGCGCCACGGCATGATCAAGCGGACGACCAAGCAGATCCGGAACCTGCGCGGCACCAATGTGCTGTTCAAGACCGATGGTGACAACATCATCAAGTACCGTCTGCCCAACGGCTGAACGCGCTTTACGCGTGGTTTGCCTGTCACCGTCCGTTTCTGAAGGAGTTTCACAATGTCCCGCGTCAAACGTGGCGTTACATCCAGCGCCAAGCACAAGAAGACACTCAAGGCCGCCAAGGGCTTTTATGGCCGCCGCAAGAATACGATCCGCACCGCCAAGGCGGCTGTCGATCGGGCCATGCAGTACGCAACCCGCGACCGCAAGAACAAGAAGCGCGTGTTCCGTGCGCTCTGGATCCAGCGCCTCAATGCCGCCGTGCGCGAGCATGGCCTGACCTATTCCAAGTTCATCGGCGCGCTGCACAATGCCGGCATCGAAATGGACCGCAAGGCCATGGCCGACATCGCCATGAACGAACCGGCCTCCTTTGCCGCCATCGTCGAGAAGGCCAAGGCGCACGTGCCCGCCGCTGCCTGAGCCCCGCGCTCACCGGCACCAAGCTCACACGGCGGGTCGCGAGGCCCGCCGTTCGCGTGTCTGGCGTCGTCGCCAGCTTCCGGCTATCAACCGCCATGAAACAACCAGTATCCGGCCCATGACAGATCTTTCGACACTCGAACGCGATACGCTGGCTGCGATTGCTGCCGCTCCCGACGAGGCAGCGCTGGAGGCGGTGCGCATCGCCGCGCTCGGCAAGGCCGGTGCCATCTCGGGCCTGCTCAAGATGCTCGGCGCGATGACGCCCGATGAGCGCAAGGAACAGGGCCCGCTGATCAACGGCCTGCGTGACCGGGTGACGGCTGCGCTGTCAAAGGCGCGAGAGTGCCTGGCCGATGCGGCGCTCAATGCGCGGCTGGCGTCCGAGCGCATCGACGTGTCGCTGCCGGTGCGCGAGAGCCCCGAGGCGCGCGGACGGCTGCACCCGATCAGCCAGGTCATCGACGAGATCACCGCGATCTTCGGCGACATGGGCTTCTCGATCGCCGAGGGACCGGATGTCGAGACCGACGATCTCAACTTCACCAAGCTGAACTTCCCCGAAGGCCACCCGGCGCGGGAGATGCACGACACGTTCTTCTTCGCGCCCGACAAGGACGGCAAGAGGAAGCTGCTGCGCACCCATACCAGCCCGGTTCAGGTGCGCACCATGCTGGCCAACAAGCCGCCGATGCGCGTGATCTGCCCGGGCCGCACCTATCGCTGCGATTCCGACCAGACCCACACGCCGATGTTCCATCAGGTCGAGGGCCTGGTCATCGACAAGGGCTCGAACCTCGGCCATCTGAAGTGGATCTTGCAGGAGTTCTGCAAGAGCTTCTTCGAGGTTCCGGACGTGAAGATGCGCTTCCGCCCCTCGTTCTTCCCGTTCACCGAGCCCTCGGTGGAGGTCGATATCCAGTGCTCGCGCAAGGGCGGCGAACTCCGCTTTGGCGAAGGCGAGGACTGGCTTGAAATCCTTGGCTGCGGCATGGTCCATCCCAACGTGCTGCGCAATGTCGGCATCGATCCTGACGTGTATCAGGGCTTCGCCTGGGGCATGGGCATCGACCGAATTGCCATGCTGAAATACGGCATGCCCGACCTGCGCCCGTTCTTCGAGGCCGATGTACGCTGGCTTCAGCACTACGGCTTCCGGCCTTTGGACTTCCCGACGCTGGCTGGCGGGTTGTCAGGTTGAGGCGCGACATCGCAATCTTCGTTTGCAGCCGGGGCCGCGAGGACCTGCTGACGCAGTTGCTGGACGACATCGACAATGGCTTCGCGCCGGCACTGGAGACGGGCGGCTCCAGCGTCTGCGCCTTTGTCTATGCCCAGGCCTACCGCCCTTCGTTTCTCGATAGCCTGAGGCAACGCTTTGCGTCGTCCCTGGCATCGGGACGCCTGATCATTGCCGAGGCAACCGCGCCACACACTCGCATCGGCGATGTCTTCGCAACGGCGGCTGCGATCCTGCATGCCGGCGTCGATTATCGTCTGGCCATCACCATGGACGATGACAGCGTCTACCGCGCCGCGCCGGATATCGACGCCAATCTCAGGCAGGCGGCGCGTGACTTCCTCGATCGCGGCGACCGTGCCTTCTCGATCAAGCTTGGACCGGCCCGCACGCTGGAATACGCGCCCTTCATCGATCCGGCGGGGCCGATCATGCCTTTCAAGGAGAAGATGCTCTGGGTCAGCCGCTCCGTCATGGAGGAGGCGCTGGCCTGGCCTGCTTTCGCCGATCTTGATGTTGGAGAGGATGTGGTGCTCGCAGCCATCGCCTGGCGGGGCGGCGCTGAGCGCTGCTTCGGGGCGTTCGGCATCGCCACGTTCCTGCATCTGGCGTTCGAGACGAATGAGACGGCTCCAGCCCTGGCACCGGGCGGCGGCTATGGCGAACTGGTGGGCTATGTCGAAGGCAGTGACCACGATCCCGAGCTTGGCAAGTATGGCAAGGCGTTTCGCGGCGGCATCGTGCCCTTCACGGTGATGCCGGAGATCTTCGTGGAGCCGGAGCATCCACACCACACCATCAGCGGCATCAGGCCGGAGGCACTGGCGCGTTACGGCGTGGGCCGTGTTTCCGCCCCTGATGCGGTCATTGCGAGCACAGCGACGCAATCCAGCCCTAGTTTGCCATAAAACTGCATTGCGTCGCTGCGCCCGCAATGACACATGACATCGCAGATCCGCATCCTGAGCGTGGCGAGGGATGAACTCCAGAAAATACATCGCTCCTGAGCATCCTTCGACAGGCTCAGGATGAGGATTGTGGAACACCTAGGACGAACCCATGAAGTTCACCCTCTCCTGGCTGAAGAACCATCTCGACACCACCGCGTCGGTGGCCGAGGTCTGTGCGGCGCTGAACAAGATCGGCCTCGAGGTCGAGGCGGTCGAGGACAAGGCAACAGCGCTGGCGGCGTTCACCATTGCGCGCGTCATCGAAGCCAAGCAGCATCCGAATGCCGACCGGCTCAGGGTGTGCATGGTCGACACCGGCGCGGGCGAGCCTGTGCAGGTGGTCTGCGGCGCGCCGAACGCCCGCACCGGCATGAAAAGCGTGTTCTCGCCACCAGGCACCTACATTCCCGGCAAGGACATCACGCTCGGCAAGGGCGTGATCCGCGGCGTCGAATCGAACGGCATGCTGTGCTCCTCTGCCGAACTCGAACTGTCGAACGACCATGATGGCATCATCGATCTGCCGGATGATGCGCCCGTCGGGATGGCTTATGCCGCCTGGGCGGGGCTGGACGACCCGGTGATCGAGATCGCGGTGACGCCGAACCGGGCTGATGCGCTCGGCGTCCATGGCATCGCGCGGGACCTTGCGGCAGCCGGGCTCGGGACCTGCAAGGACATCAACGTCAAGCCGGTGAAGAGCACCGAGCCCTGCCCCGTCTCGGTGAGCCTTGCCTTCGACGCGCATGACCGGCACCTGTGCCCGTCCTTCGGACTGAGGTTGATCCGCGGCGTCCGCAACGGGCCTTCGCCGGGATGGGTGCAGGCGCGGCTCAGGGCCATCGGGCTGAGACCGATCAACGCGCTGGTCGATGTCACCAACTTCATGACCTTCGCCGTCAACCGGCCGCTGCATGTGTTCGATGCCGACAAGGTGCACGGCAACCTCGTGGTCAGGCGGGCAAAGGCCGGCGAGAGCATCGTGGCGCTGGACGGAAAGACCTACCAGCTTGGCGACGATCATGTGGTCATCGTCGACGACAATGGCGTTGAATCCCTCGCCGGCGTGATGGGTGGCCAGTCATCCGGCTGCGACGAGAACACCGTCAACGTGCTCGTCGAAAGCGCGCTATGGGATCCACTCACCGTGGCGCGGACCGGGCGGGCGCTCGGCATCAACTCCGATGCGCGCTACCGCTTCGAGCGCGGCGTCGACCCGGATTTCTGCCTGCCCGGCCTCGATCTTGCCACGCAGATGATCGTCGAGTTGTGCGGCGGCGAGCCGACGCAGTTCGTGCTGGCCGGCGAGACGCCCGACACCAGCCGTTTCATCGATTTCCCGTGGAGCGAAGTCCAGCGCCTGACCGGGCTCGTGCTGCCGGTTCCTGAAATGAAGCTGGCCCTGGTGGAACTGGGTTTCCATGTCTCCGGCTCGGGCGACAATGTCAGGGTTTCGCCGCCAAGCTGGCGCGGCGACATCGAGGGCAAGGCTGATCTGGTCGAAGAGATCGTGCGCATTGCCGGGCTCGACCGCGTGGCGGCCATTCCGTTCCCGCGGCTGGTCGACGAGGTACCCAAGCCGGTGCTGACCGTGCTGCAGAAGCGCACCCGTTTGGCCAAGCGCACGCTGGCAACGCGCGGGCTGGTCGAAGCCGTCACCTGGTCGTTCATCGCCCATGACGAGGCCACGCATTTCGGCGGCGGCAAGGCCGCGCTCAGGCTCGCCAACCCGATTGCCGCCGACCTTTCCGACATGCGGCCTTCGCTGCTGCCCGGGCTTATCAGGGCCGCCCAGCGCAATGCGGATCGCGGTTTCGGCGATGTCGCGCTGTTCGAGGTTGGGCAGGTCTTTCTCGGCGATGGCGAGGATGACCAGCGCATGTCGGCCGCAGCCCTGCGACGCGGCGCGGCGCGCGCCTCGGGGACGGGGCGGCACTGGGACGGCGCGGCGCGCGAGATCGGTGCGCTCGATGCCAAGGAGGATGCGCTGGCGCTGCTGTCCAGCCTCGGCGTCGCCACGGGCGGGCTTCAGATCGTGCCCGGCGGGCCGGACTGGATGCATCCGGGCCGCTCGGCGACCTTGCAGTTCGGGCCGAAGGGCGTGATCGGCGCTTTCGGCGAGATCCATCCGCGCACGCTGAAACTGCTCGACGTGAAGGGCCCGCTGGTGGCGTTCGAACTGCATCTCGACGGGCTGCCGCTGCCTAAGGCCAAGCCGACGAAGATGAAGCCGAAGCTGAGGCTGGCCGAGTTCCAGCCGGTGACGCGCGATCTGGCTTTCGTGGTCGATGCCGGCGTTGCAGCCGGCGAGATGGCGAGGCTGGCCGCGCAGGCCGACCGGGCGCTGATCGCCGACGTGGCCGTGTTCGACATCTACGAGGGCGACAAGGTCGAGGCCGGCAAAAAATCGGTCGCGCTCGCCGTGACCTTGCAGCCCACCGAAAAGACGATGACCGACGCCGAGATCGAGGCGGTGGCCGGCAAGGTCGTGGCCGAAATGGTCAAGCGCTTCGGGGCAAGCCTCAGGGGGTAAGGGCGGGTCTCAGGTCTCTAGCGGCTCCGTGGCTGTGATCTCGATGCCAAAGCCCGAGAGGCCGACAAAAGCGCGGCTGCTTGACGAGAGGTTGCGGATCGAGACGACGCCGAGATCCTTCAGGATCTGTGCGCCAAGACCGACCTCGCGCCAGGCCTGGGTGCGCTTGTGCTCGGATTGGAGGCCTTCGTCCGGCGTGCGCATGGCCGGCACGCCGGCAGAGCCATCGCGCAGATAGACCAGCACGCCCTTGCCGTCGCGGGCGAAGCGCGACAGGGCCGCACTGATGCTCTTTGCGCCACCAAAGATGTCGCCGACCACATCGGCCCGGTGCAGGCGGGCCGGCACGTCGCGGCCGTCGCCCAGCTTGCCAAGCACGAAGGCGAAGTGCTGCACGCTGTCGAAAGGCGTGACATAGGCATGGCCGGTCAACTCGCCGAACTCAGTCTTGACCGGGAAGGTGGCGACACGCTCGACCAGCTTTTCGCGGGCCTGCCGCCAGGCGATCAGATCGGCGACGGTGATCTGCTTCAGGCCATGGCGGGCCGAGAAGGCGCTGATCTGCGCGCCCTTCATCACCGTGCCGTCATCGTTCACCAGTTCGCAGATCACGCCCATCGGGGGCAGCCCGGCGAGCTTGCACAGGTCCACGGCGGCTTCGGTGTGGCCCGAGCGCATCAGAACCCCGCCCTCGCGCGCGATCAAAGGGAAGATGTGGCCGGGCCGCGAGAAATCGGCCGCGCCGGCATTGGGGTTGGCAAGCCCGCGTACGGTGGTCGTGCGGTCATCGGCGGAGATGCCGGTGGTGGTGCCGTGCTTGTAGTCGATGGTCACGGTGAAGGCGGTAGTGTGGGCCGAATCATTGCTCGACACCATGGGGTCGAGCCTCAGCCGCTTGGCCTCGTCGAGCGGCAGCGGCGCGCAGACGATGCCGCAGCAATGGCGGATGATGAAGGCCATCTTCTCAGGCGTGCACAGCGAGGCGGCGACGATCAGATCGCCCTCGTTCTCGCGGTCATCATCATCGGTGACAACGACGATCTCGCCGCGCGCGAAGGCCTCGATGGCATCTGAAACGGAGTGCGGCACCTCGGCCTCCTTCGGGAAACGGAATTGCAGGAAATCATTGGGGCTGACGGCCCCGCCCGTGGCTCTGGCGATGCGCTCGGCGCTGTCGCGCGAGAGCCAGGCCGTGTCATCGTTGCACAGGGCCGTAATGCTGGCGGGGGACATCTCCACCCGCTTCGCGAAATCAGCGCGGGATACACCCTCGCGCTTGAGCCATGTCTGGAGTTTCATGAATGCGCCTTAGCAGACCGGGCATTCGACTTCAATGAACAATGGCAATCAATTCAGTATCACTGAATTTTTGTTTCACAGCACCCCGAACGGCCACTTTGCCGTCTCGCCCACCTGCCCGCGCTGGCGCAGATAATGGTCGGCAAGCACGATGGCCATCATCGCCTCGCCGACCGGCACGGCGCGGATGCCGACGCAGGGGTCATGGCGGCCCTTGGTGCGCAGGTCCGTCTCGGTGCCGAAGCGGGTCACAGAGGCGCGCTGGCTGAGGATCGAGGAGGTCGGCTTGACGGCAAAGCGGCAGACCAGCGGCTGGCCGGTCGAGATGCCGCCGAGGACACCGCCGGCATGGTTCGAGAGGAAAGTCGGCGCGCCATCATTGCCAGACCGCATCTCGTCGGCGTTCTCTTCGCCGGACAAGGCTGCTGCGGCGAAGCCGTCACCGATCTCGACACCCTTAACCGCGTTGATGCTCATCATGGCGCTGGCGAGGTCGGCATCGAGCTTGCCATAGATCGGTGCACCGAGCCCGGGAGGGACGCCCTCCGCCACGATCTCGATCACGGCGCCGATGGAGGAGCCGGCCTTGCGGATGCCATCGAGATAATCCGCAAAGAAGGCGGCGGCCTTCGCATCGGGGCAGAAGAACGGATTGCGCCCCACCTCGTCCCAGTCCCAGTTGGCACGGTTGATGGTGTGCGGGCCAATCTGCACAAGTGCGCCGCGCACTGTCATGCCGGGCACGACCTTGCGGGCAACAGCGCCTGCTGCGACCCGCATTGCCGTCTCGCGGGCCGATGAGCGCCCGCCGCCGCGATAGTCGCGGATGCCGTATTTCACGTCATAGGCGAAATCAGCATGGCCGGGGCGGTAGCTGTCCTTGATCTCGCCGTAGTCCTTCGAGCGCTGGTCGGTGTTCTCGATCAGGAGACCGATAGAGGTTCCGGTCGTGACCTGTTGGCCCGTGCGCTCGTCGGTGAATACACCTGACAGGATTTTCACCCGGTCGGCTTCCTGGCGCTGGGTGGTGTATTTGCTCTGGCCGGGGCGGCGGCGGTCGAGATCGCGCTGGATGTCGGCTTCCATGAGCGCGATCAACGGCGGACAGCCATCGACAACGCAGCCGATGGCCGGGCCATGGCTTTCGCCGAAGGTGGTGAAACGAAACAGGTGGCCGAAGCTGTTGTGCGACATGCCGCTCGTTTAGGACGCGGCGCGGGCTGCCGTCAAATCGGGGCCGCGAGCGCTGCCTTTCGGCCGTCATCCCAGATCGGCCCGCGATCCCGGCTCAAGGCCGGGATGACGGCGGAGGTGATAAAGCGACTTGCGTCAGTGCCCGCCGGCAGCCTTGCCATGGACAACGTAAGGCACAGCTGGCGCACCCTGCCACATCGTGTGGGCGGGGATCTGCTCACCCTTCATCACCAGTGTCAGCGGTTCGATGCGGGCGTAATCGCCGATCTTGGTGTCGTAGAGGATGATGCTGCCGGACGAGATCGTCACGCCCTTGCCGATCTCGATGGTGCCCACCTTCATGACGCGGTCTTCGTAAAGATGGGTCTGCGGACAGGAATGGGCATTGAGGACAGAATAGTCACCGAGCACGGTGCAGTCGAACTCGGTGATATCGGTCCAGTCCATCAGCACACCCTTGCCGATCTTGGTGCCGTAGAGGCGCAGCATCCAGGGCAGGAAGGGTGTGCCGCGCATGTATTCCAGCCCGACCTTGCCGGCGAGGCCGCCATAGATCACGGCCACGGCCTCGGTGCGCATCGCCCACCATGACCACATCGGCTTCATCACCGGCTTGTAGACGCCGATCATGAGCCACTTGATCGCGACCGACATCATGATCATCGCAAGCGCGTTGACGACGCCTGCCGCCAGCACGATCAGGACGGCAATCGTATAGTCGCCTGAGTTGATGAAGCCCTCCAGCGTGTCGGCGGTCATGTAGGCGACCATCAGAAACACAGCTGTCGGCAGCGAGGTATGAAAGGCTTCGAACACGGCGCGCAGGGCGAACATGTGCCGGGGTGGCTCGTAGGTTTCGGCGGCCCCGAGCGCCACCTTCTGGCGCGTCGGGAACTTGATGGCCGGCGAGCCGAACCAGGTCTCGTCCTTGCCGACGTGGAGGCTGTCGGGCAGCTTGGATTTCACGCCGATCAGCGCGCCGTCCTCGATCACCGAACCGGCCGCGATGTTTGCGGCATTGCCGAAGAACACGCGGTCGCCGGTCTTGACGGTGTCGAGCCGCATGTAGCCGGAGCGGACGTCCTCATCGCCGAAGATGGCCTCGTCGCCGATGAAGTTGCCCTTGCCGATCTCGACAAGATCATAGCGCCCGGCCAAGTTCGTGGAGAGTTCCGAGCCCTTGCCAATCTTGGTGCCCATCATCACGTACCAGTAGCGCATGTAGATCGTGGCAAAGAGCGAGTTCAGCGTCTCCAGCAGGACCTCTGTCGCCAGCGCCATCGACCACTTGCGGAAGTAGAACAGCGAGTAGATCGAGTAACTGCCGGGCTTGATGCGCTTCGGGAAGATCAGCCAGCGCAGCGCGATCACGATGGCCATCGACGCCAGGATCAGGATGATGGCCGTTGGCCAGGTGAAGAAGATCAGTTGCGACCACGCGATGCTGTAATCGAGTTCGCCGCCGATCAGATAGTCAAGATTGTAGAGCACGTAGAAGGCCGGGAAAATCGGCACCAGACCGATCATCAGCATCAGCGTGTAGACCGCGAAATAGCCGACGCCGAGCAGCGCGCGCTTGGGCCGCGAGGCCTCGGGGTGGACCGGCAGGCTGGCGCGGTCGACCATGCCGACCTTGCGCGGCGGCGAGCCATCCCAGACCTCCCAGGCCGGCACGATCTGGCCGGGCAGCACGCAAGTCAGATCGCGCAGTTCGGCGCCTTCCGAGACGGTCGAGCCACCTGAAATCACGCAGGCATTGCCAATGTGGGCATAGGCCCCGATCACCACCGGGGCGATGACCATCTCGTTGGCGGTGTACTCGACATTGGCCAGCTTCATCTTCGAGCCGGTCGATGCCCGCTCGCCGATGTCGATCAGATCCCAAGCGCCGGTCTCGAACTCGGCGATGACGGCTTCCTTGCCGACCTTGCCGCCCAGCAGCCTGATCCAGACCCGCATCAGGGGCGACATCTGCAGGAATTTCGGCGTTGTGGCCTGGATCAGGCGCGCCACGAACCAGACACGGAAATAATAGCTGCCCCACAGCGGGTAGCGACCGGGCCGGGTGCGTCCGATGACGAGCCATTTCAGCGCAATAATGATCACCTTCGCACCCAGATTGAGGATGACGAAGATCGAGCAGAGCACAGCCATCTCGTAGAAGAAGCCGGCATCGCTCTTGATCAGGAGGACCGAGGACAGAAACAGCCCGAGCCACTGGACCGTGACCAGCCCGAGGATGAACGGCATGGCCGCAGCCTGCGCGACGCCGCACCAGAAGCGGCGCATGAGCGGCGGCGGCTCGAAAGACAGATCGCGCGGCCCGCCGCCTCCCGTCGCGGCGATGCGCTCGTCGAGGGCAGCGCCGATCGAGCGCAGGGTGCGCAGGTTGTAGACATCCTGCAAGGTGATCATGGCGTGGTCCGGCGACCGGCGGACCGCTGAAATGAACTGTGCGGCAATCAGCGAATGGCCGCCCATCTCGGTGAAGAAATCGACATCGAAGGCAATGGCCTGCCCCTTGAACAGCGGCTTGGCCGCTTCGAGCAGCACAGCTTCGGTCGGCGTTTCGGGCTGGGCCTGCACGGTGGAGGCAGGCGTGACCGTCAGCGTCGCTGCCTTCAGCACCTTGCGATCGATCTTGCCGGAAGCCGCCATGCGGGGCAGCGCCTCGACCTGCTCCCAATGGCCGGGGATCATGTAGGGCGGCAGCTTGGCGCGCAGCGCCGTGCGCAGGGCCGCCCGATCGATGCCGTGGTTGGCGTCTGGCACAAGGAAGGCGACCAGCTTGTCGATGCCGTCATCCTGCCGCATCACCACGGCGGCCTGGGCGATGCCCGGCTCATCGGCAAGGCACGATTCGATCTCGCCCAACTCGACCCGGAAGCCGCGGATCTTGATCTGGTCGTCAATGCGGCCGTGGAAGGCGATGTTGCCTTCGGCATCGAGGCTGACGGCATCGCCCGAGCGATAGAGCCGCGCATCGCGGAGGCCAGCCTCGCCGGCGGCAAAGGGGTTGGCCACGAATTTCTCGGCGGTGAGGTCGGGACGGGCGAGATACCCGACCGCGACGCCGGGGCCGCCGATCCACAACTCGCCCGGCTCGCCCGGCTGGCAGAGCGCACCGGCCTCGTTGACGACATAGCAGGTGTAGTTCGGGATTGGACCGCCGATGGTCACCGGCTCGCCGGCTTTCAGCTCCGCCAGCGTGGCGACCACGGTGGTTTCGGTCGGGCCATAGGTGTTGAACAGGCGACGACCCGGCTGGGCCCACTTCTGCACGATGGCCGGCGGCAGGGCCTCGCCGCCAAGGATGATGATGCGCAGGCAGGGAATGTCGGTCTGGAGCACGCCCATCAGCGTCGGCACCGTATCGATGACCGTGACGCCAGCGGCTTCCAGCACATCGGGCAGGTTCTCGATGTCACCGAGCACCTGCGCGGTCGCCACATAGAGCGAGGCACCGGCGAGATACGGCACCCAGATTTCTTCCATTGACAGGTCGAAGGCGACGGATGCGCCCTGGAACATCACGTCGTCGGGGCGGATGCCATAGACCTCCTGCACCGAACGCAGGAAATGGCAGATGTTGCGGTGGCTGACGACAATGCCCTTCGGCTTGCCGGTCGAACCGGAGGTGTAGATCATGTAGGCCGGGTGGTCGGGCGTCAGACCCGCCGGGCGCGGCGGCATGACGGCACCCTTGGCCGCAGCAGCGCCGGACTCGGCCAGCGCCTCGGGCGACCAGACAACGACGCCCCCATCGGCGGCTTTTTCGGTATTGGAGGCGACAGTGATCAGACCTGAGGCCGCGCAATCGCCGAGGCAGACCGCGATCCGCTCCAGCGGCGCGTCGGCATCGAAGGGCAGCCATGCAGCCCCGGCCAGCGTGATGGCGATCTGGCTAACCAGCAGGTCGAGCCCGCGCGGCATCCACAGACCGACGACCGAACCCGGCCCGATGCCGAGGCTGGCCAGACCTGCGGCGATTGCGCTCGCTCTTTGCCAGACCGCGCCATAGCTCAGCGAACGCTCGGCATCGCGCATGGCGACATGGCCGGGCTGGCGGGAGGCGGTTTCGGCGAAGATCTCGGCGAGAACCTCGTCACGCAGCAGATCGGGGCGGTCGGCACCACGCAGGATCGCGGGGCGCAACACCGCAGAAGCGGGCATGCTGAAGGCCTGTGCAGGCGACACTTTGATAAATTCGTTCATGGCACCCAAAAGCTGACAATGCGCACACGGCCCCGAGGTCCGGAAGCAGCAGAGACAGCCCCTCTCCTTTTGTGTTCACGCCTCACAAGCCAGCGTCCCGGCCCGCCTCGGTGCCCTGAAGCAAAAACCGCCCAACACATCGAAATATC
>JAPLOV010000067.1:2589-6710 GCA_026400565.1 Hyphomicrobiales bacterium | reverse complement strand
GTTGCGGGAATCCGCGATCATCAAGCCCCAATCCGGCGTTGGCGGCGAAACGCCGAAGCCAAGAAACGAGAGTGAGGTGAAAGCAAGAAGCATCCACGACCAGCGCATCGCGCCTTCGACCATCAGCGCGTCGAGCACATTGCCGAACAACTCCCTTCGCATGATGGAGACGCGGCTGTGACCACGTGCCCGCGCGGCAAGCACAAAATCACGGGCGACGATATTCTGCGTCGCCGCGCGCGCGATGCGGATGACGGGAATGCCGTAGAAGAAGGCGAGCGTCGGAATAAGCACGCCGACACCTGTTCCGAAGGTGACGATCATCAACAGCATCTTGAGGATCCACGGCAACGCGAGGAACGCATCGACAACCCGCATCAGTATGTCATCCAGGCGACCGCCGGCGAGCCCCAGATAGATGCCAAGCAGTCCACCCCAGGCGACAGCCAACGGCGTGGCGATTGCCGTGACCAGGATCGCCTGTCGTCCGCCCATGATCGTACGGGTCAGGATGTCCCGGCCAAGTTGATCCGTGCCGAGCCAATGCGTGGCATCCGGCGGCGAGAGGATGGCGTTGGCATTCATTGCCTTGAAATCGAATGGCGCAAAGAAGGGGCTGAAAAGCGCCAACACCACATGCGCGATGACCAGAAACAAGCCGATCAAGCCGGACGGGCGTGACAGCACTTCGCGGATCACTGACGCAATGCGCGAAGGGCGAGCCGTTGTTGCGACCAGTGTTGCAAGACCGTCGCTCATGGTGCCCGCGCCTTGAGCGTGCGCAAGCGCGGGTTAAAGGCCATGGCAAGAAGATCAGCCGCGAGATTCACCCCGACATAGGCTGTCGCGACGATCAGGGCGATGGCCTGCACAACAGGAAGGTCTCGGTCAGAGATCGAGTCGATCATGTAGTGCCCAAGGCCAGGATAGTTGAACACCTTCTCCACGACGACGACGCCACCGAGCAGCCAACCCACGGTGAGCGCGATCACGTTGATGGCTGGCAGCAAGGCATTCGGCAGTGCATGGCGGAAAACGATCTGCCAGTAAGGCACGCCTTTGAGCGTTGCCATCTGGACATAATCACTGCTCATCACATCGATCACGCTTGAGCGGACTGTTCGCATAATGTGCGCCGTCATCACCATTGTCAGCACAATGACGGGTAGAACGATACCTGGAAAGAATGCCGAGAGAGAGGAACTCGCCGAAGCCGTCACGATGCCCGGCACCCAGCCAAGCCAGATGCTGAAGACAAAGATCAACACCGTGGCGGTGACGAATTCGGGGATTGTCATGGCAAAGATCGCGATCGTTGACAGCGCCAGATCGGAGAACTTGTCGCGTTGCAGGCCTGTCAGCACACCCAGAAACAGCGCAAGCGGGATGCCAAGCGCCAGCGAACAGCCAGCGAGAAGCAATGTGTTTTTCAGCCGGTCTCCGACCAGCGAGGCAATCGGCTTGTTGTTATGAGCGGAAATACCGAGATCGCCACGCACGGCCCCAAATGCCCATTCCGCATAACGTGTTGCTGCGGGTCGATCGAGGCCCAGTTCCCGCCGGCAATTGGCGAGACGTTCTCCGGATGCATCGCGCTGAAGAATCGCTGTGCAGGCATCCCCCGGCAGCGCTTCGACCGCCGCGAAAATGATGCCGGAAACGATCGCGACCGTGGCGATGCCCAACAACAGGCGGTGGATAAAAATGCGAAGCATGGCACCATTTGGTATCGACCAAAGAATTCATCAGCCGGCGCGTTCCCCCATTCTGGCACGCACCGGCATTGTGAAACACTAGTCCACTTTGACGAGATGCCAGCGGATCGAGAAGTTCTCAAGCTTGTCGAGGTCCTTCACCCGCGCTGTCGTCGCGACATTATCGACGACATGGTAGGTCACAAACGTTCCGCCATTATCCGACAGATAATCCTGCGCGGCAATGTAGAGGGCCTTGCGCTTCTCGGCATCCAGTTCGCGGCGAGCAGCGTCGAGCATCGCGTCAAACTTTTCGTCCTTGAAGAAGGATTCGTTCCAAGGCGTGCCGCTGCGGTAGACTTCGTTCAGGATCGCGTCTGCCGGACGGTCATTGAACCGCGTCATGACGACGTCCTTCTTCATCCAGATCTGGGTCCAGTATCCATCTGTCGGAACCGGTGTCACCTTGACCCGGATGCCTGCGGGGGCGACCTGCTGCTGATAGGCCTCGGCAATTGTTGGCCAGACCGACTCGATCGTGCTGGTATGGACCTCAACATCGATACCGTTCGGATATCCGGCGTCCGCCAAGAGCTTCTTGGCGCCAGCGATGTCCTGCGCGCAGGTCTTGGGTGACCGATACTGATCAACCGGGCTGACAGGCGTGTCGCAGCCGACTACGCCGCCGTCCGCTCCGGCCACGAGATTAAGCAGCGCCTGCCGATCGACGGCCATCCGAACCGCGCGCCGCACGCGCACATCGTCGAAGGGCTTGACGTCGGTCCGGAACACCATGCCACGCCAGTTGCCTGTCTTGACCTGCCAGAAGCTGTGTCTGTTGCTGCGCTCAAGCAGCGTGCGCTGCTGGCGCGTCAGTCCGGGAAGGAAGTCGATCTGGCCCCCGAGGAGCGCCTGAACACGCGCATTCGCATCAGCGATGCCGATGACCTCGACCCGCTCGACACCCGGCGCGCCCTGGAAATAATCCTTGTTTGCGACGAGAACTGAAGTGCCGCGTGGCTCGAACTTCTCAAGCTTGAACGGGCCGGTGCCGATGCCCGTCGTCTTGATCGTGTCGCCTGAGCCATCCGGAATCACAACGACGCGATAGTCGGTGAGCACCAGCGGCAGTTCCGCATAAGGTGACTTCAGCTTCATGACCACGGTTTGCGGATCGGCCGCTTCAACCGTGTCGATCACCGCGATCGTCGAGCGAACCGGCGAATTTTCCTTGGGGTCCTGAATGCGGCGGATCGAATAAACCACATCTGCGGCCGTCATCACCTTGCCGTCGTGAAATTTGACATTCGGGCGCAGTTTGAAGGTCCAGGTCTGGGCGTCGGATGTTGTCGACCAGCTCTCGGCCAGTTCACCCACCGGCTTTCCATCGGGGCTGATCCTGACAAGGCGGCTCATCAGCTTCTCGGTCAGCTGGAACACGCGGCCACGCGAGATCGGATCAAGGCTGGACGCATCGCCGAAACCGATGTCGTGCGCCTGTCGGAACGTGCCTTTGGATTGAGCGAGAACGGCTGTCGCCGTCATCGAGAATGCGGTAATGGCGATGACGCCAATCAGCTTGTTCATGATAGTTCTCCCTCCCAGGGTGCCATTTTTTTGTTCAACGGATGATTTACCATTGAAGCATGGTTGCCTTTGGCTTGCAGACTGCGACGCACACTCCGGGGTTACAACTCCATTTTCCTCGCATTATGCATGAAATAAAGCTTATTCATGCGATGCCGCTCGGCGCTTGTTCGACGCCAATGTCCCAAGTTATCGTCGATTGGCCTGAGGATGAGGAAGATGGGGCCCGCATGGCAAAAATCATCGCTATCGGGGGTGGTGGCTTCACAACCCTGACAAGTGCAGGTCTGGACGACTTTCTCTTGTCGCAGATCGAAGGAGCCGCCAAGCGCATCGGCTACGTGGGAACTGCGAGTGATGATGATCCCATCCGGATGAAACACTTTCACCAGTTGATCGCGCCCCGCGTGTCGCACGCATCGGTCCTCCCCTCCGACACCGGCGCGGATGATGCCAGACAATGGGCGGCGAGGCACGACATGATCTACGTTGGCGGCGGCGATACGGCGAGGATGCTGGCGCGCTGGCGTCAAACCGGTTTCGATGCCGTGCTGGCTGACGCATATCAAAATGGCACGATCCTGGCTGGCGTCAGCGCTGGGGCGGTTTGCTGGTTCGAGCAAGCGCTGGTGCGCTGTGAGTCTGGCGCCATGGAGCCGATCAACGGACTCGGGCTGCTGAAGGGCAGCATATGTGCGCATTTCAATACTGATGCCGATCGGCGCCGAGCTTTCCACGGAGAGATTGGCTCGGGAGTCCTGCCGTCTGGACTTGGCATTGATGACGGCGTCGCGGTGGTGTTTCGCCATGGCGTGCCGCCCACTGCGTGGTCGGCGGAAC
>JAPLOV010000067.1:0-2573 GCA_026400565.1 Hyphomicrobiales bacterium | reverse complement strand
TGGCGTTAGCGCAGGTTCAGGAGGTTCGGTGTCATCGGTTGCGCTTCCAGCTTTCGTGTAGGGCCACAGCCTGGCGTATTCCGCTGCCTCCGCATGAAGCCAGTCGCAGACAGCCTTGACCTCCGGTTGGCGGAGCGCGCCCGGGCGCGTCAAGATGTAGTACCGTCTCGACGGCGTCAGCTCATCCTCGAAAGGCTTGATCAGTCGACCTGCATCGACTTCTTCCTGGACGAATGGAAACGAGCCAAGGGCGACGCCCTGTCCGGCGATAGCGGCCTGCATGGCGATATTGGAATCTTCGATGATGGTCTCGTCCGGGAATTTAACGGCATCTGCGCCAACCTGAGCGAGCCAGGCGTTCCATTCCGACCGGTCATGCTGGTGGAGAACAGAAACCTTGGACAAGTCTGCCGGTGTTGTAATGCCGCCGACAGACGCCACAAGGGCCGGGCTGATCACAGGCGCGTAACGAACTGAAAGCAGCGGCTCCGCCTCGAGGCCGTGCCAATGGCCCGTGCCCCAGTCCACAACGATGGCGGCCGGCATGTCAGTCGGGCTGGTGATACGCCGCCCCCTGCGCAGGGACAGCGCGATGCGCGGCAGGTCCTTGCGGAATTTCTGGAGCCGCGGGGTCAGCCAGCGCGCACCGAAAATCGCCCCGACAGCCATCGATGTGGAGTGGCGCGTGGTGGTGATGTGATAGTCGATCTCGCGCGCGATGGCATCGAACGATTGGGCAATGACCTGACCGAGGGCCTGGCCGGTCTCCGTCAGAACAACCTGCCGTGTCTTGCGCACGAAGAGCAGGCAACGCCAGTCGCGTTCGAGCATCCGAATCTGGTTGCTGACCGTCGTGGCGCTGACACCCAGTTCCTGCGCCGCATCCTTGAAACTCTGGAGCCTCGCCGCCGCCTCGAATGTGCGCAAAGCTGTCAGCGGCAGACGTCTTCGAATACTCGTCATGCTTGAAATGCTCCTTCATGCACAAAACATACTTTATGTATAGGAGGCGGTTTAAGTGTTTGTCGATAGCCGGGGCGTCCTTCAGCCTCGTACGATCTGCACAGACCAGACGTCGACAAGGGCACGCGGATGCTTGGACGGTCATTGAACTCGCTTGGAATCTGGGGGCCACGGGATGGCCGAGCGCACCGTGCGATGCCGACTGCCGCCGATGCACGCGCGCTGGCAGCCAGACGCCTGCCGCGCCTGATCTTCGATTTCATCGATGGCGGTGCGGGTTACGAGACAGCGATCGAGCTCAATCAGGCTGATCTCATCGCGCTGCGCCTGTTGCCACGGGTTCTGGTCGACGTCCAGGGCGAGGATCTCTGCACGACATTCCTTGGTCGCCGCTACAACCTGCCATTCGGCATCGCGCCAATGGGGATGTGTGATCTTGCCTGGCCAGGAACCGACAAGGCTTTCGCCGCCGAGGCCTCGCAGCGTGGATTTCCGCTCTGTGTCTCAACTGCCAGTTCGACAACTCTGGAAGAAATACTGCGCCTCTCGGACGGACATGCATGGTTTCAGCTTTATGTCACCGGCTCGATCGAGGCCGCAATGCGGTTCGTCGACCGGGCCGCCAACGCCGGCTACGAAAACCTGCTCCTGACCGTCGACGTGCCGAAACTCGGCAAGCGGCCCCGGGACTTGCGCAATGGATTCGAGACGCCATTCCGGATCAAGGCGCCGCAGTTCCTTGACTTCGCCATGCATCCGCGCTGGTCGATTGGCACCTTGCTGGCTGGCGCGCCACGCATGGCAAACTTCGGCACCGGTCCGAACACCAAAGGGTACGATCGAAAAGCCCCGAGAGACGGCGCGGACTGGAGTTTTCTCGCGCGCCTTCGCAACCACTGGAAGGGCAAGCTGATCGTCAAGGGCGTGCTTTCGGCGGAGGATGCCGTCGCCATCCGGGATGCTGGCGCAGATGCTGTCTATGTTTCGAACCATGGCGGGAGGCAACTTGACAGCGCCCCTTCGACGATAAGCACCCTTCCCATGATCCGGGCGGCAGTCGGGCCGGATTTTCCGCTGCTGTTCGACGGCGGCGTGCGCAGCGGCGAGGATGTGGTCAAGGCGCTGGCGTCGGGCGCTAATTTCGTCTTGCTGGGACGCCCGTTTCTCTATGCGATGGCCGCAGACGGCGCGCGCGGCGTCTCCAGTTTTCTCGACAGTCTTACCAGCGATGTGGCGATCGCCCTGGCGCAGGTCGGTCTCAAGCGCGTCGAAGACATCGATGAAGCTATCCTGGCTTCGATGTCGGCGCGAAAATCCGGCGGCGCAAAGCCGATACTACTGCGCGGATCAGGAGCAGGATCATGACCGATAAGCGCCGCATCCGAGGTGGCCACTTGCTGGCGCGCGCGCTGCACGAAAAGGGCGTTGACCACGTCTTCACCCTGGCGGGCGGGTTCTGCAACCCGGCGCTGGAAGGCTTCATGGAATGCCAGATGCCGGTCATCAATTGCCCGCACGAGCAGATCGCCGGGCATCTGGCCGACGGGCACACGCGCCTGACGCGCAAGCCAGCCGTCTGTCTCGTCGGACCCGAGGGCTTCGCCAACGCG
>JAPLOV010000008.1 GCA_026400565.1 Hyphomicrobiales bacterium | reverse complement strand
GAGACCGGTCTGGCGCTCCCACAGCCCGCATTGGACGGCCTCACCGACACACTTTTCAGCCTAACGGCGAAGCCCCGCAAATACGGCTTCCATGGGACGCTTCGAGCCCCATTCCGACCCGCCGACGGACAGGACGGTGCCAGTATCGCCAAAGCCGTTGCCGCGATGGCCACGCATCTTTCGTCAGCGCGCTGTGACGGTCTTGAGATCGGGAGCCCCGACGGATTTGGCGTCGCATTCAAGCCGATTGGCGACGAGACAGAAATTCTGACGCTGGCCGCCTCAGTTGTGGAGTTGACCGATCGTCTTCGTGCGCCACTGACGTTTGACGAAATCGCGCAACGCGAGAGGAACGAAAATCTGAACCCTCGGCAACGTGAGTATCTGCACCGCTGGGGCTATCCAATGGTCATGGAGGAATTGAGTTTTCAGCTCACACTCAGCAATCGGATCACCCCCGAGGTCCAGCCAATAATGGAGGCAGCAGTTGCAAGACATTTCGAAGGACTGCTGCCCATGCCGTTCGTGATCGAGGATCTGTGCCTATTTGGCGAAGAGGCGAAGTCCGGGATGTTTCGACTTGTGCATCGCTACCGCCTATCGGGTTGAAGGCGCGCGGGATGCGAGAAACCTGGAGAAGCAATTTCGAGGGCAAGTGCCCTTCCAAATACCGATTGTTCGATACGAGCGTCAGCTTTCCGCGCAACGCTCCTTGGAATAGAACTGTCCGCTTCCGGCCCCGAAGCAGGCATGCTGGTTCCTGCACTTGCATCCTGACAAAGGACATTGCCCCCGCATGCAACGATCCTGCATTCAGATCGCGCGCTCCGATCTACCGTTGCGTCCTAGGATCGATCACGTCGCGAGCCGCGTCGCCGATAAGGTTCAGGCCAAGCACAGTGAGGAAGATCGCGAGTCCAGGGAAGATACTCATCCACCAGGCTTGAGTGTACTGCATGCCGGTCGCGAGCATATAGCCCCAGCTTGGCGTTGGCGGCTGCACACCCAGGCCAAGGAAGCTTAGCGCCGATTCCGTAATCAACGCCGCGGAGGCTTTCAAGGAGCCATAGACCAGCACGTTGCCGCTGACGCTCGGCCAGACATGGCGTGCGACGATCCGCAGTGGCGAAGCCCCCATGGCGCGGGCGGCCTGGACATAGTCGAGTTCGCGCACCACCAGCGTTTCGCCGCGCACAAGCCGCGCGAAGCCCGGCGTGTTAACGACCGCGATTGCGATCATGGCATTGAGGAGGTCGGGGCCGAGCACGGCTACGATGGCGAGTGCCAGCACCAGAGCCGGGAACGCCATCAAACCGTCCATGACGCGCATGAGCCCATTGTCGATCCACGCGCCCGCATAGCCAGAGATCAGGCCGACGGCGGCACCGATCACAAGCGACAGCGCGACTGCCGCAGCGACCACTTGCAGCGAAACCCGCGCTCCAAACAGGACGCGGCTGAAGATATCACGGCCGAGTTCATCAGTGCCGAACCAGAATCGGCTGTCGGGCGCAACGAGGATATAGTCATAGTAGATCTCGGTCGGATCGTGTGGCGCAAGCCAGTCCGCGCCGGCGGCGACAAGCACGAGGACCGCAAGCACAATGCAGCCTGCGCGCCCGAGCCGGTGCCGCCACAATCCTTTCAGCAAGCCGAGCCAACGGGCGTCAGGCACCTTTTCGGGGGCGCGGTCAGAGGTGCTGGTCACGTTGGCGATGCTCATGCCAGCCTCACGCGCCTGTCGAGCAAGCCATAGGTCAGATCGGTCAGGAGGTTGACGACGACCACGGCGAGCACGACCGTGAGCAGGGCTCCCTGGATCACCGCGAAGTCACGCTGGAAGATGCCGTCGACGATCATTGTACCAAGGCCAGGCAGCGAAAAGATCGTCTCGGTGACAACCGCACCGCCGATCAGCGCACCAGATTGCAGGCCGATCACGGTCACGACCGGCAGAAGCGCACTTCGCAGCCCATGCCGAACCACCACCGTGCGTTCGGGCACGCCCTTGGCGCGGGCGGTTCGGATGAAGTCCTGGCCCAGAGTCTGCAGCATGGCGCTACGGGTCTGGCGCATGATCAGCCCCGCCATGGCACCGCCCACGGTGAGCGATGGCAGGACCATCAAGGTGAGATTGCGAACTGGATCGACCCAAATCGGCACATAGCCAGAGGGCGGCAGCCAACCAAGCTGGATCGAGAACAAGCGAATAAGCAGGATGCCGGCCCAAAAGAACGGCAACGCCATGCCCGCAAGCGCGGTGACGCTGACGGCGAAGTCGATCCAGCTGTTGGGCTTCAGCGCGGCGGCGATGCCAAGTGGGATGCCGATCAGCGAGGCCACCAGCATGGACAGGATGGTGAGTTCGACAGTGACTGGTAGCCGGGCCGCGATCATCGCGGTGACCGGTTCGCGGGTGCGCAGCGAGCGGCCGAGGTCGCCCGATAGCGTGCGGCCCATCCAGTCGAGGTAGCGCAGCGGCGCGGGTCGATCGAGGCCCATCTCCTTGCGCAGCACCTCGCGCTGCTGCGGCGTCGCGTTTTCGCCAAGCACGGTGATTGTGGGATCGCCCGGCAACAGATCGGTCAACGCGAACACGGCGAGGCTCATCACGAAGAGCACCGGGATCACCTGCGCGATGCGGCTGGCGAGCAGGCGTAGCATACTCAGCTCGCCCGCGCCGCTATGACGGCTGACACAATCGGTTGGGTCGCGGTGAAGTGCGCCTCCATCGCGGCGCGCGCGGCTGCGGGATCACGCGCCGCGATGGCCTGATGGATCGCGACATGACGCCGGAACGTGGCATTCTGGTCGCGCAAGGGGCGCTGCGCATGCATGATCCGGATCGTCTCCTCCATGGTCGCCCTGAGCGCCTCGATCAGGAACAGCACCAGCGAATTGCCGGACGCTCGCGCAAGCAGCTGGTGGAAGCGCACATCGGCCGAGACCCAGGCCTCTGGATCTTCGCCGGCGGCGCGCATCTCCTCGACAACCGCAGCAAGCTCGACAAGCTCAGCCTCGGTGATGTGAACGGCCGCCTGCATTGCGATGTCGGTTTCGAGCGTGCGCCTAAGCTCGACCGCTTCGCGCAATCCGCGTGGGCTCGCGCGCATGGCGAAGCGGAAGAACAGGGCAAGCGGTTCGGAGTTGATCGCCCTGACGCTGGCGGGCTTGCCCTGGCGGATATCGACCACGCCCATGGAAACCAGCCTATGCATCGCCTCACGCACGACCGGTTTTGACACACCGAAGGCGCGGGCGAGGTCCGCCTCGCTGGGGAGCGCGTCGCCTGGTTTCAGGTCCCTTGACATCAAGAGTTCGACCAGCCGTTCGACAGCAAGGTCGGAGAGCTTCTGCCGTTGTGGTTCGAGCGGCGTGAGCGCGCGCCGCGCGGCTTGTTCAGGCAGCATGGGCGGGCTCCTTCGGATCTTTGTGCGGAGTCGATCTGGTTTTGAAGCATGCGGCCAGACCGTCGGCCACAGGCTTGAGCACAGGGCGGTCGCGCTTGCACGCCTCTTCGGCGATTGGGCAACGGCTGGCGAAGGAGCACCCTGGTGGAGGGTCAAGCGGACTTGGCGGATCGCCAGGAAGCGGCGACGGCCGATTGCGGCGACGGGCGTCAAGACTGGGCGCCGCAACGACCAGGGCCTGAGTATACGGGTGGACCGGGTCTCGCATCACGCGAGCTCCGTCACCGATCTCGACGATGCGTCCAAGATACATCACCGCGACCCGGTCTGCGATATGCTGGACCACGCCAAGATCATGACTGATGAACAGCATGGTAAGGTTCAAATCGGTGCGAAGGTCTGCGAGAAGATTGAGGATCTGCGCCTGGATCGAGACGTCGAGTGCCGCTACCGCCTCGTCCGCCACGATGAAATCGGGTTCCGGGGCAAGCGCCCGGGCGATGGCGATGCGCTGGCGCTGACCGCCCGAGAACTCGTGTGGAAAGCGCTCGCGCGCTGTGCGCGGCAGGCCAACGCGGTCGAGCAGGGCGTCAACGCGGGCGGCCAAGGCTGGGCCGGTGGCGAGCCCATGGATCTGGATCGGCTCTGCGATAGCTTCGCCAATGCGCAGATGCGGATTGAGCGACGAGAAAGGATCCTGAAAAACGATCTGCATCCGTCGCCTCAGGCGGCGCATTTCGGCTGCAGGCAAGCTGGTGATGTCGACGCCGTCGAACCGGATCGCGCCAGACGACGGTTCGATCAATCTCAGCATCAGCCGTCCCAGTGTGGTCTTGCCGGAGCCTGACTCGCCGACCAGAGCAACGACCTCGCCGCGCGCGATGTCGAGGTCGACATCGCTGACGGCGTGAACCTCAAGTCGCCGGCCATCACGGCGCTGATCCGTCGTGAAGCGCTTCGACAGACCACTGACTTCGATGAGGCTGCTCACGCCTGCACCCTCTCGCCAACACGAAGGCAGCGCACGTCGCGGCCGTCGAAGCGCTTCAACGGAACGTCCCCCACATCGCACAGGCCCGGCTTCGCGAGGCTGCAACGTGGATGGAAGGCGCAGCCCTGCGGCCTGCGGCCCGGCTCTGGAACGGCCCCAAAGATGGCGGAGAGTCGGGCGCGCCGTTCGGTTGACAGAGCCGGGCGCGATGCGATCAACCCGATCGTGTAGGGATGAAGCGGCGCGTCAAGCACCTGATCGATCGGGCCTGTCTCCACGATCTCGCCTGCGTACATGACGGCCACACGGTCGGCGATGTCCGCGACCACCGCAAGATCGTGGCTGATGAACAGGGTCGCCATGCCACGCTCTCGGGACAAATCACGAATAAGCTCGAGGATCTGCGCTTGAACGGTCACGTCGAGCGCGGTGGTGGGCTCGTCCGCAATCAGCAGGTCCGGTTCGCCGATCATGGCCATGGCGATCATGACCCGCTGGCGCATGCCGCCGGAGAGCTCGTGCGGCAGGGCGAGCGCGCGGCGGCCGGGGTCGGCAATGCCCATGCGGTCGAGCATCGCCACGGCTCGGCGCGCCGCCTCCTGTCGGGAACAGATCCCGTGCGTCGTCAGGGTTTCCGCGATCTGGTCTCCAACACGCTGCATCGGATTGAGCGACGTCATGGGCTCCTGAAAAATCATCCCGAGGCGGCGTCCGCACAGCTTGCGGCGCTCCGCGGCCGAAAGCGCTACGAGATCGATGCGGCCGCCGGCGTCCGTCAGCGCAACCTCTCCGCTCATGCTGAGCCCCGGGGCCAGAAGACCCATCACGGCAAGACTGGTGATCGACTTGCCGCAGCCCGATTCCCCGACGAGCGCCAGCGTTTCCCCGGACGCCACGTGGAAGGACACGCCGCGCAGCAACTCGACCGATTTGCGGTCGCGCTTGGCCGAGATGCGCAGATCGGAGACTGCCAGCGTCGGCCCTGATTGCGTTGCTTTCTCAGATGCAGCCGCCGCGAGAGCCGGAAGAGGGTTCATAGACGTCCGTACTTGCGGTAGACAACCTCGCAATCATCCGCCGTCTTGAATTCCTCACGCGCCATGTCCTCGCGTGCCATCAACGCCTCTGCCTTGGTCATCACATCGCCGATAATCGCCTTGGGGATGACCAGCACGCCGTCAATATCGCCGAGGATGAAGTCTCCAGGGTGCACGGTCACTGAGGCAGTAATGGCCCCGCGCAGCGTGACCGGAACCTGCCAGCGGAAATAGCTCACCCGATGCTTGGCCTCGACGGGCGAGAAGTAGCGCCCGAACGTCGGGAAATCCATCTCCAGCAGGTGGCGGGTGTCGCGGATGCCACCGTCGATGATGGCGCCGACGCTGCCGTATTTACGGCCAAGCGTGGCGTTCATCTCGCCATAGTTGGCAACGCGCGTGTCGAAGCCGCAGTCACGCACGTCGACGCATGGATAACTCATCGCCTTGAACAGGTTGATGCGCTTTTCCGAGAGTTCGGGATCACCGACCGGATCCGCGATCATTTGGATGGTGAAGGCGGGACCGGCCACGATCATG
>JAPLOV010000256.1 GCA_026400565.1 Hyphomicrobiales bacterium | reverse complement strand
GCCGGTGCCGAAATCATCGAGCGCGATCCGGATCCCGGCCTCGCGCAACGTGTTGATATTGGCCGTTGCGGCGTCGAAGTCGTCAATGAACGCCCCTTCGATGATCTCAAGCTCCACCCTGACCGGCGCGATGCCGACCTGTGCCACCAGTCCCAGCGGGACTGTCAACTTGCCGACCGGCGGTCGCGCAAAGCCGGGGCGCTTTCCCCCGGGCGTTACGCGGCGACACCCCGTTCGGCGATCTCGCGCCGGACGACCATCGCCTCGGACCGAAGCGCTCGATCGTCAGATGACGACATGGCGTGGCGGGGACAGGTGTGGAGGTTGGCGACCGGATGGCAATATCAGAGGAAGCTTCCGCTGGCCGGGTGGGGTGGCTGCCCTACCCTTCCCTGCATGACCCGATCCGCCATGTTCCGCTCTTTCAAGACCACTCCGGAGATCATCCGCCTGACAGTGATGATGTAGGTTCGCTACCTGCTGTCACTGCGGACTGTCGAGGACCTGCTGCACGAGCGGGGCATCGACATCACGCATGAGACCGTGCGGCTCTGGTGGAACCGGTTCGGCACGATCCTCGCCGCATCGATAAGGCGGAACCGCGTTCAGGCGATGCGATCATTCAGGCATCGGCAGTGGCATCCCGACGACGGTTTCGTGACGATCAACGGGGTGAAGCACGCCCTTTGGCGCGCCGTGGATCACGAGGGTGACGTGCTCGAAAGCTTCGTGACGAAGCGCCGCGACAGGAAGGCTGCATTGAGACGCCTCAGGACATCGCTTCGGCGGCATGGCCAGACCGAGATGATCGTCACAGATCGCCTGGCGTCATATGGAGCAGCGCTGAGAGAGATCGGCGCGACAGCACAGCGCAAGACCGGCCGGTGGTTGAACAACCGGGCCAAGAACGCTCACCAGCCATTTCGACGACGCGAGCGGGCGCGGCTCCGGTTCAGGCGGATGCGAAACCTCGTGCATCAAAGGGCCAATCTGGACGAGCTTTGATACAGATCAAGAATGGTACCGTCGATAACCGTTACGAGAGAAGACATAGAAGTCAGTCAGAGATTACAAGCATATGAGGAGTTTTCATCGTGGATTTGCCCGCGTCAAGATAGCACCTTCTTCTGGCGCTGGTCGTCACCAACACTTCGGAGCGTTCCGCGCGTTTGCCCGAGGGCCTGATCGCCACAGCACGCATCTGGCGGCCTCAACCTGATCCTCTGCGGCGTCGCCGCGCTCGTCATCGCTATTGTTCAGTATCGTTGGCCGCTGAAATGTCTAGATCAGCAATTTCAGATCAACTGCAGCAGTAAGACCGGAATAAAATTACACACCGGATTCTACATAGACACTTACGTTGATCATTGTTGGACCATTGACGTTCTTGTCATTGCTGGTCCCGCTTGTTTGACAGGAAATATTCACTGGTTTTCTGGAAACCCCTCACCAGCAGGACAAATTCTATGACAATCGAAGACAAGAAGCATCGTTCGCACCTGCCGCTTTCCAATACGTCCAAGCCGAAGCTTATCACCTATGACGCCAAGGATCCGGACACGAAATTTCCGCCGATCGAACAATTGCGACCGCCGAAGGGCGCGCCGAATGTGCTGGTCATCCTTATCGACGACGCCGGATTTGGATCCACGAGCGCGTTTGGAGGCCCTTGCCAGACGCCCGCCGCCGAGAAGCTGGCCGCACGTGGCCTCAAGTACAATCGCTTCCATACGACCGCCCTGTGCTCGCCGACGCGGCAGGCGCTGCTCACCGGACGAAACCATCATTCGACGGGCATGGGAGGCATTACCGAAATCGCGACGGGCGCACCCGGCTATTGCTCCGTTCTTCCCAACTCCATGTCGCCGCTGGCGAAGACGCTGAAACTCAACGGCTACTCCACGGCACAGTTTGGCAAGTGTCACGAAATTCCGGTTTGGCAGACCAGTCCGGTCGGCCCCTTCGACGCATGGCCCACGGGCGGCGGCGGGTTCGAACATTTCTACGGGTTCATCGGCGGCGAGGCTAACCAGTGGTATCCGACGCTCTACGAGGGCACGACTCCGGTGGAAAACAAGAAGACGCCCGAGGAAGGATATCACCTCGTCGAAGACATGACCGACAAGGCGATCAGCTGGATTTCTCAGCAGAAGGCGCTCACGCCGGACAAACCGTTCTTCATCTATTTCGCGCCCGGCGCCACGCACGCGCCCCACCACGTTCCAAAGGACTGGGCCGACAAGTACCAGGGCAAGTTTGACGCGGGCTGGGACCAGCTGCGGGAGGAGACCTTTGCGCGGCAAAAGAAGCTTGGCGTCATTCCGCAGGATTGCCAGCTGACTGAGCGCCACGCGGAGATCCCGGCATGGGATAAAATGCCAGACGATTTCAAGCCCGTGTTGCGACGCGAGATGGAAGTCTATGCCGGGTATATGGAATACACCGATCATCACGTGGGGCGGATTATTGATACGCTGGAAAAGCTACAGATCCTCGATGACACGCTGATCTATTACATCATCGGTGATAACGGCGCGTCGGCCGAGGGGTCTATCAACGGCTGTTTTAACGAAATGGCGTACTTCAACGGCCTTCAGTCCTTCGAAACGCCCGAATACCTGACCCAGAGGCTCGACAAGCTAGGCGGCCCGGAGTCCTACAATCACTATGCCGTTGGTTGGGCTCACGCGATGAACACACCGTTCCAATGGACGAAGCAGGTCGCCTCCCACTGGGGCGGCACGCGCAACGGAACCGTCGTCCACTGGCCGAAAGGCATCAAGGCCAAGGGTGAGGTGCGCTCCCAGTTCCACCACGTCATCGATGTGGCGCCGACAATCCTGGAAGCCGCTGGTCTTCCCGAGCCGGTTTCGGTTGATGGCATCACCCAGGACCCGATCGAGGGCGTCAGCATGCTCTATTCGTTCAACGACGCAAAAGCAGCCGAGCAGCATGAAACGCAATATTTCGAGATGTTTGGCAACCGCGGTCTGTATCACAAGGGCTGGACCGCAGTGACCAAGCACCGGACGCCTTGGGCGGAATTGAACGGCAAGCCACCCGCCTTCGATGACGACGTGTGGGAGCTCTACGACACGACGAAGGACTGGAGCCAGGCCCGAAATCTCGCAAAGGAAATGCCCGGGAAGCTGCACGAGTTGCAGCGGCTTTGGCTCATCGAGGCGACAAGATACAAAGTGCTGCCGCTTGATGACCGGGTGATCGAAAAGATCAACCCCGACACGGCTGGACGTCCTATTCTCATCAAGGGCAAGACGCAGCTCCTGTTCGGCGGCATGGGTCGTCTGTCGGAAAACGTGGTTCTCAACCTCAAGAATAAGTCGCATTCGGTTACGGCCGAGATCGTTGTTCCGGAAAAGGGCGCAGAAGGGGTCATCATCGCCCAGGGGGCGAATATCGGCGGCTGGAGCCTTTATGCCCTGGGCGGGAAGCTCAAGTATTGTTACAATTGGGGCGGTCTGAAGCACTTCTTCGTCGAAAGTCCGTCGCCAATTCCCGCCGGCGAACATCAGGTCCGCATGGAATTCGCCTATGCGGGCGGCGGTCTCGGCAAGGGCGGCAAGGCGACGCTGTTCATCGATGGACATCGAAGCCACACTCGCGATGATCTTTTCCGCAGATGACGGGTGCGACGTCGGCGAAGATACGGGGGCGGCGGTCTCGCCGGACTATCCTTCGGGCGCCAACCGGTTCAATGGCCGTGTCAAAGGTGTGCTACTCTCGATCGCCGAGGGGGAAGGTTCCGAACATCTGGTCGATCCAGAGACCGCCATTGGTCTGGCGTTGGCTCGCCAGTAAAACAGGATATGCTCGAAAGGAGCCCGGCCAGCGCCGGGCTCAGCCGCTTCATGAACCGTCGTTTCAATTACGTCGAGAAAATCGCATGGAACCCGGCTTGCCGACCTACCATCTGCTTGCGAAGCCTGCCGGGGCCGCTTGCAATCTCGGCTGCCAGTACTGCTTCTTTCTGTCCAAGGAGAACCTCTATCAGGCCGAGAGTTTCCTCATGGATGACATGACGCTGGACAATTACATCCGTCAACTGATGGAGACATCACCCGGCCCGGAGGTCCAGATTTCCTGGCAGGGTGGCGAACCGATGCTTCGCAACCGGGAATTCTACGCGCGCTCCATCGAACTCGCCGAAAAACACCGCAAGCCCGACCAGCGGGTCCTGCACACGATGCATACCAATGGCACACTCATCGACGATGAGTGGGCCGCATTTTTCAAGAAGCACAATTATCTCGTCGGCATCAGCATCGACGGGCCACGCGCCATACACGATGCCTATCGTGTTGACAAAAGCGGCAGGGGCAGTTTCGACGACGTCATGCGGGGCTGGAAGCTCCTGCGGCAGCACGACGTCGACACCAATGTATTGTGTACGATCCACGCGGGCAACGCCGGATGTCCGCTGGAAGTCTATCGTTTCTTCCGCGACGCGCTCGGCGCCAAGTTCATTCAGCTCATACCCATCGTCGAAAGGGCCACGGAAAAGACCATCGCCGCCGCGAACGAAGGCTGGGGCGGACAACGCGGACTCGACAGGCCGCTCTATAAACAGGAAGGTCATCTGGTCACCAGACGAACGGTCGGGTCCGAACAGTTCGGCCGCTTTCTTATCGCGATCTTCGACGAATGGGTGAAGCGCGATGTCGGTGACGTGCATGTGAGAACCTTCGATGTCGCGCTCGGCAGCTGGCTTGGCCAGCACAATCTCTGCATCGTCGCGCCAACATGCGGCAACGCGCTCGTTCTGGAGCACAATGGCGATGTTTATTCCTGCGATCATTTCGTCGAGCCAGACCATCTGCTCGGGAGCCTGAACAGTACGCCCCTGAAAGCGTTGGTTTCATCCGAAAAACAGCGTCGCTTCGGCGATGCCAAATTCGAGACGCTGCCGAAATACTGCCGGGACTGTCCGGTTCTGTTCGCTTGTTTCGGCGAATGTCCGCGCAATCGCTTCATCACGACGCCGGACGGCGAGGATGGCCTGAACTATCTGTGCGCGGGATACCGCGCTTTCTTCACGCACATCGGCGCGCCAATGCGAAAAATGGCCAACTTGTTGCAGCAGGGACGCTACGCCGACGAGATCATGCAAGCTTCTTCGTCTATCTGAACGGCATTGCCAGTTTGTTTGGCTCGGCTGAGCGGGATATGGGCTTCGAATGAAGCTGCCGTCATCATTTCCGCGCCTGAAAGGCTTGCGCTACCCACGCGATCTCATCGTTGACGCGGTCTGGGTCTATCAACGAGCCTTGCGGTTTGCCAGAATTGCAACGGCGCCTCCAGTGAAGGCAGATACACCTCACCCGAACGCACCCGGACACGGCAAAAGACATCCGTTGGAAGACCACGCAGCTTTGGTGCTGAGGGCCCGGACACGGCCCGCGGTGCGCTTGATGAGCCGGCTGCCGCACTGGCATGCAGGCTATGGAGATGCAGAAATATTTGGGGCATTACGCATGTCATATCAATGGGTTATACGTAGGCCAATTTGCTTTCTGCAGGGCAAACAGTGTAAGATGCTCCACTGTCAGCCAGCGCAGAGGGATGCCGTGACCGACTATTTCAATGCCGACATCAGGATACTCAGCCCCGACCATCCGACCCGCCTCGCGTTCCTGCTGGCCTATCGTGATGGATTGCGCGCAGGCCCGGCGGTCGCCTAGAACAGGGCGCTCGACATGGCCCGCGAACGTTTTCCCCGCATGGGTGACCATCAGCTTCAGTGCATGCTGCTCCTTGCTCTCGGCCTGTACGACGTAACGGATTGCTTGAAGCGGACCAAGAGCGGTCATCCTCCGGATCTGGCCGACCACATGCCCGACTCCGAAACATGACGGCGCTTGCGTTCAGGGACAGTTGCTGGAACACTGACTGGTATGTACGGCCACCATGGGCTGTTCTACGGGGGACGTGATCATGATCTGCAAATATCTCATCGCTGGCGCGGCAGGTATCGCGATGGTGGCCGCAAACGGAACCGTCGCTGTGGCCCAGAAGACGACGCTGACCGTCGGCCTCGCATCGGCAGATACCGGCGTTCTGGATCCGCACATGAATTCGGCGACGCCCGGCAAGAGCTTCATGCAGCAGATCTTCAGTGGTCTGGTTCGGCTGAAGCCCGGCGAAATCAGCCCTGACCAGATCGAGCCTGACCTTGCCGAAAGTTGGACCTCCTCTGCCGATGGCAAGGTCTGGACCTTCAACCTGCGCAAGGGCGTTCAGTGCCATCACAATTTCGGCGAGTTCACTGCCGAAGACGCGGTGTTCTCTCTCAAACGCGCCGCGACCCGCGAAACCTCGACCTTCTCATCCGACTATGCCGCTTTTGACAGCGTCGAAGCGACCGACAAATATACAGTGAAGATCACGCTGAAAAGCGCGATCCCGAGCCTGCTTGGCGTCGTCATGAATTATCACGGCGGCCAGATGGTCTGCAAAGCGGCTGTTGACCAGATGGGAAATGACGGTTTCCGCCGCCGTCCCATCGGCACCGGCCCCTTTGCCTTCGCTGAATATGTGCCGCAGCAATACGGCAAGCTGGTCGCACATGACGCTTATTTTCGTGGCAAGCCCAACTTACGCGAACTGACCTACAGGCTTATCCCGTCCGATGCGGCGCGTGATCTGGCGTTTCAGGCGGGCGAGCTCGACTTGGTGTACGCGCGGCAGGACCAGCGTGCCTTCGCGCGGCTGAAGGAAACGGCCGGCGTCAAGGCTTTGGCGATGAACCCGGCTGAAATGTCGGTGATCCATCTCAACATGACCATGCCGCCGCTGGATAACCTGAAGGTTCGTCAAGCCTTTGCCCATGCTCTTGATCGGGATGGCATCCAGCAGTTCCGCGGTCGCGAGGTGTCGCGGCAGGCCGTATCGGTGGTGCCATCGGGCTATGTCGGTACGCTGGCAAATGCGCCGCTGCTGCCGCACAACGTGCAGAGGGCGCGGGAGTTGCTGGCCGAGGCAGGATTTCCCAATGGCATTACACTGAAGACGATCCACACGACCCTTCCGGGCATGCTGAATTTCATGGAGGCCGTGCAGGCGCAGCTGCGCCGCGCCGGGATCACACTGGAGATCACGCCAGTGGAACATGCCACATTCCACCAGCAGATCCGCCAGAACCTGTCGCAGGTGGTGCATTTCCAGGCGGCCCGCTTCCCGATCGCAGATGTCTACCTGTCCCAGTTCTTCCATTCGCGGGCGACGGTGGGCACGCCAACAGGCGTAACCAATTTCTCGCATTGCAAGGCGGCTGATGCGGAGATCGACGCCGCCCGCAGCGAGCCTGATCAGGCAAAGCAGATCGCTCTCTGGCATGAGGCACAACGCAAGATCGTTACGGAAGTCTGTGCTGTGCCCGTCAACGAGCAGTTGCAGATGTGGGCAACGAGGGACACGCTCGATCTTGGCTACGAGATCAAGGGTGCGCTCAATCTTGGACCAGCCGTGCTTGAAACAAGCAAGTTTACGAGGTGACGGCATTTCTCGTTCGCAGGACGGGATTTGCGCTGATCACGCTGTTTGTGGTGCTAACGATCATATTCCTGATCGTCCGAATCCTGCCGGGTGATCCGGCGCAGGTCATCCTCGGTGATCAGGCCGATGCAGGTTCGATTGCGGCCCTGCGCACCCGACTCGGGCTCGACCAGCCACTGGCCGTGCAATATGTCACGTTCCTGAGCGGCGCGGTCCGCGGCGACTGGGGTGTCTCTCTGGTCACGGGACGTCCGGTTATTCAGGAGGTGCTGAATGTCCTGCCCTGGACGATCGAGCTGACAATTTTCGCGCTCCTGATCGGGGCTGCCATCGGCATTCCTATGGGGGTGTGGGCTGCGGTCAATCGGAACCATGCCACCGATTATGTGGTTCGCATCGCCTCGCTGCTGGGATTGTCGTTTCCAGCCTTCGTGTCAGGCATCCTGTTGCTGATTGGCCTTGCGATCCAGGTCCGCTGGTTCCCGGTGATCAGTGGCCAGCGCGGCACCTGGACACAATGGCTGCAATCGCTGGTCCTGCCTGCGATCAACCTGGGCCTTATCATGGCGGCCTACATCACACGCGTCACGCGATCGGCGATGCTGGAGGTGTTGTCGGAGGATTATGTCCGCACGGCCCGCGCCAAGGGTGTGCCATGGCCTGCGGTGGTCTGGCGGCATGCACTGCGCAATGCGCTGATCCCGATCATAACGATTGTCGGGCTTTATCTCGGCGTCCTGATCGGCAACTCTGTTTTGACAGAAATCGTGTTCAACCGCCCGGGCCTTGGAAAGCTGATTGTTGGCGCACTCAACCAGCGCGACTACACCATGCTGCAGGGCATGATGGTAATCTATACCTTGCTGGTAGTCCTGATCAATCTTGCCACCGATGTGATCTACAGCCTCGCTGACCCGCGCGTGAAGATGCAATGAGCAGCGGAACATCGTCCACGCAGATGACTGGGTTTGCCCGTCTTGCACGGGCGACGATTGCTGCTTTCAACACAAACAAGACATCGTGGTTCGGCCTGTGACTGTTTCTGGTGATCGCTGTCCTGGCCAT
>JAPLOV010000018.1 GCA_026400565.1 Hyphomicrobiales bacterium | reverse complement strand
CGCTGCCCTCCGAAGGCAGAGGTCACAGGTTCGAATCCTGTCGGGTGCGCCAATGATTTTAATCAGTTAGAAAGCTTGATGAGTAGCCCGCTATAGTCAGGGAACCACCGGGGAACCACGCTCTCATAAATTCAGGTCTATCTTAGGCCATTTGAAGCATCAGACCCCTTGCTTCGCCAATAGCGATCAAGTTGCAAAGTTTGCCACTCAAATGCTGCGCCGTGGCTGGGGGCAACTCGAACGATGTCGCCTTGCGCCATGACGAGCGAGCGCATCGGGCTTCCTCGCTTCATCGTCTCCCGTGTCCTGAACCATGCCAGCGACACCGGCGACTCAGCAGCCGTGACGGCTGTTTATGACCGCAACGCCTATCTGCCGGAAAAGTGCCGTGCATTGGAGGCATGGGCAATACTGCTTAGCGAGATCAATAGTGGCCGGGAGCGTGCTTCGAATGTCGTTGCGATGCGGACTTGATCATTAGCGATGATGCTGCGTTGAATTGGTCGCTGCATTTGCGCGGAACCCTGCCCTGCCCTTCGCGGATCACAAGGACGAGCACAGGCGCGAGGGCGTGCGCTCCCGCAGTGCGCGCTCGATGTTCCGCCGGAACTCGACGAGCTGGCGCTCATCGTAGGGCAGTGTTCTCCTCGCATTCGAGGCAGGCGGAGGTTCGGGAATACGATCCGCGTAGGCTTCGACGGTCTGTCGGTCGCCCAGGGCGATCAGCACATAAAGCACCGGCTGGTCGGTCGCGCGCGACTGCTTGCTCGGCGTGGGCGAAAGTTCGCGACGCAGGGCTGCAACGAGCGAAGGCGCCCAGCGGCTTTCGGCAAGGCACGCACCACGCAGGCTTTCCATCCGCAGGTGCTGGTTGCTCATCGGGGGAAGCGGAAACAGCATGGACGTGGGGTCGAAGCCGAGACGGCCCACACTGGCGATGAACCGCCGGCGCATGTCAGCGTCGCGATCGATGAGCGCCACGATACGGGATCCATAGGGCTGCACCAGCGAAGGGTCGAGCTGCCGCAGCACATAGGTCGAGCCATGCAGCGGACTTGCATTGAGACTGCCCTGCTCGGCGATCTCGATGAAATCAGGCAACAGCGCGCGCGCCACCCCGGGATCGCGCTCGAAGATCTGCCCGACCGACACACCCCTGTCGATGCGACGGTCATGCATGATCCGGCGCAGCAGTGCGATCTGCTCCGGCGTCCAGTCCTTGATCATGCGGGCCTGCATGACCCAGTCGCTGATCGTCGAAGACTTGCCGGCGTCGAAGGCCTCGTGCTGCGGCAGGTCGAGAATGGCGATTACCTCGCGCGTGCTCGTATCGTCGACGGGCTTCCGCCAGTCGTGGGCGGCGGGTGAGGGCTTGGGCACGTCGGCGGCGACCACATCGCGAGCAAGACCGAGCTTCTCGATGATCTCGGCCATGACGATGGGATTGGAACGTTCGCGGCGCTTCACGAACTCGACGCCGTGGCTCGACGTGGCCTTGAAGATCGGGACAAGCGCCGTGGGCCGCATGGCGGCACTGATGTCGATCTCCGTCTGGCGGAATATTTCCGTCCCCTGCGTGCCGTGATGCATGACGCCCGATGCCAGGCGCACGAGATGCGTCTGTACGAAAGCGTTGTCAGGCGTTCCCGGACGCTGGCGGCCCCAGGTCTCGGTGAGTGTGAACGTCAGTTCCGCAGGCCCGAACGTGTCCGGCACGACGAGCACGCAATTGGAGGCGGATGCCGTCGAGCCGGGCACCGCGCAATCGGCGCCGCGCATCAGGCGGTGCACGGAACTGTTGAACCGGTTTGGTCCCGTCTCCTCGACGATGCGCACGAAGTCGATGCGCGGATTGGCGAGCAGCGTGCGGCATTCGCTGCCGCAGCCCCGGCCATTTTTCTCGAACACGCCGCTGAGAGACCCCTGCGGCAGACGGAACTCGACCGACCATACGTCCAGTGTCGCGGCGGGGGCGCGATCGTCCTTGCGCAGTTCCTGCGTGATCGTCTCGGCGGCATTCTGCCCAAGTTCGGCGGGAACGAAGACGGCAAGCAGGACAAGCACGATGCTGAAGCCGAAGCCCATGCTGCGCTGGCCGTTCCACATGAGGGCGAGAGGCAGGAAACAGGCCCAGTAGAGGAAGAAGGTGGCAGCCGCGACGAAGGGCAGCCCTAGGCCCAGCGTCAGGAAGGTGACGATGAGCGCCATGTCGTTGATGGCCATGACAAGCGACAGGCCGCCGAGAACGGCGAGCATGATGAAATAGGCGGGCAAGCTGAAATAGGCGGCCATCGATCCCTGACCCGTGGAAGGTGGACCACTGAACACAGGGACGCTTAAGCCTTCCTTGCTGGAATGTCGGGAAAGGATGACGCAGTTAACCGGGCTTTTTTCCGCGGCTTGTCCGCCTTCGCGCCTGCGGGCACGGCGAGGGCCGGGCCGCCGGATGATCGTCGGCTGATCGTGATCGGCCCCCACTAAAGGGGACGGTCGGAATGTTTGTGCATTGACGGCCTCGACGCCAGCATGGGCGTTGGTCGGTAGTGTCTCAGTCTGAAATTTCGCCCCTTTGACATGCCCGTCGCTATTTCGGGCAAGTTACTGTTAACTTAGCGAGAAGCAGGGTGTCCCGCTTGCGATACGAGGTTGCCGAATGCGGCGATGACACTGACCACCTTCGCGGCAAGCTGGATCGGATCGCCAAGGAGGGCGGTAAAGTGATTAGTGTCGTATGGCGACCAGATGTCGGCTGTTGGGCTTCGGGCTGGATTGTAATTGTGGAACATAAGAATTGACTATGCCCAAAGGCCCCAAGGGCGAAAGGCGCCCTGTCGACGTGATCAGCAACGCCGTCCACATCATGCGCTGAGTGAGAGTGCAGGCCTGTTATTGTGGTGCAGGTTCACCGAGCATCTTGCGCATTCGTGTTCAGAAAATGAGTCGCCGGGTCTTTATGGAACATGCGCCCTGCGCTACCTGTAACTGGTGAAATTGTTCCGGGCGTAGCCAAACTGCAAGGTACCATCTTGCAAGCTTCAGTGATGACCAGAAAGGTGATTAATGACGCGATTTATCATCCTGACTTGTCTCGTCTGGGCGATCGCAGCTGCAAGTCCGGCGCAGGCTGAAGATGTGCCGCGCTTTGACGTCGGGCTTTTCTGCCAAGCCAACGCCTCGGCACGCGGCGGAGCCACTTCTTGCCGCCGAGCAGAAGAAACCCAAAGGGTCATGCTGACCGAAAACTGGGAGACCTTTCCAAAACAACGCAAGCATTTCTGTGTGCAATCGGTCAGCTTTAAGCCGCGCTCGGAGCGTTCCTACCAGATGCTGGCACAATGCCTCGATGACAGAACGACGAGCTGATTGAGATTCTGGCCATCAGCCGCCACTCAAGCCCATGGCTTCGACATCAATGGCTGCTGAATTTGCCATGCGCGATGACCGGGCCCTGGGCCGTGCCGCCTTGGACAACAGGTACTGGCTCCAAGGTGATCACCAGTCCAGCCATGAGATTGGCAAACCGCAACATGTCGCCAGTCAGATCAAGGTTGACCGGCTTCAGCGGATCAAGCGGGCCAAGTCCGATCGGATCGCCGTCATCATTGGGCACAAGCCAAAGAAACGGGACGCCTGCCCTCGAGGGCAGGGTTGAGGCCGGCACGATGATCAGCCTTCCGCGATCGCCATCATAGGTGGCGACATACTCCGGCGGGCCATCTCGCGGCATGATCTGGCTGACCAGCAGCACGCGTTGGGATGGGACTGTGGCAACGTCCTGCCGAACGGGGGATGGCGACGGTATGGACGGTTGGAGCAAAACCGCAATCAGCACAGTGGCAGCCACCGCGAAGCCAGCCGCCGCCATTCCGCGCCAGAACACGAGACTTTGGAGCATGCCAGCAGATCTTTCTGGCAAGTTTGGGTATGATTGCGCGACAGGTTGCCTGGCAGATGAAACCAGGTCATCCACCAGCGCAGTTTGCAGCCGCTGGAGAACACGGGGATCGGGCGGTACCGCTGGCGCCTCCAGCGAAAGCGTGGCGAACTCGTCGCTCCAGTGCCGCACCTCGGCGGCGAGCAAGGGATCACGCGCCAGCTCTGCCTTGGCCTCGTCACCGGCCACGAGCCCAAGAGCGATCTCACCCGCCAGCGCAGTGCGCATCCCTGCGGCGTTGTCGTGATCGGTTGCCTTGCTCATGTCCCGTCCATGCAGGCGCGCAGTTTCATCAAGCCGCGCCGGATCCTGCTCTTGACCGTAGAAAGCGGGAGTCCTTCGCGAGTTGCCAATTCATCATATGTAAACCCATCAAAGAAAGCGGCACGTATCATGCGCTGCTGATCATGCTCGATAGACCCGAGGCAGCCATGCAGCCTGTAATGATCCTGCCCCGTGATGATTTGATCAATGACCGGGGTCGAGCCGTCATCGACCTCGAAGTCATCAAGCGGAACGAGCAGGCCCGATCGGGAGCGCTCGGAGCGCAGCCGGTCGATGGCGCGGTTGCGGGCGATAACCGCCAGCCAGGTCATAGGCGCGCTTTTGAGCGGATCATAGGATGACGCCTGCTTCCAGACATTCATGTAAGTATCCTGCAAGACTTCTTCAGCAAGTGCCGCCTGCCGCACAACGGCAATAATGACGCCGTTGAGTTTACCGCTCGTCAGGGCATATAGCCGCTGCAAGGCCTGATCATCGTGCTGGCCGACCCGCATCAGCAGATCGGCCAGCACGATGCGCCCAGCATCACGGATATCAGCGCTCGTGTCATGCCTTGATGTCATGCGGCTCTGCAGCGCAGTCATCTGATCCTTTGCGTCGCTCGTTTTGCTTACGCGCAGGTTTCCAGATTGGTTCAGCCTGCCCTTCAGCTATCGGTTCAACGCTTCCGCTGCCCAGGGATAAGGACGCGGTCGATGACGTGAATCACGCCATTGCTTGTGTTGATGTCGGCTTTTGTCACCCGCGCGCCATCGATATGGACAATCCCGTTGCGGCGCACGGCGCGGATGCTGTTGCTGCTATTGAGGGTCTGAACCAGTGTTGGACGGTGTGGTACATCTTTGGCCTCGATGCGTGATCCAACCACATGATAGGTCAGGACCGCCTGCAGTTGCGCCTTGTTCTCTGGCTTCAGCAGGTTCTCGACCGTACCGGCAGGCAGGCGGCGGAAGGCACGATCAGTGGGCGCGAGCACGGTCAGCGGACCAGGCGCACTCAGGGCCGGCACGAGACCAGCCGCTTTCGCTGCGGCAATCAGGGTCTGGAACTGACCGGCTGCTGCGGCTGTTTCAACGATGTTTCGGCTCTGCGCCACGGCCGGTGCCGCACCAATGAAGGCTGCGAATGTGGCGGCGAGGGCAAATCTCTTGGTCAGTGTCATAGCGGGGTCCTTTTGCGGTTCTGCGGGTTGCGGCGAAAGTTACGTAGAGACCTGCGAAAAAGACGCAGCCCTCCATCAGCAAAGGGCAACCCATAGGTCCTGAACACTGTGCCGGAGGAACTGTGAGAGGAAGCTCCTCTTGTAAGTCAGGTGCCCGCCTAGCGGTGCCAGAAGAGAATCGGCTTACTTTGAGTTGGCACCAGCGGTCTGATGGACAGTCGGAATGTACGGACTTGCGAGATATCCATTCAATGAAGCCCCGCAGGGCGGAAGGGATGATGACGGTGCACAAGTTCAGGCGCGAGACAGAGCACAAACTTCGGGTGCTCAAGCATGCTGAGGCGGCTGGTGATGTTGGGAAGGCGTGCCGTTACTTCGGCGTTGGGCACGCCAGCTTCTACCGCTGGCGAGCTGTCTTTCAGCAGCATGGCGTTGCTGATCTTGAGAAACGCCCGTCCGGGGTGTGGCATGGCTGTCAAACCGACGGTTCTGCTGCGACAGACGTTGAAACTACGCTCTTCACGCTTCCAAGAGGACCAGGTCCGGGCTATTCTGTCTCCAATTGAGCTTAGATGGGCCGCCAATCCGGGGAATGTCGGACGAAGTATCAGTCCTTTCCTCGTTTGCCTGTTCAGGCTAAAAATCGCAGGAATGGCAGCATGAATGTTTTCTTCGATGCGGCGAAACTTCGGCAGCACCGACAGGAACAAGCCGCCCATGGCTTTCCGCTGCTGCGCGCCTGCCCCAACACAAGTGCCATTGCGCGCATAACCTTTCTCGACACACTCGCGCCTGCCGAACGCGAGGACTTTGCCAAGCAGCTCTCCTGCCTGGAGGACGAACAGGCATCGAGGCCGCCACCGACGCACGCGGACTTTCAGGAGATGGTGCGAGCCTTTCCCCTCCTCGCTCGGCTTTTTGGAGCAAGCATCGGCCTTCATCCGCCACAGGCCACGGCACTCGACATTCGCCAGGTTCCAGTGAAGGTGATGGCAAAGCTTCTGGCGGAAGCCGGTGCCGGTGGCCTTGAGGCGCTCGGAAAGACCCTGATGCTGTCGGACGAGCCTGAGGCTCGCAGGCCTTCTCCCGCTCATGCCGCATCGCTGGACGAGGCGGTGCCGGTCGCGCCCGCCCGCCTGCGCAAGCTCATTGATCGCATGATGTCCGATCGTTTCGGAGCGACGGGTCAGGCGATCGACAAGCAGCACACGGTCTATGATGCGTTGGTTCCCGCCGGGCAGCTCCGGCTCCATGCGACGTTCTCACCCCCCGGCCGCATGACCAAACAGCTCCAGTACCACATCGAGATCCGCGGCACGGGCCATGGGTTGGCCGCCTACGAGACCGTCTGGCGGACCCCAGGCGTCTGGGATTACCTCACCGAGAGCAATGCCGATCGGTCTATCGTCCACCTCGGCACACTGATCGGCGTCTGCCTCACGCTCCTTTGAAGCATAGCCTTCCTGCGGGAGGTTTCCTGTAACTGGAGGCAGTCACCCGAAGCGCGGACAATCCACATTAGATGCTTGCGGTCACTATGTGGCAGCAAGCAGCATGCACTGACCGACAGGCTTCCGTGGAGCAACGGCGGGGCGCCATGCCGGCTAATCGCGGAGGACTGGATAACCGAGCGGGATAGCTGCGGCCGCACGGATAAAGAGCTCAGGGATTCGGAGAAGTTTCACGACAATTGTCCCGTAAGACGCGGCACATCAACGCGCCGCGCTGTCTCTTGTGCGGTGTCACTCGACAAGTTTCCAGGTCGCATCCGGATTGAAGCTTTTGATCCGCGATGCTGCACGCGTCGCGTTCGGCCCGAAGTTCTTCTGGTAAAGATCACCGTGATGGCTGCACATGAAGGTCATCACACCCGTCTCGCCCCACTTCACTGGATAAGCGATCAGTGCATGGCCGGCGATCATGTTGCCGTTGATCACATAGCCATGCGCTCCGCCCGGCGCCGCTGGCCCCTGCACGCGCAGGATGCGGAAGACATAACCTTCATAGGACGGCACGCCCCCGCGAACGGCGCGAACGGCGTCCGAAACCGCGCCTTCCAGCGGCGAGACATCAGCCTGTGAGCGCGGCTCCCAATAAAGTCCGTCACGCTGACCCGGCCTGCTGATGATGCGCTGCGCATATGCGAGCACGCGGTCGCCGTTGCGGTCGGCCTTGATGTAGTCTTTCTGCGCCGCCATGTACCCGGAGCAGGCCCCTAACGCAGCGAGCTCATTGTGACCGATGACCCTTGCGCGAATCTCGCGCTGCCCTGCGACCGGATCGAACGACCAGCCGTCGCTTTTCCTGATGATCGGAATAGGAAAAGGGAATTCGCGACTGCCAACGATCAGGATCTTCGTCGTATCGCCGCGGTCTTCCAGAGCGACCTTCTCGGAGGCTGCCTCGATGAACTTGGCAAGTCGCTCCTTATCTTCTTCGGCGTCGCCAGTGCTCACGAGCTGACGTCCGCGAGGACCAAAGATTTCGGTCACAAAGCCTGCGCGGCCTGACTTTGCCGCCGCGACGAGATCGTCCGCCGCCGCTTGTGCGCTCGGATAGACTTTCTGGGCGACCACCGGACTGGCAGATGCGATTGCAGTGCCGAGGAGAGCGGCAAATCCGAGAATAGACCTGTGCAGATGATGGGTCATTGACATATTCTCCCTCTCAAAGCCTGCGGCCACCGCCGCCGCCACCTAATCCGCCACCTCTGCCACCGCCGCCACCCACGGGCCGCGCGGCCGCAGCTGGTCGGGCACCCATGGCCGGGCCACTGCTGAAACTCTGTCCGCCGCGGTTGCTGAACGTCTGCGCGGCGCCGCGCCCCCCGTCGATGCCTCCGAAGGCACCGCCAGGTTTGGCCTGCGATGGGCGGGGCCCTGGTCGTGTCTCCGGAAGAGGAGCGGGCCGCGTCTCGGGACGCTGCTCGGGGCGGAGCCCTGCTGGCATCTCCGGACGGGAAGCGGGCCGCGTCTCGGGACGCTGCTCGGGGCGGGGCCCAGCTGGCACCTCCGGACGGGAAGCAGGCCGCGTCTCGGGCCGCTGCTCGGGGCGCAGCCCTGCTGGCACCTCCGGACGGGAAGCAGGCCGCGTCTCGGGGCGCTGCTCCGGGCGCAGCCCTGCTGGCACCTCGGGGGGCTGCTCGGGGCGCGGCCCTGCTGGCACCTCCGGACGGGAAGCGGGCCGCGTCTCGGGCCGCTGGTCTGGGCGGAGCCCTGCTGGCACCTCCGGACGGGAAGCGGGCCGCGTCTCGGGCCGCTGGTCTGGACGGAGCCCTGCTGGCACCTCCAGCCGAGAAGCGGGCTGCTGCGCGGAGCGCGCCCCGGGGCTGTTCTCCAGACGCAGGCCAGGCTTGCTGCCCTGCCCCGGGCGATAGCGGTCGCTATCAGGACGCCATGGCCTGACATTGTTCCCGATGTTGGCGCTGTTACCGATGTTGACATTGCCGATATTCACATCGTTGCCGATATTGATGTTGCCGGGCGGACGGACGCCTGGCGGATAGGCCGGCATTCCCGGACGCCACCCGGAATATGGCGGGCGCCATGCCGGATACCCCGGCCACACGGGCGGATAGACAATGCCCGAGCCCCAGTTCCAGTAGTTGTTGTTGTTCCAGCTGGCGCCGATGGCCACCGCGGTGCCAAATGTCAAAAGACTCGCGGCGACCGCGCTCGCGGCTGGATCGTACACCTGCACCGGATCGTATACTGGCACGTAGATCACCTCCGGGCTCGCACTTTCGATAACAATGACGTCGCGATTGCTCTCCTTGCGCTTGACGACCTTCTGCTGCTGGCTCGGCTTCAGCGCTCCAGTCGCGTCAGCCCTGGCGCGCATGCGCTGGATGGCGTCTGCAACGTCTTTCGGCTGGTTGATGAAGGCGTCGCCAAGATCTGTTGTCCAGTCGAGATCATCGTTCAACTTCTTAACCACGTCCGGAAAGCGCACGAGCGCCTTAACCGCAGGATCCCAGGACTGGCCATCGATGCCGGAAAAATCCTGTTTGGCGACGGACGCCTTGTTCTTGTCGATCCAGCGTTGCGCCTGAACGATATCGACCGGATAGGCCGACGCAGGCAAGACCTGTGCAAGCAGCGCGTCCGGATATAGCGCGATGGGCGCCACGAGATTGTCGAGCTCTGTGGCGCTGAAGAAGCTGTCGTCAGGCTGCGCGTACGACTGATCGGCGACGGGCTCAACTTGCGGCGTT
>JAPLOV010000143.1 GCA_026400565.1 Hyphomicrobiales bacterium | reverse complement strand
CGCGCAGTGTCTCCGGGTCCGGCGTCCAGTAGTTGCGCTGCTGTGCTTCAAGCAGACGGTTCGCGAGACGCGCCGAGGCCGTGGCGTTGAGTGTTGACAGCCGCTCGCGCATGGCGGGGTCGAGCACGTAAAGCTCGGTGATCTGCTGATAGACCCATGGGGCAACGGCGCCCGTGGTGGCCGACCAGCCCATCGTGTTCTGCACATGCTCCTCGATCTGGCGTACGCCCTCATAGCCGTGCTTGAGCATGCCCTCATACCATTTCGGATTGAGCACACGGGTGCGGGTTTCGAGCGCCACCTGTTCCTGCAGCGTCCGCACCGTGCCGTTTCCGGACGTCTGGTCGCCGATATAGACCGGCACCTCTGCGGGCGCGGCGCACGGCGCGGCTGATGCCGCCAAGCGTGTCGAAGTACTGGTCGACGGTGGTCACGCCAAGCTCGACCGAATCGAGATTCTGATAGGTCAGTTCCACATCGGCGAGCACCGATTGCAGAAGCTCGGACTTTTTCTCGACCGTGCCCTTGCGGCTGTAGGCAAAGCACTTGCGGCGCGAATAGGCTTCGGCCAGTTCGTCCTCGTCGTTGAAGGTCGAGGATTGCACCAGCTGGTTGACGTTGGAGCCATATGTACCGTCAGCATTCGAGAAGACCCGAAGCGATGCGGTTTCCAGATCGCATCCGTGCTTGGCCTGATAATCCAGCGCATGCTTCCGGATGAAATTCATCTCGAGCGGCTCGTCGGCGCAGGCAGCGAGATAGGCAGCATCTGCCAGAAGCTTGATCTGCAGCGGCAGGAGATCGCGGAAGATGCCCGACAGGGCCATCATCACGTCGATGCGTGGACGGAGCATCTCGGAAAGCGGGATCAATTCCGCGCCATTCAGACGGCCATAGGCGTCGAAGTGCGGCCGCGCGCCCATCAGGGCCAGCGCCTGGCCGATCGGGCCACCTTCGTTCTTGAGGTTGTCGGTGCCCCACAGCACGATCGCGATCGTCTCCGGCAGTGCCTTGCCATTGTCGACATGCTTGGCCAGCAGCCGTTCGGCCTGCCTTGCCCCGTCGGCCACCGCAAAAGCACTGGGGATGCGGAACGGATCGAAGCCGTGCAGGTTGCGGCCCGTGGGCAGGATCGAGGTGGTGCGCAGCAGGTCGCCGCCGGGCGCAGGGCGGATATAGCGACCATCCAGCGCCGCCATCAGGCCAGCCATCTCGCTGGGTTCGAGCAGAAGCTGGTTGACCCGGCCAAGCTCGGCCAGAAGCTCCGGCGTCAGGCCGTCCGGCAGGGCGCTCATCAACTGGCCCTTCGCGATGGTCTCGGCCGTCGCTGGCGACAGCCTGAGGCCATGCTGCGCTTCGGCCAGCGACGCGATCAGGCCCGCGCGCTCCTCCGCAGATGGGGGAGCACCGACGACATGCAAGCCGTAGGGGATCAGTGCATATTCAAGTTCCAGCATCTGCTCGGTGAGCTTCAGGATCATGCTGTCGGGATCAAGCCATTGCGGTTCCGCCGTTGCCAGTTCGAGCCTGGCGGCCTGAACCTGGATGAGATCAGCCAGATCCTCGCGCTCGCCGCTGATGTCGGGCTGCAAGCCGCGCCAGCGGTCGACCGACGCTTTCAGTTCGGCCAGTCCCTTGTAAAGCCCGGCCTGCGTCACCGGCGGGGTCAGGTAGCTGACCAGCGTCGCCGCCGCGCGCCGCTTGGCAATCGCGCCTTCGGACGGGTTGTTGGAGGCATACAGATACATGTTCGGCAGGTCGCCGATCAGCCTGTCCGGCCAGCAGGTGGCCGACATGCCGACCTGTTTGCCGGGCATGAACTCAAGTGCGCCATGGGTGCCAAAATGCAGCACAGCATGCGCGCCGAAATCCTCGCGGATATAGCGATAATAGGCCGAGAATGCGTGGGTTGGGGCAAATCCTCGCTCGAACAGAAGACGCATCGGGTCGCCTTCATAGCCGAAGCCGGGCTGGATACCGACCATGACATTGCCGAAGGCCGTACCAAGCACATGGATGCTGGCACCGTCAGCCTGCTGGCGGCCCGGAGCCGGACCCCACTGGGCCTCGATCTCGTTCAGGTAACGCTCGCGGCGCACATGCTCGGTGGTCGGGATGCGCGCCATGACGTTGGCATTGGCCCCGAAGCGGGCCGCATTGCCGACGAGGATCTGGTTGCGCAGATCGTCAACCGATCCGGGCATCTCGACCTGGTAGCCGCCTGCCTTCATCTCGCCGAGCAGGTGGAAGATCGACTCGAACACCGATAGGTAGGCTGCCGTACCGACATTCCCCGCGTTCGGCGGAAAATTGAAGATGGTGATGGCAACCTTTCGGCTGGCACGCTCACTTTTGCGCAGCATCACCAGCTTCATGACGCGCTGGGCCAGAAGATCAGCCCGCTCACCACACGAATGGACATTGCGCGAACCTGCTGCGCCTTCAAACGTGCACTTGCGCTCGCAACCGGTGCAGCCCGTCTCGGAGCCGCCGCCACGCCCGCCGAACACGATCGGGCCGGTGCCGCCATCAAGCTCGGGGATTGCGACCATGATGGTGGCTTCAACGGGCAGCAGGCCGCGCGGGGATGGACCCCATTCCTCAAGCGGCTGAAACTCGACCGGCATGGCGGCTATGCAGGGAACATCAAGCTTGGCCAGCATGGTCTGAGCGGCCTTCGAATCGTTGTAGGCTGGTCCGCCAACAAGCGAGAAGCCGGTGAGCGACACCACCGCATCGACCGTGGCGTGGCCGCTCTTCATGAAATAGCTCTCGATCGCAGCGCGGCCATCAAGCCCCGAGGCGAAGGCCGGCACCACATCAAGCCCCTGCGCATGCAGCGACGCGATCACACCGTCATAATGCGCGCTGTTGCTGGCCAGCACATAAGAGCGCAGTACCAGAACGCCGACCCGGCCTTTCGGCTCGCGGTGGGTGGGTAGAAGCGAGGCATCTGTGCCGATCCGTCCGGCAAGGCGCGGATGATAGACACCGACCTCGGGATATTCGACCGGATCGCCAGGAGACACCAGCGAACGGAGCGCGGAGCGTGGGCCGGCAGCATAGCGGCTGATCAGCATGCGCATCAGGTTGGCGGCATTGTCATCGGAGCCGCCGAGCCAGTATTGCAGGCTCAGGAAGTAGGCGCGCAGGTCCTGCGCCGTGCCGGGTATGAAACGCAGGATCTTGGGCAGCATGCGCAAGGTCCGCATCTGTTTGGCACCCGACTCGGTCTTCTGCTCGACAGTACTTTGCTTGCCACGCAGTTTCTTGAGCATGCCCATGATGCCGCCGGAGGTTTCCCCCATGCGCAGCTTGCCCATACGGGTCAGCTTGGTGATCTCGGGGGCGGAGAGGCACACGACCATTGCGTCGCAATCTTCGCGCCGCGCCTGCAGCGCTGGCAGGACGGCGTTGATGTGATCCTCGATGAACAGCATGCAGACAACGATGATGTCGGCTTTGCCGATGTCATCGATGCAGCGCTCAAGATTGTCGGGATTGGCGGCAAACTCCGAAGCCGCATGCAGGGCAAAGGTCAGGCCAGGAATGTCTTTTGCAACGACGGCACGCGCGCGTTCGCAGGCGCTGGCCAGATGGCTGTCCAGGGTGATGACGGCGACCCGTATCGGGATCGCATTAGCGCCCGAAGTGAGCTTTAGCATCGTAAAGTGTGTCCACTGTAATCAGTTCGAGGCCTTGCAGGATAGCGAAGCGTTCGGTGTTCCGCCGTGCCTTGCCACGTACGAAGAACGGAATTTTCTTGAGTTCCAACTCGGCTTCATTCGCCCAGATGATCGAAGCGCCAGTTGCAGCAGGCGGTATCGTTGCCGCGGCGACGGGGGCCGGTTCCGGGATGGCAATGTCAGGAACAACAGGCGTTGTCTGTGTTGCCATGTGTGAGCCATGGCCAGCGCCGAGATGCGACGGCGTGGCACTGTCCGAGAACTCGAAATCGCCCCGGAACATGCCGATGAGATGCTCTTCGAGACCCATCATCAACGGATGGATCCAGGTGTCGAAGATGACGTTGGCACCCTCGAAACCCATCTGCGGCGCATAACGCGCGGGGAAATCCTGCACATGCACCGGGGCCGAGATCACGGCGCAGCCGATCCTGAGCCGCTTGGCGATGTGCCGTTCCATCTGCGTGCCGAGCACCAGTTCAGGCTGAAGCTCGGCAATCCTGGCCTCGACCTCAAGGTAGTCCTCGGAGATCAACGCCTCGACCCCAAGCTTTCCGGCAAGCTCGCGCACCTCGCGGGCAAACTCGCGGGTGTAGGTGCCGATGCCGACAACCGTGAAGCCCATTTCCTCCGTGGCGATCCGGGCCGCAGCGATGACATGCGTCGCATCGCCGAAGATGAACACGCGCTTGCCGGTCAGGTAGGTCGAGTCGACCGACCGCGAATACCATGGCAGGCGCGAAGGGATCGCCCGTTCGGCCACAGCCGGATCGAGCCCCGCCACCTTGATCACCTCGGCGATGAAATCGGTGGTGGCCCCTACGCCGATCGGCACGATCCGCACGGTAGGCTGGCGGAAGGTCCGCTCCAGCCAACGGACGGTGACATCGGCGATTTCCGGATAGAGCGAGATGTTGAAATCGGCATCGGGCAGTCGCGCCAGATCGGCGGCGCTGGCACCGAGAGGCGCCACCACATTGACGTCGACGCCCAGCGCGGCCAGCAGCCGCGTCACTTCGGTGATGTCGTCGCGGTGGCGAAAGCCGAGCGCCGTCGGCCCAAGCAGATTGCAGCTTGGCCGGGTGCCAGCAGCGCGTTCTGGCCTGACATAGCCTTGCGCCCGGCTCGCCAGAAGCGCACGCGCAAGACGATAGAACGTCTCCGAAGCGCCCCAGTTTTCCTTTTTCTGGTAGGATGGCAGTTCGAGCGGCACCACGGGGATCGGCAGGTTCAGCGCGGTCGCAAGCCCAGCCGGATTGTCCTGCAACAGCTCGGCGGTGCAAGACGCGCCCACCAGCATCGCGGCAGGCTGGAAGCGCTGGTGCGCGTCGCGGCAGGCGCTCTGGAAGATCTCTGCCGTATCGCCACCCAGGTCCCGCGCCTGGAAGGTCGTGTAGGTCACCGGCGTGCGCTGGTCGCGCCGCTCGATCATGGTGAACAGCAGGTCGGCGTAGGTGTCGCCTTGCGGAGCGTGCAGGACGTAGTGCACATCCGTCATCGCCGTTGCGATGCGGATCGCTCCGACATGGGGTGGGCCTTCATAGGTCCAGACGGTCAGCTGCATGACGCGCCTCCCGTCGGGGCCGCAGTCTGATGGGTCGCTGCCTTTGCCGGAAGCTGGACGTTCAGCCGCTGCTTGCGGTTGAAAGGGCGAACAAACAGTTCGGCCAGATCACCTGCCTGCTCATAGCCATGGATCGGGGTGAAAACGAGTTCGATCGACCACTTGGTGTTGAGCCCTTCCGCTTCCAGCGGGTTGGCGAGCCCGAGGCCGCAGACCACCAGATCGGGCCGCGCGGCGCGGCAGCGATCCAGTTGCTGGTCGACATCGGCCCCTTCCGTGATCAGTGTGCCGGCTGGCAGCAGGCCCATGTCCGGAGCCATGTGCTGGCGATGCAGGTAGGGCATGCCGACCTCGACGATGCGCATGCCGGCCTCGTTGGCGAGGAAGCGGGCGAGCGGAGCCTCAAGCTGCGAATCGGGGAAGAAGAAGATGCTCTTGCCGGCCAGTTGCGGACGGTAGCGCTCCATGGCCCTGGCCGCCCGCTCGCGCGGCGCTGCCGTCGCGGCGTCAAAGGCGGCCTGCCCGATGCCGAAGGCAGCCGCTGCAGCACCGAGCCAGGCGCTCGTGCCCTCGACGCCCAGCGGGAAGGGCGCTGACAACCGTGTCGCCCCTCGCCCTTCGAGCAGCCTTGCGGTCTCGGCGAGGAAGGGCTGGGCCAGCAGCATCCGCGTGCCCGGTCCGATGGCAGGCAGGTCTGTTGAACGGCGCGGCGGGAAGAACGCGACGTCGCCGATGCCAAGATCGGTGAAGATGCGGCGGAACTGGTCCTCGACCACATCGGCGAGGGCACCGACGATCAGCAGCGAGGCTGGCGAATCGGCTGCCCTAGCCGGCAGCGAGGGTACCATCGCGGCCAGCGCCGCATCCTCGCCCTGGGTGAAGGTGGTCTCGATGCCGCTGCCCGAATAGCTCAGCACCCGGCAGTCCGGATTGAAGCGCTTGTCGAGCCGCTGGGCGGCCCGTGACAGGTCGAGCTTGATCACCTCGGATGGACATGAGCCAACCAGGAACAGCAGCCGGATATCGGGCCGGCGCGAAAGCAACTGGTCCACGACCCGGTCCAGTTCCTCGTGTGCATCGGCAAGCCCCGCCAGGTCGCGCTCCTCGATGATCGCGGTGGCGAAGCGCGGCTCCGCGAAGATCATCACCCCGGCAGCTGACTGGATCAGGTGTGCGCAGGTGCGCGAGCCAACAACGAGGAAGAACGCGTCCTGAATCTTGCGGTGCATCCAGATGATGCCGGTCAGGCCGCAGAACACGGCATGCTGGCCGCGCTGACGCTGAACCACTGGTTCTGAGCAGCCTGAAGCAGCGTTGATCGGGGTATGGGCCGTCATGTTGCCGACCCTGCAAGTTCATCGCCGCTGGCAGCAGCTGCACCCAGGCGCGCGGCGCGCAGCTTCAGGATAAACTGGGCTGCATTGACGACGTAGGTGGCGTAGGCGGCAAGTGCGAGCCACATCTGTTCGGTCGGGTTGAGCCAGTCAACGAACAGGCTGACGAGGTATGCCGTGTGCAATGCGATGACGATCATGCTGACCGCGTCTTCCCAGAAAAACGCATCGGCAAACAGATACTTGCCGTAGACGTCGTTCTCCCAGATCGCTCCGGTGACCATGATTGTGTAGAGCACCAACGTCTTGATCACGACGGAAATGGTGGCTGCCTCGAAGCCTTCGCCTGTGACCAGATAGCGAACCACAAGGAAGAGGCTGACCAAGAAAACCACAAACTGGAACGGGGCCAGGATTCCCTGAACCAGCGTCCATGGCGAGGCATCGCGGCGAAGCCGTTCATCGGCGGTATACAATGGCTGCGCCTGAGTTGGGCGACGTTGATCGTTCATCCGGCGCTCCCTCCCTATGGTCTCTTGCGAGGCTGCCCTCGATCCCGTTTCTGGCCCTGAAGCTGGGACCGGCGCGGACCCTAAATCTGTTGTAAATCGGACAGAACGTCAAGTTGACTTTACATTTCTGCGCACTCTAGAATACCTACGTAGTCCACCGGGGGGACCGGGGATTGCGGCTGTGGTAGCCTTCAGGCTGATAGATGCTGTGGAAACGGGGCCACTCCCTACACCGCGACCGAGCCTGTCATGTGCCACTGCGGCCTGGCGATTGTGCCTGAGCTGCGTCAACGGTGGACAACAGCGGGGGGTTGGAGATGTCTGACTCAGCCTACTTGGAACAATCTCACGCGGTATCGGCCAGAGGGTCATCCGCTGGCAAATCGGGCCTCCGCGGGGCTTCGAACGAGGGATCCCCGGCATCAAGCGCCTATGAGCAGGAAATCCTCTCGCTGCTCTCACAGGTCGTGCGCAGGGACATCGTGCCCAACCTGATCATCGCCAACCGCATCATCGGGGTCGACCCCGGGGGGCATGATGGTGCAAGTGGCCCGTCCTCTGCCGAAGGTCAGCCTGACCTGCGCTCCAGGGGCAGTTCGACGCCGGACAGCGTCTGGCACGATGCCGGCTTCAATGCCGGGCGCGGAGAGCGCGACCTCAAGTTCGCCAGCGGCCACATCCGCATGGTCGACGTGGCCCGCTTCGTGCGCCTTCTGCGCGGCACCGGTGCTGAGGCAGCACCAGCGCTGGTTGACGTTCTGGTGGCGCGCGGCACCCCGCGCAGCGAGCTTTATCTCAACCTTCTGGCACCTGCCGCCCGCATGATCGGGGACATGTGGCAGGATGACGAGTGCAGTTTCGCCGATGTGACGATGGTGGTGGCGCGCCTGCACCAGATCCTCAACGGGTTGCGCGACGAGCAGCCTGTCAGCGCGCCGTTGCCCGATGCGCCCACGATCCTGCTGTCGGCAGCGCCGGGCGAGCAGCACAGCTTCGGCATTGCTGTGGTCGAAACACTGTTTCAGGAAGCGGGGTGGCAGACGCACCTGTCCAACACCAACGATGCGGAAGAGTTGCTGGAACAGTTGCGCAGCCGCCGTTTCGATGCGGTCGGGTTCTCGCTCAGCCATGGCGATCTGGCCGATGTGCTGCGGGCGACGGTGATGCGGCTGCGGTCGGTCTCGAGCAACCGCGATATCGTCGTGCTGGTCGGTGGTCCATCTTTCCAATCGGCGCCGGATCTCGCCCAGTACGTCGGGGCGGATGCAGAGGTCGGTGCAGGTGCTGATGCTGCAAGTCAAGCGCGCGACTTGCTTCCTAGACATGGCCGCCTATATGCATAAATACTGATATCAGCCTCATCCCCCGCTCCGATGCGCTCGCGCCACTTTCTGGCGCAAGGTCGAAAGCTGACAACGTGAAGAAGATCGGCCATCCGTCGAATGCGATGGTCCATATCGACCCGGCAATCGCCGCTCGCATGGTCATGGCCAGTGCGGATGTGGCAATCTTGATGGATCGTGACGGAACCGTCATTGACGTGTCGCTCGCAACCGAAGCGCGGCTGCCTTCCGAGTTCGGAGACTGGCTGGGCCGGCCCTGGCTCGACACGCTCGCGCCTGACAGCCGCAACAAGGGCCAGCAATTGCTGGCTGACGCGGTGGCAGGCCTTCCAGGCCGCCTGCGCGAAATCAACCACATCGTTCATGCTGGTACCGCCACGGTGCCGTTGCGCTATTCGGCGATAAGGGTCGATGATGACGGCAAGGTGCTGGCGATCGGGCGCGATCTGCGGGCCCTTGCCGCCCTCCAGCAGCAGCTTGTCCAGTTCCAGCAGTCGATGGAGCGCGAGTACAGCCGGCTGCGTGCGGCTGATACGCGGTACCGGGTGCTGTTTCAGCTCACATCTGAGCCGATCCTGATCGCGGATGCCACCGGCCGCCGCATCTCGGAAGCCAATCCTGCAGCGCTTGCGCTGCTCGGGGTTCCGCAGAACCGCATCAGCGGGCGCACCTTGCAGAGCGTTTTCGTCGACAAGGGCGGGGACGCATTGCAGGAGACCATCGCCGTGGCGGCCAGCGGTGCGCTCGCTATGCCGGCGACGTTGCGGCTCACTGAGGGCGGGAAAACGGTCAATGTCCATGTCTCGCTTTTCCGGCAGGATGGTTCGTCTTATTTTCTCCTGCGACTGCTGTCCGGCCCCGATCGGACAGACGCCTCGCCTGTCGCGGCCAAGGTCGTCGACAGCGTGATCGAGCGTTTCCCCGATGCCTTCGTCCTGACAACCGGCGATGGCGTCATCCGGAGCGCCAATACCGCTTTCCTCGACCTGACGGGTCTGATCGGATTGCATGCCGCCATCGGCCAGAACCTTGACCAGTGGCTCGGCCGCGTCGGGGTCGATTTCGGCGTGCTCAAAGCGTCGCTGAAGGCGTCTATGGCGCGGTCGACAATGTTGAGGTTTCCGCTGTTGGTGTCGATGGGCCCGAGGGTGACCACATCGGCTTCCTGATCAGGCCGCCGGGCCGGACCGGCACCGAGATGGCGGCACCGTCGGCGCTGCCGCGGTCGGCCGAGGAGTTCAAGCAACTTGTTGGGCGCGTGCCGCTCAAGGAACTGGTCCGCGAGACCAGTGACATCATCGAGAAGCTGTGCATCGAAGCGGCCCTCGAACTCACGGGCGACAACCGGGCGTCGGCCTCCGAGATGCTTGGCCTCAGCCGCCAGGGGCTCTATGCAAAGCTCCACCGTTTCGGCATCGGCGATCTCATCCGCGACGACTGAGCCTTCCGCCTGGCGGATGGACGCGCCGCCTCAGCGCATGCCATCCAGCGCCGCCCGGAACAACGGCATGAAGCGCAAGCTCTCAACCGCCGCCAGATGGTTCGAATCCGCCAACAGTGACCGGCGATCAGCAACGAAGGCGCAGCGCGATCCATCTCACAGCACGCTGTCTGCCCTGATCAGCCGCACATCATTGCGCCCGTCACGACCCATGGCCTGCCCTGCGGCATCCCTGCGGCAACTCGCACAGGCAAGTAGGTGTAAACACAAATTGACGCATCAAAACGTCAATTGTAGTTTTCGTTGATGTCAGACGCCCTTGCTCATTCCAGCGCCTCGTCCGGGTCCGCGCTGCTGGCCGCGCAACTGTCGCTGCAAACGCGGCTTCTGTCTGATCCGCACCAGCATGCCGCCTGGCACAACGCCATCGGCACCAGGCGCTACGTGCTTGGCATGCTGGCTTCGGCCTTCGCCCTGCGTTCGCTCTGAGGCCCGCCATGGAACAGACAGCCCCGTCGATCCGCTCACCCGCATCAGCCGCCCGCCGCCCCGATCTGGGCTGGCTCGGCATCATCCGCCTCGGGCTGGTGCAGACGGCTCTCGGTGCGATATTTGTGCTGACCACTTCCACACTCAACCGCGTTATGGTGGTCGAGCTTGCCTTGCCGGCAATCCTGCCAGGCTTGCTTGTCGGCTTGCATTATGCCTTGCAGATACTGCGCCCGCGCTGGGGCTTTGGGGCTGACAAGGGACAGCGTGCGACGCCCTGGATCATCGGCGGGATGGCCCTGCTCGCGGCAGGCGGATTTGTGGCAGCGCTCGCAACCGCACTGATGGCCAGCAACTTGGTCGAAGGCATTGCTCTGGCCGCTGCCGGTTTTGTCCTCATCGGGATCGGGGCGGGGGCTGCGGGCACGTCGTTGCTGGTTTTGCTCGCCAAGCGTGTTGCGCCCGAGCGCCGTGCACCTGCAGCCACAATGGTCTGGCTGGGCATTGCCGGTCACTTTCTCGATCCATTCTCCAATGAACGCATGATCACAGTTGCGGCGGTGTTGTGCTCGGTGGCGTTCATGGTCTCCGTGCTGGCGGTGATCGGCGTCGAGGGCGTGCCAGACGCCATGACGCTGCGCGACAGGCCAGCCGATGAAATGCCGTTCCGCGCAGCGCTTGCCGAAATCTGGGCCGAGCCGAAAGCACGGCTGTTCTCGCTTTTCATCATCATCTCGATGCTGGCCTACAGTGGGCAGGACCTCATCCTCGAGCCATTCGCCGGCATCGTCTTCGGCTACACGCCTGGCGGTTCCACCAAGCTCTCCGGCATCCAGAACAGCGGCGTCTTGATCGGGATGATCTTCGTCGCCTTCATTGCAGGCCCGCTGGCCAGGGGCCGTTTCGGTTCGCTTGCCTTCTGGACCATGGCCGGCTGCGTGCTGTCCGCCACCGTTCTGCTGGCGCTGGTGGTTGCTTCCAATATCGGACCCGCCTGGCCCCTGCGCGCCAACGTCTTTGCACTCGGCATCGCCAACGGCATTTATGCGGCGTCGGCCATCGGATCGATGATGCTGCTTGCATCCAGCGGGCGCGGCGAACGTGAAGGCACGCGCATGGGCCTGTGGGGCGCCGGTCAGGCGCTGGCCATGGGCGCAGGCGGGCTGATCGGGGCGGGGGCGGTCGATGTTGCCAAATGGTTGAGCGGCTCCCCCTTCCTTGCCTATGCCAGCGTCTTCACCGGCGAGGCCGTGCTGTTTCTGGTGGCCGCCTGGCTGGCCGGACGGATCGCTGCGCTCGGCCCAGATTCTCCACCCCAAACAGCATTATCTCTTGCCCAGAGTCAGGGCCTCGGGCTCACCCAGAACCAGGAGCAATCCACATGAGTATTCACGAGACCTTCGATGTCGTCGTCGTCGGCGGTGGGCCCGCCGGTGCCACTGCTGCAGCCGATCTGGCCGCCAAGGGTCACAGCGTCCTTCTGCTTGACAAGGCCGGGCGCATCAAGCCCTGCGGTGGTGCGATCCCGCCCCGTTTGATCCGCGATTTCCGCATCCCGGACGAATTGCTGTGTGCAAGAATCTCGTCCGCCCGGATGATCCCGCCATCCGGCAAGTCCGTCGACATGCCGATCGATACCGGCGGGTTTGTCGGCATGGTCGATCGCGAGAGCTTCGACGAATGGCTACGTGAGCGCGCCGCGACCCAGGGCGCCACCCGCAGGCGTGGCAGTTTCGAGCGATTGAGCCGCGATGACGATGGTGTCTCGGTCGTGCACTACACGCCCAAGGCGGCAGGCGGCGAAGCTGGTGACAAGCAGCTGGAAGGCGCCGTCCGAGCGCGCATGGTGATTGGCGCAGATGGTGCCGTGTCAGGTGTGGCGCGCGCTGCCATTCCCGGCGCCGACAAAATTCCGTTTGTTTTTGCCTATCACGAGATCGTGCGTGCTCCGGCAGATGGCACGCCGGCTTATGACAGCAAGCGCTGCGACGTGTACTATGATGGGCGTTTCTCGCCGGATTTCTACTCTTGGGTGTTTCCGCATGGCGATACCATGAGCATCGGCACCGGCAGCGCCAACAAGGGCTTTTCCCTGCGCGGCTCCGTGGCAGGCCTGCGCCAGCATCTCGGCCTCGGAGAGGCCGCGACCATCCGCAAGGAAGGCGCGCCGATCCCGCTCAAGCCGCTGAAAAAATGGGACAATGGCCGCGATATCATCGTGGTTGGCGATGCAGCCGGCGTGGTCGCGCCCTCATCTGGCGAAGGCATCTACTACGCCATGGCCTGTGCCCGGTTCGCAGCCGATGCGGTGCATCAGGCGCTGGTCACCAGGGATGCGCGCGCGCTGGCTGGAGCCCGCAAGGCTTTCATGAAGGCCCATGGCAAGGTCTTCTGGATCCTCGGCATCATGCAGTGGTTCTGGTATCGCAACGACAAGCTGCGCGAGCGTTTCGTGATCATCTGCAAGGACAAGGACGTGCAGCGCCTGACCTGGGAGGCTTACATGAACAAGGAGCTGGTGCGCAAAGACCCGATGGCGCATGTTCGCATCTTCTTCAAGGATCTGGGCCACCTGATGGGGGTTGCCAGGACTTGATCTGTTGTCATCGTCTGCGGGCGGTCCCATGAGCGATTATCTGTCATTTTACTGGGTCACGATCCTGATCGCGGCGCTGTTCGCGCTTGTCGTGGCGGGTGTTGGCGGCGCGTTGACACAGATTGGTCCTTGGTACCGCAGCCTGCAATTCCCATCCTGGAAACCACCAAACTGGAGTTTCGGCCCGATCTGGATGGTGATCCTGATGCTCGCCTCTACCAGCGCTGTTCTGGCTTGGGCCGGCACGACGTCCGGCTCGCAACGCACCGGGCTCGTGGGCCTATTTGTGATCAATGGTGTCCTGAATGTGTTGTGGAACCTCCTGTTCTTCACGCTCCGCAGGCCCGATTGGGCCTTGGTCGAGACGGTCTTTCCCTGGCTGTCCGTGCTCGCCCTGATGGCCTTCATCTGGCCGATCTCGGCCACAGCAAGCCTCCTGCTCGCGCCCTACCTCAACTGGGTGGCCATCGCTGGTGTTCTCAACCGAGCAATCGTGCGCCTGAACGAGCCGTTTGCCGGCCGAACTGAAACTGGAACAATCTGACCATGGCACGGCCTTTCCCGTTCACTGCGATCGTCGGCCAGGAGGAGATGAAGAACGCGCTGCTCGTGGCGGCGGTCGATCCCACCCTTGGTGGCGTGCTCATCTTTGGCGACCGTGGCACCGGCAAATCCACTGCAGTTCGCGCGCTGGCCCAGCTTTTGCCCGAGATGAAGGCCGTCGAAGGTTGCCCCTACCATTGTGATCCAACCCGTACAGCAGGCGCCTGCCAAAAGTGTTCGGGCGACAACAAGGCCAAGATCGCCTCACACATGATTCCGGTTCCGGTGGTCGACCTGCCGCTTGGTGCGACCGAAGACCGCGTGGTCGGCGCGCTCGATATTGAACGGGCGCTGGCCCATGGCGAGAAGGCGTTCGAGCCGGGTCTTCTGGCTCGCGCACATCGCGGTTTTCTCTATATCGATGAGGTCAACCTGCTGGAGGATCACCTGGTCGACCTGCTGCTCGATGTGGCGGCCTCCGGCGAGAATGTGGTCGAACGAGAGGGCCTCAGCGTCCGCCATCCGGCCCGTTTCGTGCTGGTCGGCAGCGGCAACCCCGAGGAAGGCGAGCTGCGCCCGCAGTTGCTTGACCGCTTCGGCCTGTCGGTCGACGTCAAGACCCCGACCGACATCGCGATGCGCGTCGAAGCCGTGAAGCGCCGCGACGCGTTTGACCGTGATCCCGCCGCGTTCGCCGCTGCATTCGCGGCTGATGAGGAGCGGCTGCGCAAGAAAATCACCGCCGCCAAGAAGCTGGTCCCTACCATCGACGTGGAGGATGAAACCCGCCGCCGGGTCGCGGAACTGTGTGTCGCGCTCGGAACCGATGGTCTGCGCGGCGAGTTGACCTTATTGCGCGCTGCCCGTTCGGTGGCTGCCCTGGAGAAGGCGCACACTGCAACCATGACCCATGTCAAGGCAATTGCAATGCCCGCACTCCGCCACCGCCTTCGACGCAACCCGCTCGACGAGGTCGGCTCCGGCGTGCGCATCGAACGTGCCCTGATCGAGGTAATGGGTTGATGGCCGACGAAAACGCCCGCTCTGCCGTGATCTGGAAGGATGCGCTGGTCGCAGCCGACCTGATCGCGGTTGATCCGGCGGGCCTTGGCGGCGTGATCTTGCGGGCGGGGCCGGGGCCCGTGCGCGATGCATGGCTGGCGCGGCTTCGGGCCGGCCTGCCGAAGGGCGCGCCAGTGTTGCGGGCACCGACAGATGTGGGCGATGGCGAGCTTCTGGGAGGGCTTGATCTCAGCGCAACACTCAGCAGCGGGCGCACCGTTGCCCAGCGCGGCCTGCTCGCCCGCAGCCACGGCGGCGTGCTGATCGTGGCCATGGCCGAGCGGCTGGCCCAGACGCCGGCAGCGCATATCGCAGCTGCGGTTGATGCTGGCGAGATCGTAGCCGAGCGCGACGGACTGACGATCTGCAGCGAGGCTCGCCTTGCCGTGATCGCCATTGACGAAGGATTGGAAGACGATGATCGCCCGCCTGCCGCATTGCGCGAGCGGACGGCATTCCAGCTCGATCTGCGCGGTCTCACGCACCGCGATCTTGGGATGCAGGGTGGTGATCAACCCAGACCAGACATCACGGCTGCCCGCTCAAGACTGGCGTCGATCATCACGCCGGATAGCTTGATCGAAGTGCTGTGCACCACCTGCGCGGCACTGGGTGTCGGCTCGGCGCGTGCTCCTTTGCTGGCGCTGAAGGCGGCGCGTGCGGCAGCGGCGCTTGCCGGTCGCGATGTGATTTCCGATGAAGATTCGGCACTTGCAGCTCGCCTCGTGATCGCGCCGCGCGCCTTGCATCTTCCCCCTGCCCAGGCGCCCGACGACGAGCAGGCCGACGCTGAACCTGGGACGCCCGAGCCGGAACAGCCGCCCGAGGATCAGGACAGCGACCAGTCCCCGCCCGATCAGCCCGATGACGACAAGGGCGATGTGAGAACACTGGATGACACCGTGCTCGAAGCAGCGCTCGCGGCCTTGCCACCGGGCCTTCTGGCGCAGTTGCAAGTAAATGCCCAGCGGCTGCGCGCAGGCCAGACGGGCAAGGTCGGCGAGGCACAGAACACCGTCAAGCGTGGCCGGCCTATCGGCGCACGACGCGGCGATCCCCGTTCGGGCGTCCGGCTAGATCTGCTGCACACGTTGCGGGCGGCCGCTCCCTGGCAGCGCCTGCGCAAGCGGACGATCGCTGAGGACATCGCGCGTCCGTCACTGGAGATTCGCCGCGATGACTTCCGCATCAAGCGCTTCCGCGACCGCAAGCAAACGACCACCATCTTCCTCGTGGATGCGTCCGGTTCTGCGGCACTGGAAAGGCTTGGCGAAGCCAAGGGCGCGGTCGAATTGCTGCTGGCCGATTGCTATATCCGGCGCGATGAGGTGGCGCTTATTGCATTCAGGGGTGTCGGCGCGGACATTCTCCTTCCGCCGACCCGCTCGCTGCACCGCGCCAAGAAAGAGCTGGCGGCGCTGCCCGGCGGCGGTGGCACGCCACTGGCCGCCGGGATCATGGCGGCTGGCCTCCTGGCCGACGAGGTGCGGCGCAAGGGTCGGACGCCAACGCTGGTGCTGATCACCGATGGCCGCGCCAATGTCACCCGCGAAGGCCTGGGCGGGCGGGCGCAAGCGCAGGACGAAGCGGGCATTGCCGCCAGATCCATCAGGGCGCAGGGGCTCCGCACCCTGCTTGTGGACAATTCAAATCGGCCTGAACCGCGCGCAGGCCAGCTCGCCGATGACATGGGTGCGCTCTACCTGCCGCTGCCGCGCGCCAATTCCCAGATGATTTCCAATGCCGTCAGGGCCAGCGCGCCTGCGGCCCAGGCGGTGCGCCGATGAGCCGACGGCTGGACTGGAACGCCGACGGGGCCAACTGGCCAAACCGCCAGCACAGTCGATTTGTCGACGCCGGCGGCCTCCAATGGCATGTGCAGGTGATGGGCGATGGGCCCGCCCTGTTGCTGTTGCACGGCACAGGCGCAAGTAGCCACAGCTTCCGTGATCTGGCTCCTTTGCTGGCAAAGCGTTTCACGGTGATCGTGCCTGATCTGCCAGGACATGGCTTCACCTCGGATGGTGGGTTTGGCAAGCTCTCGCTGGATGGCATGGCGTTGGCATTGGCCGAGCTGCTGCTTGCGTTGTCGATTCGCCCCGTGCTTGGGGTTGGTCATTCCGCCGGCGCGGCGGTTCTGCTGCGCATGGATATCGACGAGCTGATCGCGCCTGAGTTGATCGTCAGCATCAATGGGGCGCTGCAGCCTTTTGCGGGCCTTGCCGGGCAGGTTTTCGCGCCGATTGCACGCATGCTGGCGCTGATGCCGCTGGTACCCGGCATTTTCGCCTGGCGCGCGTCCGCCCCGAACGTGGTCGATGACCTCTTGAAACGGACCGGCTCCAAGCTCGATCCAGATGGCGTGGCGCACTACCGCAAGTTGGCAAAGAATGCCGCCCATGTCGGTGCTGCGCTCGGCATGATGGCGAACTGGGATTTACCGAGCCTCAAGAGCGATCTCGGCAAGGTGCATGCCCGCGTTCTGCTCATTGCGGGCGCGCTCGATGAGATGGTGCCCCCGGGGGATGGCCTGACCTCGCGTGACCAGATTGCGGGCAGCCAGCTTGTCCGTCTCAAGGGCCTCGGCCATCTGGCGCATGAGGAGCAGCCCGGCCTTGTGGCACGCCTCATCGAGGATGCCTTCAACGCCAGGCCTTTGCAGCTGAGCGCTGCAGAGGGTCGCGACATGGGGCAGGCCGGTGCGGCGCTTGCCCATCTGGCAAGCCACACAACCGCGCGGCACCGCCGTGTCCTCACATCGGGAGAGAGCACATGACCGCGCCAATCCGCCATCCGTTGCCCCATGGAACGCCCAAACCCCATGCTGTCGTGATTGGCTCGGGCCTCGGCGGGCTGGCTGCAGCCGCACGCCTCGGCGCTCGTGGCTATCAGGTCACGGTGCTGGAGAAGCTCGATCAGCCCGGAGGCCGCGCCCGCATGTTCCGGCAGGACGGCTTTTCGTTCGATGCCGGCCCCACCATCATCACCGCGCCCTTCGTCTTCGAGGAACTCTGGCAGTTCTGCGGGGCCAAGCTCTCCGACGACGTGAAGCTGGTGCCGATGGAGCCGTTCTACCGGCTGCGCTTTGATGATGGCTCGACCTTCGATGCGTCGAGTGATCCCGCAGCCATGCGGCGCGAGATTGCGCGCCTCTCGCCCGGCGATGTCGATGGCTATGAGCGCTTCTTCGAGCGCAGCAAGACACTCTACGAGATCGGCTTCGAGGAAATGGGTACGATGCCGTATTCCTCCATCATGGACCTGATCAAGTCGGTCCCGGACATCATCAAGCTTGAAGGCTACCGCTCGATCCATGGTCTGGTGTCCAGCTACATCAAGGATGAGCGTATCCGGATCGCGTTCTCCTTCCATCCGCTGTTCATCGGCGGCAATCCCTACAGCGCCAGCGCCATCTACGGCCTGATCGCCTACCTCGAACGGACCTTCGGCGTGCACTACGCCATGGGCGGCACGCACACTTTGGCGCAAGGCATGATGCGCCTGATCGAGCGCAATGGCGGACAGATCCGTTTTAACGCGCCGGTTGCCGAGATCCTTCTCGATGGCCGCACCGCAAAGGGCGTGAAGCTCGCGTCGGGCGAAGAGATCACCTCCAGTATCGTTGTCTCCAATGCCGATAGTGCCTGGACATATCGCAACCTCCTGCCCAACAGCGCACGCACCAAATGGAGCAACGCCAAGCTCGACCGGGCACGCTACTCGATGAGCCTGTTCGTCTGGTATTTTGGCACCAAGCGCCGTTATGAGGACGTGCCGCACCACACCATCGTGCTCGGGCCGCGTTATAAGGAACTGCTTAAGGACATCTTCGACACCAAGATCCTTGCCGAGGATTTCAGCCTCTATCTGCATCGCCCCACCGCCACCGATCCATCGATGGCACCGGAGGGCTGCGACGGTTTTTACGTGCTGGCTCCCGTGCCGAACCTGCTCGGTGGGACCGACTGGTCGCAGAAGGCAGAGAGTTACCGGCTGGCAATCTCGAAGCGCCTGTCAGAGACGCTACTGCCCGGCCTTGAAGACGAAATCGTCACCTCGAAGATCATGACCCCAAATGATTTTCAGGATGACCTTCTGTCGGTGCATGGCGCAGCTTTCGGGCTGGAGCCGATCTTGCTGCAAAGCGCCTATTTCCGGCCACACAACAAATCCGAAGATATCGAGAACCTGTTTCTGGTGGGTGCCGGCACCCATCCCGGCGCAGGTCTTCCCGGCGTTGTCACCTCAGCCCGCATTCTGGATCAGGTCGTGCCCCATGCCTCAGCTTTTGCCTGAACCAGCCAATGTGACTGACCTCGACAAGTGCCGCGAGTTGCTGCGCAACGGTTCGAAGTCGTTCTTTGCGGCGTCGCTCCTGCTGCCGAAGTCGGTGCGTGATCCGGCGACAGCGCTCTATGCCTTCTGCCGCGTGGCGGATGATGCGGTCGACCTGTCCGGCGATCCCACCGCTGCGCTGGCCGGGCTGCATCGGCGGCTTGACCGCATCTATGCAGGTCGGCCCTTCGACCATGCGGTTGACCGCGCTGTTGCGGCAGAGGTGGCGCGCTTCGCCTTGCCGCGTGCTGTCATGGATGCGTTACTTGATGGCTTTGCCTGGGATGCGGAGGGGCGGCGCTATGATGACCTTTCGTCGGTGCTGGCCTATTCCGCCCGTGTGGCTGCCACCGTCGGCGTCCTGATGACGTTGCTGATGGGCGAGCGTGATCCGCAGACCCTGGCGTGCGCCTGCGATCTGGGTGTGGCCATGCAACTCACCAACATCGCCCGCGATGTAGGCGAGGATTCCCGCAATGGCCGGCTTTACCTGCCGCGAAACTGGCTGATCGAGGAAGGCATCGACCCCGATGCCTGGCTGGCCGCGCCCGTTTTCGATGCGCGCATCGGGCGCGTTGTGCGCCGCCTGCTGGATGTGGCGGACGGGCTCTACCGCCGCTCCTGCGCCGGGATCCGCGCCTTGCCGCCCGATTGCCGCGCCGCCATCCATGCCGCGCGCCTGGTCTATTCCGAAATCGGCCATCTTGTGGCGGCGGGCGGCTATGATTCGGTTTCGGGCCGGGCCGTCGTCTCCAAGGGCCGCAAACTGGCGCTGGTGGTGCAGGCCTGCGCGCCAGGCTGGCTGATGCATGCGCCGGTCAGCGATGCCGCACTCACCGAAGTGCAGTTCCTGATCGATGCCGTCGCAGCTGAGCCGCGACGTGCGCCCACCCGCGCGCCGGTGCCATTCTCCCTGCTCAGGCCAATGAAGGGTTTCCGCCGCCGCACCGTGGGCGTGGTGGAATTGTTCGAGCGGGTGCTCGCCCGCGAGAACGCTGTGGATGACAGGTTTTCCATCACTGGCGCCGAACGGGCCGGTCAGAACTGAAGGAGACGCAGATGGAAGAGTGGATGTTCAAAGGGCTTGAGTTCGTTCTGATATTCGGAACGATATTCGCGATTTGCGTGCACCAGTTGCTCGACGTCAAGAAGGCGCAACGCGCCCTCGCCGAACGCCAGCGCGGCGAGATCCAGGAAGGCTGAGGCAGCAGGTTTCCGCAAGGCGGAGCGGGGCAGGCGGACCACCGCCCCTTCCAGCATGTCTGACATCGTCATGGGCGGATTGGGGAGAGGCGCCAAGGCGTTTTCGGCACTCCGTATGCCCCCGCTACACCCGCCTCGGCATCCTGAACGGCATCAGCGCCTCGGACCAGCGCATCTGCAGCCGGTCAAGATCGACGCTTTCGTGCATCAGGGTGACGGGCTCACCAATGAAGCGTGTTGTCACCACCGAGCGCGCGTAAAACGGCGTGTCTTCCAGTGTTGCAGTGACCCGCGCGCGCTGCCCGGCATCGCAGCGGGTGGCACGGCGCATGCGCCAGGGCGTGATCGGCAGGGCGGTGATGGCAGGGGCGGCAATGCGTTCCAGCATTCCATCGGCCCCAAGCCCCAGCGCGAGGTTGAGTGCCGAGCCATCGCGGCGGGCAACATCGTAGAGGATCACCGGGCCTTTGGTGGTGGCTCCACGCGCCCAGTCCCATGCGATGAAATCATCCTTCAGCGGGCGCGTGCCGTGGTTGCTGTCCATGTAGCCATGCCCACTCCAGCGCTGGCCGGGCTGTTCGATATCGACCTCGACGCGGGCTGAGGCCGCGATCGGCCGCCATGTGTGGCGGCCTGCAGCGTCGAGCTCGAAGACCTGTTCAGGCAGGAGCTCCGGCGTGAGGCGGACGGTGCCGGCAAGGCGCAAGCGGTGCGGTGCCGTGCGCTCCTCGATGCGGATGGTGAGCGTCGTGCCATCCCATGTCAGGCTGCTTGGCCCGAGCGTGAAATGGCTTTCGTCACGGGAAAGGTCGCGGCCGGTGCGCTCGGTCATGGCCCAATGATGCCCGCCCTTGCCATAGAGCGCGACGTTGATGGCGCAGTGATCCAGCGGGTCCGCCAGCCCCATGCGCAGGGCGCGGGCGTAATAGGGCGAGAACACGCTGCCAATGAAGGCGATCACCACCAGCCCGAAGGCGCCATCATCACTCAGAGCATCGATATACCACCAGCGATAGCCGCCTTGGGCAACGGGCGTGGAAAAGTCAGGTCCCTGAGCACGCTGGCTGCCGCCAATGCCCCCGACATTGCCGCCATCGGGACGCCAGGCCCCGGATGCACGCTGCCCCCCGCCAGATACAGGCCCGGAATGCGCGTGCGCGACCCCGGCCTGAGGAAAGATGCCTGCCAGCCATGGCTCGCCTGTCCGTAAAGCCCGCCCCCCGAGGCCGGAAAGAGCTGGTTGAAGCCCGTCGGCGTAGTCGTCACCGACGGGCCCGGCTTGAGCGTCAGGCCGCATCGTGCCATCAGCCGCGCTGCCTTGTCCTCGCATTGCGTGATCTCCATCTCGCTGAAATCATGGCTGTCGCCCTTGGCGGGCGCGTTGACGAGGCACAGAAGGCGCTCGGGTGTGCCCTCCGCTGCAAGGCCGTCATCACCCCGGTCCTGCGCGCAGACATAGACGGTCGGCTCGTCGGGCACGCGGCCCTCGCCAAAGACGTTGCGGAACTCCGCCGGATAGTCAGAGCTGAAGAACACATTGTGCCGGATCAGTGGGAAGCCCGACGTCTCCGCCAGCCTGCAGCTGACAATGGCCGAAAGCGAACGGCGCTCTCGCTTGGCCACTGGCACGCTTGCCGTGACCTCAGCTCCGAGCATCCCAGTTCCGAGCGCCGCATAGTCGCCATTGAAGATCACTGCGCTGGCAGGCACCACTTCGCCATCCGCCAGTTCGATACCTTCGACGCCACCGCTTCTGGTCATGATCCGCGCCACATGGGCATTGAAGCGGAAGCTCGCGCCCTTGGCCGTGGCAAGATCGCAGATGGCGCGGGCGAGCGCATGCATCCCGCCCTTGACGCTCCACACGCCGGCCTGCTCGGCATGGGCAATCAGCATCAGCGTGGCGGGCGCGGCAAAGGGCGATGAGCCGCAATAGGTGGCGTAACGCCCGAAGAGTTGGCGAAGACGCGGATCGGCGAAGGAGCGCCCCAGCGCCGACCACATCGTCTCGAAGGGGCGCATCTTCAGCATGTCCAGCGGATTGCGCAGGCCCCCCCGCACCATGTTCGAAGCCAGCCCAGGCATGCTTGGCTTCTCGGCCTGCATGAAGCTGCGGTCGAGCAGCGCGTAGATCGCGCTGGTCTCATCGGAGAAGGCGCGAAACCGCTCCGCTTCCGCCGTGCCGGCAAAGACGCCGATCGCATCGGCGCTGGCCTCGATGCTGGCAAAAAGGTCAAGCTGTGCGCCATCGGCCCATGCGTGGCGGGCAAGAATGTCGAGCGGTGTCAGCGTGACATGATTGTCCAGCTTCTCGCCCGCACGGTCGAACAGCGCCTCGAAGACATGGCGCATTGTGAATACGGTTGGCCCCGCATCCATCGCCTCGCCACCCGGCGAAAGCTGCCGCATCTTGCCGCCGGGCGAAGCGGCGCGCTCCAGCACGGTGACATGCAGGCCAGCAGATGCAAGATCGAGCGCCGCGCTGAGCCCGCCAATTCCCGCCCCGATGATGGCAACGCGCCTGATGCTCATGCCGTCAGTTTAGCTCCAGCGTTATCACCTCGCTGCCCGGATAAACCCCAATTGACAGCCAGAATATCAATGTCCATTCTGAATGTCAGTTCAAGTGTCAATTTCAATTGACAGCAATTCATCAAGGGTGGTCGCCATGTCGATGATGCTTCGAATCGAAACCGCGATGCAGTCGGCTCTTTCCATCACACAGGCCTCTTGCCCGCCCAAGCTGGCCTCGGCGCTGCAGTATGCGGTTTTTCCGGGCGGCCATCGCCTGAGGCCCCGTCTCGCCATCACGGTGGCGAAGGCCTGCGGTGATTCTGATCCGGCTGCGGCGGATGCGGCGGCCTGCGCCATCGAGTTTCTGCATTGTGCCTCACTGGTACATGATGATCTGCCGGCCTTTGACGATGCCGATCTGAGGCTCGGCAAGCCCACCGTGCACAAGGTCTATGGTGAGCCGCTCGCAGTTCTGGCCGGAGACGCGCTGATCGTGCTGGCTTTCGAGACGATTGCGCGTGGCGCGACGACCCATCTGGACCGGATGGCAGGCCTTGTCAGCATCGTGGCACAGGCGGGTGGTGCGCCCCATGGCATCTGCGCAGGGCAGGCCTGGGAAAGCGAGGCGATGATCCCGATTGCAGATTATCACCGGGCAAAGACCTCGTCGCTCTTTGCTGCCGCGACATCCTCTGGTGCGCTTGCTGCGGGGCATGATCCGGTCGCCTGGCGCACGCTCGGCGAGCGGCTTGGCTGCGCCTATCAGGTCGCCGATGACATCCGCGACGCGGCGGACACAGCCGAGGAAATGGGCAAGCCCGCTGGGCAGGATGCTGCGCGGGGCCGGCCCAATGCGGTCAAGGAACTGGGCATGCAGGGCGCGATCCGCTGGCTTGACCAATTGATCGCGGAAGCTGTCGACGCCATCCCTGCCTGTCCGGGACAGATGGCGCTGAAGGCTGCCATCGAGCGCGAGGCGACAGCCTTCCTGCCGGCGGAACTGCACATCCGGGCGGCGTGAAGTCGGGCCGAGAGGATCTCATGGGCCGGATCTCCAGCGTGCCTGATCCCGCCAGCCTGTCAGTCTGGAGCCGTCTGGCTGACCGCGCCTATGGACTGCGTGACAGCATTCTGGCGAGCCAGCGCTTCCAGATCATGGCCGCCCGCTTCCCATTGACGCGCCGCATCTCGGCAAAGCGAGCCCGCGACTGCTTCGATTTGTGCGCCGGTTTCGTTTATTCGCAGGTGCTGTTTGCCTGTGTGAAGCTCGATCTGTTCGAACTTCTGGCGAGGCGTCCGCTCAGCGTGGCTGAGGTCGCAAGGCAAACGAAGCTCAACGAGGACGCCGCCCGTCGCCTGCTGTTGGCGGCGGCCTCACTGGATCTGTTGCAGGATCGCGGCGAGGATCGCTTCGGCCTTGGCCAGATCGGGGCGGCGATGCGGGCCAATCCGGGCGTGAAGGCCATGATCGAGCACCACGCCATGTTTTATGCCGACATGGCAGACCCCGTGGCGCTGCTGCGCGGCGAGGTGACGGAGACCAAGCTTGCACGTTACTGGCCCTATGCCGATGGCATCGATCCGGCTTCGCTCGCGAGCAGCGATGTCGCGCCGTACACCAGTTTGATGGCAACCTCTCAGCAGTTCGTCGCGACCGATGTGCTCGATGCCTATGATGTCTCGCGCCACAAGCGGCTTATGGACGTGGGTGGTGGCGATGGCTCATTCCTGCGCTCGGCGGCAGCGCGCGCGCCTGCTCTCGATCTGACATTGTTCGACTTGCCTGCTGTTGTTGAAACGGCCCGCCCGCGATTCTCAGCGGCGGGGCTTGCTGACCGTGCGATGCTGGTCGGCGGCTCGTTCTCGCATAATCCGCTGCCGCGCGGCGCTGATCTGGTCACGCTGGTGCGCATCGCCCACGATCATAGCGATGACTCGGTCGAGAAGCTCCTGGCTGCGATTTTCGCCGCGCTGGAGCCGGGCGGAACCATCCTGATTGCCGAACCGATGGCAGGGGATGCGAATTCCGCGCCGATGGCCGATGCTTATTTTGGCTTTTACCTGCTCGCCATGGGTAAGGGGCGTGCCCGCAAACCATCTGAGTTAATAACGATGTTGACGCGCTCCGGCTTTGTTGCGCCGCGCCAGATCGCGATGCCGCGTCCGCTGTTGTCCGGACTGATCCAGGCAAGAAAGCCGGGCATATAAGTGTCTATACAAATTGACAGTTCAGAACGTCTCGATAGTCTGACAAGTCAGTCTGCGTTTCAGGCTGGCGAATAAGGGGATCAGGAGTCGTGAAGAACACCCTGGCCATCGTTCTGAGGGAGCCACGCAGCATCGCGCTCGATCAGGTCGGGCTGATCGCCGCGACGGACGTCGATGTGGTCGTCGAGGTCCTTTGGTCCGGCATCAGCACGGGCACCGAACGTCTGCTCTGGACAGGGCGCATGCCGCATTTCCCCGGCATGCAATACCCTCTCATTCCCGGTTATGAGACGGTTGGCGTTATCCGCGAAGCCGGTCCAGCCGCGAACCGATCGGTCGGAGAGCATGTCTTTGTGCCAGGCGCGCGCTGTTTTCAGGGCATCAGCGGCCTGTTCGGCGGCGCGGCGCATCATCTGGTCGTGCCCGGCGCAAAGGTCATCCCGGTTCCTGCAAGCCTTGGCGAAAACGGCGTGCTGCTGGCACTGGCCGCAACCGCCAGCCACGCCTTTGTCGGCGGCGCCTTGCCTGACCTCATCATCGGCCATGGCGTGCTTGGCCGCCTGCTGGCGAGGCTCACCGTCGCCCTTGGCGGATCACCCCTGGTCTGGGAAAAGAATCCGATCCGGATGAGTGGTGCTGTCGGCTACGAGGTTGTCGATCCGTCCACCGATGCGCGATGCGATTATCGTTCGATCTATGATGTCAGCGGCGATGGCAGACTGCTCGATACCCTGATTGCCCGGCTGGCGCGCGGCGGCGAGATCGTGCTTGGCGGCTTTTATGAAGCGCCACTCTCTTTCGTGTTCCCGCCTGCCTTCATGCGTGAAGCGAGGCTGCGGATCGCTGCCGAATTCCAGCCCGCCGACCTGGCCAATGTCATGGCCCTGATCACCGATGGCAGGCTGTCACTTGATGGCCTTGTCACCCACCGCAGCCCCGTCGGGGATGCGGCAAAAGCCTATGAAACCGCGTTCGCCGATCCGGCTTGCGTTAAGATGATATTGGACTGGAGAACCTGCCCATGACTGCTAGCACTCTTGCGCCCCCCACCCCGAACCATGCCCTGAATGCCGCGCTCGCCGCCCATGGCGTTGGGGCAGCCTCCGCGCCCGGCCCCGACCTGACCGAAGATGCGGTGCACGAGACCAAGACGCAAATCATCGCGATCTACGGCAAAGGCGGCATCGGTAAGTCGTTCACGCTGGCCAATTTGAGCTACATGATGGCCCAGCAGGGCAAGCGCGTGCTGCTGATCGGCTGTGATCCCAAGAGCGACACGACCTCGCTTCTCTTTGGTGGCAAGGCCTGCCCCACCATCATCGAGACCTCGGCCCGCAAGAAGGCGGCTGGCGAGGAAGTGCGCATCGAGGATGTCTGCTTCAAGCGCGATGGCGTTTTCGCCATGGAACTCGGCGGGCCGGAAGTCGGCCGCGGCTGCGGCGGCCGCGGCATCATCCATGGTTTCGAACTGCTCGAGAAGCTCGGGTTCCATGAGTGGGGGCTTCCATGAATGGGGCTTCGATTACGTTCTGCTCGACTTCCTGGGCGACGTTGTTTGCGGCGGCTTCGGCCTGCCGATTGCCCGCGACATGTGCCAGAAGGTGATCGTCGTTGGCTCCAACGATCTGCAATCGCTCTATGTCGCCAACAACGTCTGCTCGGCGGTGGAGTATTTCCGCAAACTCGGCGGCAATGTTGGGGTGGCTGGCATGGTCATCAACAAGGATGACGGCACGGGTGAGGCGGCAGCCTTCGCCAAAGCGGTCGGCATTCCGGTGCTGGCCTCGATCCCGGCCGACGAGGACATCCGCAGGAAAAGTGCCAACTATCACATCATTGGCCGCCCCGGCGACCGCTGGGGTCCGATGTTTGAGGAACTCGTGCAGAATGTGGGCGACTCCAAGCCGATGCGGCCGGCACCGATGACCTCCGATGGTTTGCTCGGCCTGTTCTCCGCCGACACCACAGGTCGCGATTATGTGCTTCAGCCAGCCTCTCTTGCCGACATGTGCGGTGGTGTTGTGCTTGAAAAGCAGACCCTCGAAGTCGTCTACGACGAAGCCTGAGGTCGACGGATATGGTCACGTTGATCAACAATCTTGACAAGCCGTTCAAGCCTGCCGCTGTCGATGTGACGCCGGTCGAGGCCGTGCCGTCACCGGCCGAAATTGCGGCGGCTACACAGGGCGTGGCCAAGGCCGAGGCGCTGGGAAATGGCTGCCATGCCGGGCGTGACCAGATGCGAAAAGCGGCGATTGCCGCCGGCGCAAGCGATACGCTGGAGCGCTATGCTGCCGACTATCCGGTCGGCCCGCACGATCAGCCGCAGAGCATGTGCCCGGCCTTCGGCTCCCTGCGCGTCGGCCTTCGCATGCGCCGTACTGCCACTGTCCTTTCGGGCTCCGCCTGCTGCGTCTATGGCCTGACGTTCACCTCGCACTTTTATGGTGCGAAACGGACAGTCGGTTATGTGCCGTTCAACTCCGAGACACTGGTCACCGGCAAGCTTTTCGAAGATATCCGCGAGGCGGTGCATCTGCTGGCCGATCCGCACCAGTACGACACCATCGTGGTGATCAACCTGTGCGTGCCGAGCGCTTCGGGTGTGCCGTTGCGGCTTTTGCCCGACACCATCGACGGCGTGCGCATCATCGGCATCGACGTGCCTGGCTTTGGCGTGCCGACCCATGCCGAAGCAAAGGACATCCTGGCTGGTGCGATGCTCAATTTCGCCCGCAAGGAAGCTGAGGCTGGCCCGGTGATGGCCCCGCGCGGTGGCCGCAATGACAAGCGCACAGTGACGCTGCTTGGCGAGATGTTCCCGGCTGATCCGGTCGGCATCGGCATGATACTGGGGGCGCTTGGGCTGGCTGCCGGCCCGGTCGTCCCCACCCGCGAATGGCGCGAGCTCTACGCCGCGCTCGATTGCGCGGCGGTTGCGGCGATCCATCCGTTCTACACTGCCTCTGTCCGCGAGTTCGAGATCGCCGGCCGTCCCATCATTGGCTCCGCTCCTGTCGGCCATGACGGCACAGCTGCCTGGCTCGACGCCATCGGCGAGGTCTGTGAGGTCTCAAAAGCGACCGTGCAGGCCGCAAAGGACCAGTTCCTTCCGATGATCAAGGGCGCTCTCGCCGCAAAGCCGATCAACGGCAAGATCACAGTTTCAGGCTATGAAGGCTCGGAACTGCTGGTGGCGCGCCTGTTGGTCGAAAGCGGTGCTAATGTGCCTTATGTCGGCACGGCCTGCCCGCGCACGCGCTGGTCCGATCCGGACCGCGAATGGCTTGAGGCGCGCGGCGTCCACATCCAGTTCCGCGCCTCACTGGAGAACGATCTGGCGGCGGTCGATTTCCACGATCCTGATCTGGCCATCGGCACGACGCCAGTGGTGCAGCACGCCAAGTCACGTGGCCTGCCATCGCTTTACTTCACCAACCTGATTTCCGCCCGGCCCCTGATGGGTGTGGCCGGTGCTGGCTCGTTGGCAACCGTGGTCAATGCGGCCATGGGCAACAAGGACCGCATGGATGTGATGAAGGAGTTTTTCGACGGCGTGGGTGAGGGTTTCTCCGCCGGCATCTGGTCCGACACACCGCGCGACCGCCCGGAATTCCGCAAGAAGCAACTCGCCAAGCTCGGCAAGACCGATATGGGCATGTCAGGGGAGATCCTCTGATGCTGGTGCTCGATCACGACAGGGCAGGCGGTTACTGGGGCGCTGTCTATGTCTTTTGCGCGGTGAAAGGCCTTCAGGTCATCATTGACGGCCCGGTGGGTTGCGAAAACCTGCCCGTCACCTCGGTGCTCACCGAAGGCGCGATGAAGCGCGCCTGGGCGACGCTCGATCCGGACTTGCCCGCGGTCGTCGTGACGGGGTCGATCGCCGAGATGATCGGCGGCGGCGTCACGCCGGAAGGCACCAACATCCTGCGCTTTCTGCCCCGCACCATCGACGAGGACCAGTGGCAATGCGCCAACCGGGCCATGGCCTGGCTCTGGAAGCAGTTCGGCCCGAAGAAGACCCCTGCGCTCAAACCCCGCAAGGAGGGCGCAAAGCCAAAGGTCAACATCATCGGCCCGAGCTATGGCAACTTCAACATGCCGTCAGATGTGGCCGAGATCCGCCGCCTGATCGAGGGCATCGGGGCCGAGGTCAACCTCTGTTTCCCGCTCGGTACGCATCTCGCCGACATCAACAAACTCGGCGATGCCGAGGTCAATGTGTGCATGTACCGCGAGTTCGGCCGCCTCCTCTGCGAGGCGCTGGACCGGCCTTATCTCCAGGCCCCGATCGGTTTGCACTCGACCACCAAATTCTTGCGCAAGCTTGGCGAGCTGACCGGGCTTGACCCCGAGCCGTTCATCGCGCGCGAGAAGCACACCACCATCAAGCCGCTGTGGGATCTCTGGCGCTCGGTGACGCAGGATTTCTTCGCAACCGCCTCGTTCGCGATTGTCGCCAACGAGACCTACACCCGTGGCGTCCGGCAGTTTCTCGAAGTCGAGATGGGCCTGCCCTGCACGTTCGCGGTTCCGCGCAAGCCGGGCGAGAAAACCCTGAACGACCAGGTCCGCGAACTGGTGAAGACCAAGACCCCGCTGATTCTATTCGGCAGCTACAACGAGCGCATGTATCTGGCGGAGACCGGGGGGCGGGCGATCTACATTCCCGCATCATTCCCAGGTGCCATTATCCGCAGACATACCGGCACCCCGTTTATGGGATATTCCGGCGCGACCTACCTCGTGCAGGAGGTCTGCAACTCGCTGTTCGACGCGCTGTTCAACATCCTGCCGCTCGGCACCGACATGGACGCCATCGAGGCAACGCCTTCGCGTCTGCATGAGGAATTGCCCTGGAGCAATGAAGCCAAGGCCATGCTCGACCGCGTGGTCGAGGATCATCCGGTTCTGGTCAGAATTTCGGCTGCCAAGCGCCTGCGGGATGCCGCGGAGCGTGATGCGCGTGAGGCTGGTTCCGGCGAAGTGACCGAAGGCTCGGTATCGCGTGCGCAAGGCGTCATCTCAGGGCGAACACCGCGCTAAGCACTTAAAATAACGAAGTTTTTGTTTAAAAATTCAAGACAGGGACTGAATTTCTAAATCCACAAGTGTCAAATTAAATTGACAAAATAGGTGTCAATTTGGACAGGCAGTGCTATAAATAGTCTCAGAGGTGACTCATGACCGACATGCGACTGGAAATGCCCCGCTCCCGTTCCCGCAACGATGAACGCTTCGCGTTCCGTCTGCTGGTGGCCTTGACGTATCCGCTGTTTCTGGTGGCCGCGATCATCTCGCGGCTTGCCCCGATCGGGCGGGGTTTGCTGGCCCGGCCCGAGGGCCGCGTCTCGATTTTTGCCCAGGCCCGCCGTTCGAGCGAGGCCGCCATCGCTTTCGCCTTCATGGGCTGAGCGTGGTTCGACCGAATCCTGCCCGGGAAACCGGACAGGCAGTCATCGTGGCTTCACGAGGACGATCCCAGCCGCGCGGGATGAGCGCGGTAACGGCTTCGGCCAGTATGAGGAGTGTCAGGTCATGGCTGACAGAGACAGGCAGTCCCTCACGGGACTGACAGAAGGTGAGGCACAGGAATTCCACAAGTTCATGATTCAGGGAACTTTGGGTTTCGGCGCTGTTTCGCTGTTCGCCCACATCCTGATCTGGATGTGGCGTCCTTGGTTCTGACGATTACTGAAACGTAGAGAAGGAGATTTCGACATGTGGAGAATCTGGCTGATTTTCGATCCGCGCCGTTCGCTCGTTGCCGTCCTCGGCTTCTGCTTCGCGATGGTGCTCGTCAACCACTTCGTGCAGCTCAGCACGCCGCGCTACGGCAGCTGGCTCAGCGCGCCTGCGGTTGTGAAGAGGTAAGGCAGACCAGGGCGGACGGGCTTCGGCGCTTGCGCTCGAACTTGCCCGCCCTACTCGCCCAACGAGGCGAGAGAGACGTTTTTGGGGGACCACGCGGAGGCCAACACCATGGCAATGCTCAGTTTTGAAAGAAAATACCGCGTCCGTGGCGGGACGCTGATCGGTGGGGACCTTTTCGATTTCTGGGTTGGCCCCTTCTTTGTCGGGATTTTCGGCGTCACCGCCGCATTCTTTTCGTTCCTTGGCACCGTGCTGATCTTCTACGGTGCGTCGCTGCAAGGCACCTTTAATCCCTGGACGATCAACATAGCGCCGCCCGACCTCAAATACGGTCTGGGGCTGGCACCGCTGGCCGAAGGCGGCCTTTGGCAGATCATCACCATCTGCGCCATCGGCGCGTTCGTGTCGTGGATGCTGCGTGAGGTCGAGATCTGCCGCAAGCTCGGCATGGGCTATCACGTGCCGTTCGCCTTCGGTGTCGCGATCTTCGCTTATGTGACCCTGGTGGTGATCCGCCCGGTCTTGCTTGGTGCCTGGGGCCACGGCTTTCCCTATGGCATTTTCAGCCACCTCGATTGGGTGTCCAACGTCGGCTACCAGTACCTGAACTTCATGTACAACCCGGCCCACATGATCGCGGTGACCTTCTTTTTCACCACGACACTTGCGCTGTCGCTGCATGGTGCACTGGTCCTCTCGGCCACCAATCCCAAAGATGGCGAGCCGGTCAAAACCCCCGAGCACGAGAACGCCTATTTCCGCGATTTCATCGGCTACTCCGTCGGCACGATCGGCATCCACCGCCTGGGTCTGTTCCTCGCCCTGTCGGCAGGTTTCTGGTCAGCCATCTGCATCGTCATCAGCGGACCTTTCTGGACCCAAGGCTGGCCCAGGTGGTGGAGCTGGTGGCTCGACCTGCCAATCTGGTCTTGAGGGGAGGGGGACATGGGTCTTCTCACAACAATCGATTATCAGAACATCTTCACGCGCGTTCAGGTCCGCGGACCGGATGATCTCGGGATTCCCATCGCCAAGGGCATCTATGAGCGCGGCACCACGGCCAGCCACAACTACTGGTTCGGCAAGATTGGCGATGCGCAGGTCGGTCCCTTCTATCTCGGTGTGTGGGGTCTGCTGTCCATCGCCTGTGGCATCATTGCCTTCGAGATCATCGGTCTCAACACCTCGCAAGGCTTCAAGATCATTCCCCCGCTCAGCCAAGGCGGCTGGTGGTGTATCGCGGGCTTCTTCATCACCGTCTCGGTGCTGTTGTGGTGGACGCGCATGTATCGGCGCGCCAAGGCGCTGGGCATGGGCACGCATGTTCCATGGGCCTTTGCCGCCGCCATCTGGCTGATGCTGGTGCTCGGCTTCATCCGCCCGGTCGCCATGGGCTGCTGGTGCGAGGCGGTGCCCTACGGCATCTTCCCTCACCTTGACTGGGTGCAGGCCTTCTCGATCCGCTACGGCAACCTGCACTACAATCCGTTCCACGCCTTCTCGATCGTGTTCCTTTATGGCTCGGTGCTGCTGTTCGCCATGCACGCCGGCACCATCCTGGCCGTGACCCGCTATGGCGGCGAGCGCGAGATCGAGCAGATCGTCGATCGCGGCACGGCCTCCGAACGTGCTGCTCTGTTCTGGCGCTGGACCATGGGCTTCAATGCCTCCATGGAATCAATCCACCGCTGGGCCTGGTGGTTCGCCGTCCTCACCCCGATCACGGGCGGGATCGGCATCCTTCTCACGGGCACCGTCGTCGATAACTGGTATCTCTGGGCCCAGCATTATGGTTTTGCGCCAAGCTATCCGCCCGTGAATCCCCCTGTCGTTGACCCAGCCCTGCTTCCGGGAGCGCGGTGATATGAGCACGCAGATCAAGTCGTCAATACGGTTCGGTACCATCGCCGCCATGAGCCTCGGTTTGGGTCTTCTGCTGGCAGGCTGCCAGCAGAACCCGCCCGAAGCGACGCAGCAGAATGGCTATCGAGGCGTTGCCCTCGAACAGGTCCAGAGCCCGAAGATCCTCGCCAAGCTGGCAGAGGCCAATCAGGCTCCCGAGGTTGTTCCGCCAGGCGATCGGACCGGGCCTCGCGCCAGCCAAGTCTACCAGAACGTCAAGGTGCTCGGCGATCTCAGCGAGACGGAGTTCACCCGGATCATGGTCGCCATGACGGGCTGGGTTGCTCCAGGCGGCGTGTCCGGCTCGGATGAAGGCCAGGGGTGTTCCTACTGCCATAACCTCAACAACATGGCCGACGAGTCCAAGTATCAATATCAGACCGCGCGCCGCATGATCCAGATGACGCGCGAGATCAACAGCAACTGGACCAACCACGTCGGCGCAACCGGCGTCAGCTGCTATACCTGCCATCGCGGCAACCCGATCCCTTCGCAGACCTGGTTCACGGGCGGCGGCCATCCCAAGAACCTCGCCGATGGTGGGGGCTGGATGGGCGCGAACAACGGCCAGAATCTCGCTGGAAAGCACGTCGGACGTGCTTCCCTGCCTGCCGATCCGTTCACGCCACTGATCCAGTATGCCGAGACGATCCGCATGACCGGAAAAACAGCGCTGCCGACAGCCAAGGGCGAAACCATCGCAGTGTCGGAACGCACGAACGCCCTGATGAACCACATGTCGGAATCCCTTGGCGTCAACTGCACCTTCTGCCACAACAGCCGGGCCTTCGCAGAGTGGAAGGATGCTCCTCCGCAGCGCGTCAATGCCTTCCACGGCATCCGAATGCTCAGGGAGATCAACGCCAACTATCTTGCTCCGCTGAACACCACTTACCCCGCGACCAAGCTTGGTCCGGAGGGTGATGCAGCCAAGGCCTACTGTGCAACCTGCCACCAGGGTGCCCAGAAGCCGGTCAATGGCGCTCCGATGCTCGGCGAATATCCCGAGCTTGGCGCTCCGCGACCCTGATCCATCCCGCACCGAAGCGGGAGTGCCGGGCACTCCTGATGCGGTGTGGACTGCCTCCGGCCGGTCCTGTCCCGACACCGGTGGCGGCAACGCCATGATCCTCCGCAAGGCCCGGCTGCCAGCGCAGCTGGGCGTTGCCTTTGGCGGCGGGCAAGGCCGGTCGGTGTGCTGAAATACACAGCAGAATCGGGGCCGCTTCGGCACGATCAGGTTCAACCCGAGGCCTTGATCAGGGCGGACAGCCGTCTCCCGATCTGGCGATCCGCAGAAAAGTTGCTGGCGTGAACATTCAATCCGACGTGCCCGCTTCCGGTCCGGCCGGCGCTCCGGAACTGACGCTCTGGGGCGTGCGCGGCTCGTGTCCGGTGCCAGGTCCGGACATGCTCCTGTATGGTGCAACACGGCCTGCATCGAGGTACGCCTGCCCCAGGGCCGCTATGTCGTCGATGTTGTAACGGGGACCGTCAATCTGGGGCGCCGGACGCACTGGCCAGAAGATGAGCCGATCCACCTGCTGATGACGCATCTTCATCATGACCCCGTTACGGAGTTGCCCTTCTTTGGGCCGGTTCATCTACAGGGTCGCGAAATCCATGTCTGGTGCGGCAATCCCGATGGCGCATCCGCCGAGGCGGCCCTGCTGGCCTTGCCTGCGCCGCCGCTGTTTCCGCTAACGCCGGAGCAGATGCCGGCCCGCTTCATCGTCCATGGCTTCCATGCTGGCAAGACGCTGAGCATCGGGCCGGATCGCATCCGCGTCCAGGCATCGATCCCCCTCGGGCGCGACCGGGTATCATTTCGATACGAGCGCCGGCTCGGCCGCCATCATAACCGACATCGAGCACAGGTCGGGAGTGCATGACCCCGCGGTTGTCGCCTTGTGCGAGGGAGTCTCTACGTTCGTCTACGACATGATGTTCGACGCGGCCGGGTACAGATCGCGCAGGGGCTGGGGGTATTCCACGGCCAAGGCCGCCGTCAGGCTCGCCGATGCAGCCGGAGCGTGGCAACTGGTCGGGTTTCATCACTCTCCCGGCTATGCGGATGCGGTCTGGCGCTGCCGCCGATCCGTTGATTGCGCGGGCCGACGAGATCGTCGAGGAGGATGCCGACAGCTTCGTGGTCGGCACCGAGGATGGCGTCCTGATCAACAGCCGGCGCCGGCCGTTCCTGTGCACGGTCGCGGCGCGCTTCGATGCCTATCTGCCAAACCGTCCGAACGGCCATTCGCTGGCGGTCTGAGCTGGCGGCAGCCCGGGCTGGTCAGCGCAGGTCGAGCCGGCCGCGCAGGGCTGCCCGCCGGATGATCCGGAAGGGCTCGCCGGTCGATGGCTGCCCGAACAGCATCAGGGCATCGACGGCCATGTGCGCTGTGCCGATCTGGTTGGCCATCGCATCGGCGAGCTTGTCTGCGATCTCGTGGACATCGGCGACCTCTCCGCTCAAGGTCATGTGGAACCGGTAGTCCGGACCAACATGCGGATATCCGAAGCGGTCAAGTGCTTCGCGCTGGCGGGCGCTGAGGTGCTGCGGCTTGCGCCTGGCGCGTTCTGTGTCGCTCATGGGTGCGCGGAAATGATCGAAGCCGGCCACGACCTCTGCTTCAAGACTGACAAGGTCCGGTGAGGGCTGCGTCTGCGTCAACGCCACGAAACCATGGCCGGCCTCGTCGGCAAGGCTGGTCACGGCCAGCGGCCCCAGATCGAACGCATCGCGCGATGCGGCATAGCGCACCAGGTCCTGCTCCAGATCGGTCAGGCTGCGGCCCTCCGCCAGCCTGAAAGGGGCCTTCAGCGTGGCATGGAAGCCATAGTTCCGAGGCCGCATCGTGATCCGCCGCCAGATCGCCGGCTCGATGCCATCCGGAGCAAAGCCCGGACGGTCAAGGCCGCTCGCCGCATCGTAACCCAGCACGCGGGAGCCGAAATCCCAGAGCGGCGTGTCTTCAGGCGGTGCGAGATAGATTGCGTAACGGCTGTCCATCATGATCCCTTGTCAGCGCGGCAGAAGCGACTGGAGGGCGGCAACGAACTGCCCGATGCCATCGCTGAGCGCGCCGTTGTTTTCGATCCGGACATCCGCTTCCAGCGCCTGATCCTTGAGCAGCGCGCGGGCCAGCCTGTTTGCCCGGTCGCTCGCTTCCTCGCGGCCCCTGCTTTCCAGTCGCGTCGCAAGCGTCTGGGCGGATGCAGTGACATGCACGATGAGCGTGCGTGAGAACCGGTCCCGGATGATGGGCGTCATGTCGCGCGAGACATTGGCGACCACGATCCGGCCCCGCTCAAGTTCGTCCATCACGGTGATCGGCAGGCCATAGCTCAGTCCGTTGGCAGCCCACCACAGGGCAAACCCGCCTTCCGCTGCCCGCAGCCGGAAGGCGAGTGTCGTGACGGATTCGTAAGGCTCACTGGCATCCGCCGGGCGCGTGATCACGCGGCGCGCAAAGACGATACGGTCATCCTGTGCGAACACGGCTTTTGCGCCAGCGATCAGGCTGTCCTTGCCAGCCCCGCTCGGACCGGCCACCGCCACGAAGATGCCCTTGCCGACGGCCTGCTCGGCCTTGGGCAGCACGGGCTCCAGCGCTGCCGGGTGGGGTGTCATCGCGCCACCGTCAGGCCACGCGCACCGCGTCGCGCCAGACGGCGCGCACGACGGGGTGATCGCCCGGCATGGTGACGCGGATCAGGTCGGCCCGCTTGCCCCGCCGGATTTCGCCTCGATCCTTAAGGCCAGTGGCCTTGGCAGGGTTGCGCGTCACCAGATCGATGGCTCCCGGCAATCCGCCCACCGCCGGCACATCGCGCAGAGCGAACGCGGCCACCAGCAGGCTGCCTGGCACATAATCCGATGACAGGATGTCGAGGATGCCCTGCTCGGCCAGCGTGACAGCCGCGACATTGCCAGAATGGGAACCGCCGCGCACCACGTTCGGAGCACCCATCACTGTCGCCATCCCCGCCGCGCGCGAAGCGGCGGCGGCCTCCACGGTTGTGGGGAACTCGGCGATTCGGACACGCTGCCCGATCGACTCGCGCACTTCTTCGAGTGTCGTGTCGTCATGGCTTGCCAGTGCGATGCCAGCCTTGTGCGCCATCTCGACCACGGTCGGCCTGTGCCGCGCCGCGCGGTCCGAGCCGACACGCTGCCGATGGCTCACGACCGCGTGTACCTCATCCATGGATTTGCCAGTCTTGCCGCCGTAATAGATGAAATACTTGTCCAGATCGCGGAACTGGCGCTGCCCGGGGGTGTGGTCCATCAGCGAGATCAGGTCGACTGTATAGCGCGCGATGAAGGCCTCAAGCGCGTCCAGGACATCCAGCGTCGGCACTTCGCAGCGCAGGTGCGTGCGATGATCGACCCTCAGGAGCCCTGCGGCCCTTGCCCGCTCCAGCGCCTCGGCGAGTTGCATCGTCATCGTGACGAACTCGGTGCGGGTCTCGTGTTCGTCCGTGCCCACCCTCAGGCTGTCGAACACGGTGGTGATACCGGACGTGGCGATCTGTCCGTCATAGGCCTGCACGGCGCTGTCCACCTGCCACAGCACCTTCGGGCGCGGCAGGAAGTGGGCCTCCAGATTGTCGGTGTGGATCTCGATGAGGCCGGGCAGCAGATAGTCGCCCTTGAGATCAAGCCCGCGTTCAGGTGCGCGGCCCTCGCCGACCTCTGCGATCAGCCCGTTCTCGGTGACCACGTAGCCGTGGAACACCCTGCTCGTACCTGCTGAGGAACGCCTCGGTGTCGAGGCTCCGGAAATCGTCGAGTGCGTCGCGCAGCCTGTTGTGGCTCCAGTCCCACCAGGCCATCGTATCGAGGCGCGCCCCGGTGGCCGCATCGAAGCGCTCGCGGATCAGCCTTGCCGGCACGCCGCCAACGATGGTGTAGGGAGCAACATCCTTCGACACAACCGCGCCGGCCCCGATCACGGCCCCGTTGCCGACCGTGACGCCCGGCAGGACCGTCGCACCGTGGCCGATCCCGACATCGTGGCCGATGATCACGGCATGACGGCGGCGCCAGTCGAAGAACTCCTGCTCATGGCTGGCATCCGCCCAGTAATCGCCAGCCCTGTAGGTGAAGTGGTGCAGCGTCGCCCGCCAGGTCGGATGGTTGGTGGCGTTGATCCGCACGTGGCTGGCCATGTTGACGAACTTGCCGATGGTTGCGGTCCAGACTTCGCACTCGCGCATCATGTAGGAATAGTCGCCGAGGCCTGAATCGGTCACCGTGCATCGCTCGGCGATTTCCGTGTAGCGCCCGATCGTGCAGCCATTGACCACCGCCGTTGGGTGGATCAGCGGGTCATCCGACAGGCGCGTGGCGCGCTGCGCCGTTGTCGCTGGCGCGTTCATGCGGCCTCCCGCGCGGCGAAGGCAGAGACATCAATGATGCGGTCGGCGACGCGGGCGCGGACCTCCTCATCATGGAAAATGCCCACAAAGGCCGTGCCCGTCGCCTTGCGGGCTGCCATCAAGCCGATGACGGCCTCGCGGTTGACGGCATCAAGCGATGCCGTCGGCTCGTCAAGGATGAGGATGCTGTGCTCACCGGCAAAGCCCCTGGCGATGTTGACGCGCTGCTGCTCGCCGCCCGAGAAGGTGGCAGGCGGCAGGCGCCACAGCCGTTCGGGCAGGTTCAGCGCGTGCAGCAGGCCGCTCGCCCGCTCCAGCGCGGCAGTTCTCTCCACGCCGGCCGCAAGGGCTGGTTCGGCGACGATCTCGATGGCCGGCACGCGCGGGATGACCCTGAGGAACTGGCTGACATAGCCCAGCGTCATCCGGCGGATGTCGAGAATTGCGCGCGGTTCGGCCTCGACGATATCAACCAGTGCTCTGCCATGGCGCACGCGGATGTGCCCGCTTCCGGCAAGATAGTTGCCATAGAGCATTTTCAGGATCGAGGATTTGCCCGCGCCCGACGGCCCACCGAGCACGACGCACTCGCCGGCATGCACCTCAAAGCCGACCTGCGAGACGACAGGCAGCCGGGTGCCGCCATGCATGTGCAGCGTGAAGCTCTTGCCGAGATCCTCGACGACGAGCGCAATGGTATCGGGATGAGCGGTCATGCTGCCAGCACCGAGGAAACCAGAAGCTGCGTGTAGGGTGCCTGCGGGTCATCGAGCACCCGGTCTGTCAGGCCTGTCTCGATGACATGGCCCTCCTTCATCACGATGATGCGGTGGGACAGGAGCCGTGCCACGGCGAGGTCATGCGTAACCAGAACCACCGCAAGGCCGAGGTCTGCCACCAGTCCGCGGATGAGATCCAGCAGGCGCGCCTGCACCGAGACATCGAGCCCGCCGGTAGGCTCGTCCATAAACACGAGGCGCGGCGAGGTCACGAGATTGCGGGCAATCTGAAGGCGCTGCCGCATGCCGCCCGAATAGGCGGTCGGCTTGTCGTCGATCCGGTCAATGCCGATCTCGACGCGGGTGAGCCAGTTCGCCGCCGTATCGCGGATCTGGCCATAATGCCGGTCGCCGACCGCCATCAGCCGTTCGCCGATGTTGCCGCCGGCGGAAACGTTCATGCGAAGGCCAAGGGCCGCATCCTGATGCACGAAACCCCAGTCGGTGCGGGCCAGAAGCCGCCGCTCGGCTTCCGACAGTCGCGCCAGATCACGCTCGACACCGTCACGCATGCGATAGCGGACCTCACCTGTGTCGGGCGCAAGCCGGCCCGACAGGAGGTTGAGCAAGGTCGACTTGCCCGAGCCGGACTCGCCCACGATGGCGAGCACCTCGCCCTCGTCGATGCTCATCGAGACCTGCTGGCAGGCGGGCCGGCCACCATAGCTCTTGGCCAGCGAGCGAGCGCTGAGCAGCGGCGTTCTTGATGCGCCGGATATCATTCTGCCGCCTCCCGCGCGGAAGCGGCGGCAGGATCATCGGCCAGCATCGCACCACGATGGCCGCTGGCGCGCCGGCCCTCGCAATGGTCGGTATCCGAGCAGACATACATGCGCCCGCCCCGGTCGTCGGTGACGACCTCGTCGAGGTAGCTGTCGCTTGCGCCGCACAGCGCACAGGGCACATCGAATCGGCTGCGCTCGAAAGGGTGATCCTCAAAATCCAGCGACACGACCTTTGTGTGGGGCGGAATGGCATAGATGCGCTTCTCGCGGCCGGCACCAAACAGCTGCAGTGCCGGGCAATTATCCATCTTCGGGTTGTCAAACTTCGGGATCGGGGACGGGTCCATCACGTAGCGGCCGGCGACCTCGACGGGGTAGGCATAGGCCGTGGCGATGTGGCCGTGGCGCGCGATGTCCTCATAGAGCTTCACGTGCATCAGCCCGTACTCAGCAAGCGCGTGCATGGTCCGCGTCTCGGTCTCACGCGGCTCGAGAAAGCGCAGCGGCTCGGGGATCGGTACCTGGTAGACCAGCACCTGATCAGCCCCGAGCACGGCTTCCGGAATGCGGTGCCGCGTTTGGATGATGGTCGCGTCCGCTGTCGCGGTGGTGACAGAGACATTCGAGGTCCTAGCGAAGAAGGCGCGGATCGAAACGGCGTTGGTGGTGTCGTCAGCCCCCTGGTCGATGACCTTGAGCACATCGTCCGGCCCGAGGATCGCCGCCGTGACCTGAACCCCGCCAGTGCCCCAGCCATAGGGCATCGGCATCTCGCGGCTGGCAAACGGCACCTGATAGCCGGGGATGGCGATGGCCTTGAGGATCGCGCGGCGGATCATCCGCTTGGTCTGCTCGTCAAGGTAGGCGAAGTTGTAAGGCATGGTTTCAGCGTGCGTGGTCATTCGGCAGCCTCCGCCTGGTGCTGGCCGGAAAGACGTGCCGCGACCTCGGCCCGCATCTGGCGCAGCATGGCAATCTCGGCCTGGAAGTCGACATAGTGCGGCAGCTTCAGGTGCTCGACGAAGCCGGTCGCCTGCACGTTATCGGAGTGTGACAGCACGAACTCCTCGTCCTGTGCAGGCCCCTTGCGCTCCTCGTCGAACTCGTCGGCCCGGAGTGCGCGGTCGACCAGCGCCATCGACATGGCCTTGCGCTCGCAATGGCCAAAGCCGAGCCCGTAGCCGCGCGTGAAGCGGGGCGGCTCGGTCAGCGAGCCCTTGAACTGGTTGACCATCTGGCATTCGGTGACGGTGATGTCGCCAAGCGGGACAGCAAAGCCGAGATCCTCGACAAACAGTTCGACCTCGACCTCGCCCATGCGGATCTCGCCGACGAACGGGTGATTGCGGCCATAGCCGCGCTGCGTCGAATACCCCAGCGCCAGCAGAAACCCTTCGTCGCCGCGCGCAAGGTTTTGCAGGCGCAGGTCTCGGCCAGCGGGAAAACCCAGCGGATCGCGCGTCAGGTCGCCGACCGGCTGGCTGTCCTGTGGCGCGGGATTGGCCTCGATCAGATCTTCCGCAGCGATGATGTCAGTGACGCGGACCATGCGCTCGCTGTCATCGGGGGGTGCCGTGGCGGCTGGCGTGACAGCGTCGCCACCGCCGTCTGCTGCCAGCGCGAAATCGATCAGCCGGTGGGTGTAGTCGAAGGTCGGACCCAGCACCTGCCCGCCCGGCAGATCCTTGTAGGTCGCCGAAATGCGCCGCCGCACCTGCATGGCGCCGGTATCGAGAGGCTCGGAAAAGCCGAAGCGCGGCAAGGTCGTGCGGTAGGCGCGCACCAGGAAAATGGCTTCGATCAGGTCACCGCGTGCCTGCTTGATCGCCAGCGCCGCGAGCTTGCGGTCACACAGCGAGCCCTCGGTCATCACCCGGTCGACCGCGAGCGCCAGTTGCCCATCGATCTGGTCGATGCCGATCGCCGGAACGCCCGTGTCACCGCGCCGCTTTTCTGCCAGCAAGGCATGGGCATTGGCGATGGCCCGTTCGCCACCCTTGACGGCGACATACATCAGCCAGCCCTCCCGACAAGACGTATGCTGCGGGGCAAGGCCACGACCCGGTCCCCGGCGGCAAACAGGATGTCCACGCCAAGCGGAAAAGAGGCCCGGTTGGACGCCCATTGTGCGGCAAAAACCTCGGGCAGCGGCGTGATGCACATCTCGGACATGCCGGCGATCCCCGGCCCGGCGAGCGACATTGCTGCACCGGCCTCGACGCTGTCACACAGCGCGATCACCGTGGTGGAGCGGTCGGGATACTCCGCCGTGCCCTGGGCAAAGCCGGAGAGATCAAGCGCATCGACCCTGAGATCGATCAGCGCGAAGGCAGCATGCGCCGGCTCCCGAACCACAGGTGCATCGGTGTGAAAGCGCAGGAACTCAGCCACGCCGTGCGTCGCCGCGATGGAGGGCGAAAGATAAAGCGGCGTCTCGAAATCGCACATGGCCAGGATGATGGCCGCAGCAGCAGGCGCGAGCGGCGTTTCGGCGCTCAGGCCATCGCCCAGCACACGGATCTGGCCAGGTCGCGACAGCGCCTCCATGGTGCGGCGGAAGGCTGACTGGCTGTCGAACACGGGATTGGCAAAGCCGGAAGCCAGCGACAGGGGCGAAAGCGCGGACATGGTCAACCTTCCCCCCGCACGAGCGTGAAGAAATCGACGCGGGTCGCTGCTGTCTCGGCGCGGGTCTGCGTCGCGGCGCGTGCCAGACGGGCGCGGATTGGCGCAAGGATGTCGCGCTCGACCAATGGCCGCTCCGCTGCATCCTGCCACAGCGCATCGGCGATGGCCGCCATGCGGGCAAGCCTGGGATTGCGGCCAAGCATCTGGCCATGGCCGCGCCGGCCCGATGCCAGCTCGACAACGGCCCGGGTCACCGTGGCTTCACCGAGATTGAACGCGGCACCATCCCCGCCCATCCGGCCACGCACCATGACAAGGCCGATTTCCGGGCGCTTGAGGTCGCGAACGGCCAGATCGGGCCAGTGCCGCGCCAGCGGTGCGGCGAGTTCGGTCTCCGTGCCGCGCGCCAGAATGGCAAGGGTGGCCCTGCGATCCTGCGAAAGGTCTTGTTCGTCCATGTGGCCCGCCTTGCCAACACCGGATGACAGCCCGATGACGGAATTCACAGCCGGCCGGTCCTTTCTCCCACGATCGCCAGCCTGAGCCGCGACGATACGAAGTCGATCGCCGCCACCGTGACGAGGATCATCAGGATGATGAAGGCTACCTGATCCCACTCGTAGGTCCGGATCATCTCCGCCAGATAAAGCCCGATACCGCCCGCGCCGACAATGCCGATGATGGTGGCGGAGCGCGTGTTGGATTCGAAGTAGTACAGCATCTGGCTGATCAGCACCGGCATGACCTGCGGCACGATGCCGAAGCGGATTGCATGGACCCTGCTCCCGCCCGTCGAGGTGACCCCCTCGCCAGCCCGGCGGTCGATGGCCTCGATTGCTTCCGAATAAAGCTTGGAGAACGCGCCGATATCGCTGGTCATGATGGCCAGCACGCCGGCAAACGGCCCGAGCCCAACCACGTTGATCCAGATCAGCGCCCAGATCAGCGTATCGACCCCCCGGATCGAATCCGAGAAGCGGCGCGTCAGGAACCGCACCAACCGGTTTGCCATGGTGTTGCGCGCCGCCAGAAAGCCGAGCGGGAACGCGATGAGCGCAGCCAGAAGCGTGCCCAGAAATGCAATTGCCACGGTTTCGGCCAGTGCCTTCAGCAGGGCCCACAATTGCGTGCCCGGCGTCGGTGGCACCATCAGCCCGAGGAAGGTGCCAAGTTGCACGATCCCGCTGCCGAGCCTGGCAAACGAGAATTCCAGCCTGACGATGGCCAGCAGCGCCACGCCAGCCATGGCCAGCACGACCGCCAGCGTCACCCAGCGCTCGCGCTGCGAGCCGGCGACAAGCGCGGCATGACGCGCCCTGATGGCGGCCTGGTCAGGAAACATGCGTGAGGTTTTCATCGGCCATGCTCCAGCGAGATCAGGCGGTGGCGGATGCGCTCGGTGACGAGATCGATGATCATGACGGCTGCGATGATCAGAAGCAGGATGGCCGAAACATCTGAATAGTAGAACTTGCGGATCGCCTCGATCAGATCCTGCCCGATGCCGCCGGCTCCGACGAAGCCCATGACGGAAGCGCCGCGCACATTGATCTCGAACCTCAGCAATGCATAGCTGGCAAAATTTGGCAACACCTGCGGCACCACCGAATAGCGGATCGCCTGCCATCGTGTCGCACCGGAGGCGATCGCACCTTCGACCGGCTTCATGTCGATGTTCTCGACCACTTCGGCGAACAGCTTGCCGAGCGCGCCGACGGTGTGGATCATGATCGCCAACACACCGGGCACGGGCCCAAGCCCGAAGGCGACCACGAAGATCAGGGCAAAGACGATCTCCGGCACTGTGCGGCAGAATTCCAGGAAGCGGCGTGCAAGGAAGCGCTGCGCCGGATTGACGGCGAGGTTGATGGTGGCCGCGAAGCACAGGAAGAACGCACCGATCGCACCGAACAACGTGCCAAGATAGGCGATCAGGAGCGTATCCCATAGCCGGCTCATCCAGCGGCCGAGACCCCAGTACCAGTCGGCCACGTCGGTAAACACCAGCTTGCCGTTGTCAAGATAGAAGATGCGGCCCAGATAGCTTGTGAGCTGGCCGGCATTGTTCCAGAGCTTGACGAGATCGACCTCCGCGACGCGGCCTGCCACCATGATGAGGATGGCCAGCACGAGAACGCCAATGAGTGTGGTCCGGCGCTTGGCAGCCTGTGCGGAGCGATAGGCCGCCGACAGGGCCGCGATCTGCGTGTCGGGAAGGCGCGGGATTGCATGGGCCATGATGCGGACCGATCGGCTCGGAGGACAAGGAACTCGCAGGACAATGAAAAGGGCGTCACACGGCAGTGTGTGACGCCCCGTGTCGTGAACGAAGGGCTTCAGGAACCGCTGCGGCGGCGCAGGCTGTCGACGAACTTCTGCAGTTCGATGGTGACCTGATAGTCGGAGTGCGCGGCCGGGGCGAAGCCGGGCGACTTGCCGTCAGTCAGCTTGTCGAAAGCTGCCTTGCCCTTGGTTGGAGCGTCAAAGAAGGCCGTGCGGATGGCAGCCTTGAGATCAGCCGGCAGCGACGTCAGATAGGCATAAGGCGAGCCAGGGATCTTGTCGGAACGGCCAACGATCTTGAAATCTTCCTTCTTGACCATGCCTTTGTTGGCCATGCGCGACAGGTTGGAGTCTTCTTCCGAGT
>JAPLOV010000012.1 GCA_026400565.1 Hyphomicrobiales bacterium | reverse complement strand
CGAACAGGATGACCGTGTCCGCCGCGGTCAGGTTCAGGCCCACGCCGCCGGCTTTCAGGCTGACCAGAAAAACCGGTGCGTCACCATCCTGAAACTGCCGCGTCAGTTCGGTCCGGTCGCGGCTCTGCCCGTCGAGGCGGACAAAGCCGATGGCGCCAGCGTCGAGCTGCTCCTCGATCAGATCAAGCATCGAGGTGAACTGCGAGAAGACCACGACGCGGCGCTGCTCCGCCGCCAGGATCGTGAGCAGTTCCATCAGGCGCCGCAGCTTGGCCGAACCAGCGCTGGCCTTGGCTTCCTGGCCTTTGACCAGACGCGGATCCAGCGCCGCCTGCCTCAGCTTGAGCAGCGCATCGAGCACGATGATGTGGCTTCTGGCGAGGCCTTGGCGAGCGAGCGCATCGCGCACCTTCTTCTGCATGGCCAGCCGGATGGTCTCGTAAAGGTCGCGCTGGGCCCCTTCCAGTTCGACCGTTTCGGTGATCTCGGTTTTTGGCGGCAGATCACGCGCCACCTCGGCCTTGGTGCGGCGCAAGATGAAGGGCCGCACGCGCCGCGCCAGGAGCGCGCTGCGTTGTGCATCGCCCTTCTTCTCGATCGGCGCGCGATAGAAGGACTGGAAAGCCTTTCTTTCGCCCAGCAACCCCTTGTTGATGAGATGAAACAGCGACCAGATCTCCGTCAGGTTGTTCTGCACCGGCGTGCCGGAAAGGGCCAGACGCCAATCGGCCTTCAGCGCGTCAATCCGCTGCGTGGTCTCGGCATCCGGGTTCTTCAGCAGCTGTGCTTCGTCCAAAACCAGCACGGACCAGTGGACGTCAGCCAGAACGGCGTGGTCGCGTGCCACAAGCGGATAGGACGTGATGACAAGGTCATGGCTTGTGAAGGCGCCGAAGCCTTTCTTGCGTTCAAGGCCGTGGGAGACCATCACCTTGAGTCCGGGGACAAAGTGGGCGGCCTCGCGCTGCCAGTTGCCGAGCAGGCTGGTGGGCGCGACCACCAGAGCCGGTTTATCCAGCCGTCCGGCAGCGTTCTCGACAGCCAGAAGGGCCAATGTCTGGACGGTCTTGCCAAGACCCATGTCATCGGCGAGTACCGCGCCGAAACCGCTGCTGCGCAAAAAACCGAGCCAGTTCAGGCCTATCTGCTGGTAAGATCGCAGCCTGGCGAGAAATCCCTCGGGCACAGAGATCGCAGGCAAGCTTCCGCCATCCGCCATGGCCGCTCTGAGCGCCAGCCCGAGCGTCCTGAGCCGTTCGGCCCCGGTCCAGACCACGCCCAGCCCGGCCGTCACCGCCTCCAGTTCGGCAAGATCGGCGCTGTGGTTCGCCTTGAAGCGCAGCGGACCGCCTTTGCCGCCCTGGAATGGCGCACCATCAAACAGGCGCAGCAGACCAGCCATCATGGCCTTCATCCGGTCCACAGGGCAGGACAACAAACGCCCGTCCGGCAGGGGAAGCAAAAAATTCCCCCCGTCATCCAGTGCGGGACCCTCGCCGGAGTCCCATGATCTCGCCCGGATCAGATTGGCGATGGCGTCCGTCAGATCCACCGCGACGCCATCGACAAGGACCCCGCAATCCAGGTTGAACCAGTCGATCCCGGAACTGTCACGGACAGCCTCGCCGATGCGGACCGACATGTCGCCGCTGGCCTGCGCGGTGCGGACAGGAAAGCTGTCCGTGATGTCGACTTGCCAGCCCTTCGCCTGCAGGTCCGGCAGATCGTCAAGCAGGAAGTCTATCCACCGATCCTGCCCGTCGCCGGGTTCGAGATCATCCTCGTGGCCTTTGGGGACCTTTGATCGCGTCATGTCGAGCGCATCGAACCCGAGGCCCAGCAGGTCCGTGAAACAGTCGGCCTCATGCGCCGTATCCCGCACGAGGGCGAACAGACGGCCGTTCACGCGCTGACGGAGCACGGAGCGCGTTTCGCCCAGGGGCACCACGATCTCTTCCGGATAGAGAAACCTGAGGCGGGCAACCCCGATGCGCTCTTTCGCGCTGGTATGCTGACGATGCCTGCGGCGGCCATAGCCGTCGTCATGGCTTTCCGCTGCCACATCAAGGCCCATCAGGACGAGCTGCGGAACGGGTCTGGCCATGATCTGTTCGACGGGCGCCGGCAGCGGCGGCGCCAGCGCCGCAAGCTGCGGCCCTGCCTTCGCCATGGCGGAGCGCAGTTCGACTGCAGCCGCCGGACTGACTGGCGGCGCTGTCAACAATGCCCGCAGCCGCGCCGCAGGCAGGCCGGCATCAAGCGGGCCGACGTCGCCATTAACGGGATCAAGATAAATTGCGGGATCGGTCGACAGACAGCTGGCCTCATCCGGCGCGATCAGGTCTGGCCAGAACACGCCATCATCATCTTCCTGCCAGACAAACCGGGCGAGTCTTGCGGGACCTGTCATCAGTGCCAGGCCATTGATCTTCTGAAGGCGTGCGCGACCGGTTGCGAGAATGGCGCTCAGGACCTCAGCGCCCGCTGCGCCCGCAATGACATGGCTCTTGGCAACGAAATGGAAGCCAAGCTGATGCTTTGACCACTTGAGAAGCCGGAAGATCTGAGCATCCTCCGCCGTCAGATAGGCTGGCCTGTGCGGCAGAAAGGCGCTGTCGAGCGACGCGGACTGGGCCGAAGCGGATACTTCGCCATTTTTCAGCAGGCGCCCGACCAGCACCCGGACACTCAGCATGGGCAGCCTTCGGCCCTGCCGCTCGGATGACAGGACGT
>JAPLOV010000150.1:6629-9996 GCA_026400565.1 Hyphomicrobiales bacterium | reverse complement strand
GTGGCGGCGGCGCGGCCTGATCGCCCCGACCCTGTGAGGGCCGGGGTGGCAAGGCAGCCGTTTGTGGCTGTCTGCAGCTGCCGCCTGCGCCACGGGCAAGGCGCACCTGCATCAGAAGGATTGGCGTTCGGCCACGCCCACGCCTACATTGAGACCAGAACGTGGATTCCCCTCACCGATGTCGCCACCTGCCAGCACTGCCCCGAAGCCCGCCGTCTCGGCCGCATCGGGCGGGTTTGTTTCAACCTTTCGCGCCTTGTGGCCCTATCTGTGGCCGCAGGATCGCAAGGATCTGCAGGTCCGTGTCCTGCTGGCCTTCGTGCTGCTGGTCATCGGCCGGGTCATCCTCGTCGGCGTGCCGTTTTCCTTCAAATATGCCACCGACGCACTGAGCGCCGAACTGGCGAAGACGGGCAGCATCGGTATCGGCTGGCTGATCGCCGCACCGCTGGCGCTGACCGCAATCTACGGCCTGATGCGCGTTGGCTCCGCCGGCTTCATCCAGATGCGCGATGCGGTGTTTGCACCGGTGTTCATGCACGCTGTCCGCAAGCTCGCGCACCAGACCTTCGCGCACCTGCACCACCTCTCCTTGCGCTTCCACCTCGAGCGCAAGACCGGCGCGCTGACCCGCGTGCTGGAGCGCGGCAGAAGCGGCATCGAGGACATGGTCCGGCTGGGCCTCAACCAGCTTGTGCCGGTGATCGTCGAGCTCACACTGATGATCATCGTGCTGCTCTGGACCTTCGACTGGCGCTATGTGCTGCTACTGCTCACCATGGTGACGCTCTACATGGGCTTCACCATCAAGGCGACCGAGTGGCGCATCAACATACGCCGCAACATGAACGACAGCGACACTGACGCCAACGGAAAGGCCATCGATTCGCTGCTGAATTTCGAGACCGTAAAATACTTCAGCGCCGAGCGGCGCGAGACAGCGCGCTATGACGTCGCCATGGCCAAATACGAGAAGAACAGCGTGCGCGCCTACCAGTCGCTGGCGGTGCTGAACTTCGGCCAGGCGCTGATTTTCTCCATCGCGCTGACCATCGCCATGTGGATGTGCGTCGATGGCATCCGCTCGGGCCGCAATACGATCGGCGACTTCGTGCTGATCAATGCCCTGCTGATCCAGCTCTACACGCCGCTCAACTTCATGGGCACGGTCTACCGCGAGATCAAGCAGGCCACGCTGAACATCGAGGAGATGTTCGCGCTGCTTGGCCGCGATCCTGAAATCCTCGACAAGCCCGGCGCGCCGGCGCTCAAGGTCGCGGCGGGCGAGGTCCGCTTCGAGGATGTGCACTTCGCCTATGTTCCCGAGCGCAAGATCCTCAAGGGCATCAGCTTCACCGTGCCGCCCGGCAAGACAGTTGCCATCGTCGGGCCGTCCGGGGCCGGCAAGTCGACGATCTCGCGGTTGCTGTTCCGCTTCTACGAACCCAATGCCGGGCGCGTGCTGATCGACGGGCAGGATATCGCCAGCGTGACGCAGGCCTCGCTGCGAGCCTCGATCGGCATGGTCCCGCAGGACACAGTGCTGTTCAACGACACCATCGGCTACAACATCGCCTATGGCCGCGGCGGGGCCTCCGACGAGGATGTCAGGGCCGCCGCCGCGATGGCGCAGATCGACCGCTTCATCGCCTCTCTGCCGGATGGCTACAACACCCAGGTCGGCGAGCGCGGCCTCAAGCTCTCGGGCGGCGAGAAGCAGCGCGTGGCGATTGCCCGCACCTTGCTGAAGGCGCCGCCTGTGCTGGTGCTGGACGAGGCGACGAGCGCGCTCGACAGCTTCACCGAACGCGAGATCCAGGATGCGCTCGACAAGGTCTCCGTGGGCCGCACCACGCTGGTCATCGCGCACCGGCTCTCGACGGTCGTCAACGCCGATGAGATCATTGTGCTCGACAAGGGCGTGATCGCCGAGCGCGGCAGCCATGACATGCTGCTGGTACAGAACGGCATCTATGCCGCGCTCTGGAACCGCCAGCGCGAGGTTGCCGTCGCAGAGGAAACCCTCAAGCGCGCCGCCGCCGCCGAGGAACCCAGCGTCAGGATCACGTTGACCAAATGACGCTTGCCGCTCCTGCCCGGTCCGCGCGCTCGTTTCCCCTGTTCATCCTTGGACTGGCAACCACGCAGATCCTGGGCTGGGGCACGACGCTGTATCTGCCCTCGATCCTTGATCGCCAGATCAGCGCCGATCTCGGCATCGGTCGCAACGTCATCTATGGCGGGATCACCGTCATGCTGTTCATCGCAGCGCTGGTTGGCCCGCGCTTCGGGCGCTGGATCGATGAAGGTGGGGCGCGTCACCCGATGCTCATCGGCAAGCTGCTGCTGGCCGCAGGACTGGTCGGCATCGGCCTGAGCACCGGCCCGGTCGGTTATCTCGCGGCTTGGGTGCTGATCGGCATCGGCACGCCACTTTCGCTCAGCATCGGTTCGCTGGCCTCCGTCACCCAGAGCTTTCCCGAGCGCGGGCGGCGCGGCCTCAGGGCGCTGATGCTGTTTGGCGGGCTGTCCAACGGCTTCGTCTGGCCGCTGACGGGCTGGTTGGAGACGGAGATCGGCTGGCGCAATGTCTGCTTCGTCTATGCTGCCGTGCAGGTGCTGGTCTGCCTGCCGCTGGCACATGTGCTCATCCGCGCGCCCGTGGCGCTCGATGATGGCGATGCGTCTGCGCCCAAGATCGCTTCCGGCCAGTTATCCGATGCGCAGCGGCGGCAGGGCTTCTGGCTTCTGATCCTCGCAGCCGGATTCAGCGGGCTTGTCTCATGGGGGCTGCCATTGTTCTTCGTCGCCATGTTCCTGCAGGGCGGCATGGAGACCGGGATGGCCATCTTTCTGGCTTCGGTGACAGCCTATTTCACCTTTCTGGCCCGAATCATCGATTTCGCGCTGTCCGGCAAGGTGCCTGGCGTTCGCATCGTCGCCGGGGCCTCGCTGATGTCGCCGGTCGTGTTCGTGCTGATGCTGCTGGCGCTGGGCACCATGCCGCCAGGTCTGGCGCAAACCGCGCTGCTGGCCCTGGCAATGGGCCTTTACGGGATGGCGACAGGGCTGATCGCGACCTCGCGCGCCACCTTGCCGTTCGAACTGTTCGGCTCGGGCGGCTATGCCTCGATGCTGGGCAAGCTCTCGTTCTTCCTTAACATGCTGTTCGCGGCCTCGCCGTTGCTGTTCGCCATGATCTATGACGGGTTCGGCAGGCAGGCCGCGATTCTTGGCGGGCTGGCGGGAAGCCTCGTCGCCGCCATCGCCTATCTCAGGCTCGAACGGCTGGTCTGCGGCAAGAACGCCGCCTGATAGGGGCTTCGACGCACAGCTTGCCTGCACTTGCCTATGGCGCGGAAGCACG
>JAPLOV010000150.1:0-6526 GCA_026400565.1 Hyphomicrobiales bacterium | reverse complement strand
ACGTTCCCTCGTACATGAGGGCCGAACGATGTGTCTGAACACCGAGAGCTGCCCCCGATGTCCATCCTCGATTCCGTCAAGAAGCTGTTCGTTCCCATCCATAAGGAAGGCTATCCGTTCATCGCCATCGGTGCGGTGGCGACAGCGGTGCTCGGCCACCTGTGGTCGCCATTCGGCTGGATCGGCCTGATCATCACCATATGGATCTGCTACTTCTTCCGTGATCCGGCGCGTGTGACCCCGCAGCGCGAGGGGCTGGTGATCTCGCCCGCCGATGGCCGCATCAGCATGATCGTGCAGGCCGTTCCGCCGCCCGAACTGGAGATGCCCGCCGAGCCGATGACCCGCGTGTCGGTGTTCATGAATGTGTTCGATTGCCATGTGAACCGCTCACCCGTGAGCGGCACGGTCCGCAAGATCGCCTACACGCCCGGACTGTTCCTCAATGCCGAACTTGACAAGGCCAGCGATGACAACGAGCGCAACGCGCTGATCATCGACACCCCTGCCGGCCCCATCGTGGTCGTGCAGATCGCCGGCCTGATCGCACGGCGAATCGTGCCCTTCATCAAGGAAGGCGCGGTGCTGGCCCCCGGTGAGCGTTTCGGCCTGATCCGCTTCGGCAGCCGCGTCGATGTCTACCTGCCAATCGCCGTCAAGCTGCTGGTCAGCGAAGGCCAGACCGCGATTGCCGGCGAAACCGTGATTGCCGACATCGGCTCAGCCGAGGTCGCCCGCGTCTTCCGCACCCAGTGATCCCGCAGCGCCCGGTCCTGACCGGGCGCCGAGGCAAGCGCGACCGCGCGCCCGCGCCGGTGCGAGGAAACGTTCATGCCTGCGCCTGCTCCTGACCGGCCTGCTCCTGACCGGGCTGGCGAAATCTATTCCAGCCTGAGCCCGTCGATGGCTGCATCGATGCTGGCACCCGTGTCGTCGGAATCCGCCGAGACGGCGATGCCGACCAGCGGGCCGGGGTCCCGCCCGAAGGCGCGGCGGAAATCGGCGGCCAGATCGGCCCGCTCGGTCAGCCACTTGCCGTCGACCACCCCGCCCGGCACGCGCAGCACCAGCTTGCCGCTGGAGCCCATGTGCGGGCTGGCAAGCACGGCATTCCGGGGCCCGCTGCCGCCCCAGACATAGACCAGCGCCGCGCCCGACGACCACCACATGGCCGAGGTCAGGCTCTGCGCGCCCCTGGCGGCATTGGCTGCCGCGGCATCGCGTGCAAACACGAAGTAGAGCGCGATGGCGCGGTCATCCCCGCCCTTTCTGGAGAGGTCCGTGGCCGGCGGGCCGCTGTTGACCCGCCAGCGCCAGCGCGCAGCCGTCAGCGGCCAACTTTCCTCATCGAGGCTGCGCCAGATCACACTCACCGCCTTCTGCCCGCGGATGGTGAGCTGGCTTGCCCCTTCCGCTGCAAATCCCATCGGCGTCAGCGAACGGAAGGTCAGCGGTTTCCAGCCCTGACCGGACAGGCTCGGCCCGAAGCTGACCGGGCCGGCGAGGGCAGGGGCAGCGCACGCCAGAAAGGCCGCGGCAAGGGCCGTTGCTGGCGCAATGCGAGAGCCGGGACGGCGGCAAGGCAGCGCAGGACAAGGCAGCAGGCCGATCGACGGATGCAGGCGATGACGGGTATTCATGCACGATCATACACCGCCGCGCCCTTGCCGGACGCGCTCCTTGCGAAGTTGTGATCATCGCGCCAGCCATCCGGCCTGGCCCGGCCTTGCCGGCTTGTGAGCCCCGCAGCTTCGGATTACGGTGCGGCCATCCGTGAAAGGCCTGTCCAGTGAGCGATCTGTTTCCCCCCTTCCAGCCTGACCGGGACGAGCCGAAGAAGCGGCGCTTCAAGCCGATCCCGTTCCGGCTTCTGGCGCCCAACCTGATCACGCTGCTGGGCCTTGCGCTCGGCCTCACCGGCATGCGCCTGGCGATCGAGGGCAAGCTCGAACTGGGTGTGGTCTGCGTGCTCATCGCCGCTGCGCTCGATGGCGTCGACGGGCGGCTGGCGCGCTTTCTCAAGGGCACCTCCCGCTTCGGCGAGCAGCTCGATTCGCTGGCCGATTTCGTCAATTTTGGCGTCGTGCCAGCGGTGATCCTGTATCATTTCGTGCTCAGGGATCTGAAGAACCTCGGCTGGATCGTCTGCATCATCTTCGCCATCGCCATGTGCCTCAGGCTGGCACGATTCAACGTGATGATCGACGATCCGGACCGGCCGGACTGGCAGAAGAACTTCTTCACCGGCATGCCAGCGCCGGCTGGCGCGGTCACGGTGATGCTGCCGTTATACCTGCATTTCCTTGGTTTTCCGGTGCAGCCCTACGGGGCCGTTCCGGTGGCGCTCTATGTGCTGGCCTGTGCCTTCCTCACGATCTCGACGGTGCCGATGTATGCCGGCAAGACGCTTGGCGCGAGGGTGCCACGCCAGTGGGTGGCCCCCATTTTCGTCATCGTCACGCTGGCCGTGGCTCTGGTCGTGGCCTATCCGTTCGAGGCGCTGAGCCTGATCGTGATCGGCTATTTCGCGGCGATCCCGCTCGGTATCCGCGCCTTCCGCGCGCGCGAGAAGGCAGACCGCGACGCGGCGAGGGCGCTGGCAGGGCAGCCGGCTGGTCCACCTCCTGCCGAAGCGGTCGCCTGACGGGGTAGTGATGTCGTTCGGGGACAATCACCGCCCGCGCCGTTATCCCGGCGCGAGGCCGGGGTGACAGTGCAGTTGGCGAAAGCCGGCCCACAGTTCACTTTTCCCCGCCGATCCCGTAAGCCACTGGGTGAAACAACAGAAGTGGACCGCCCGTGTTTGGCCGCCGTGCCTCATCCTCCTCCCCGTCACCCTCGTCATCGGGGCCCGGCTGGCGGCCCCGGCTGGTGCTGGCCTCCGCCAGCCCGCGCCGGCCCGCCTTGCTTGACCAGGCCGGCATCACGGCCGCCCCGCCGCTGCCGACCGACATCGACGAGACCCCGAAGAAGAACGAGCGCCCGCGCGATCTGGCCCGGCGGCTCGCACGCGAGAAGGCCGAGTCTGCCTATGTCGTCACCGGCAACCAGCCGGAACTGACCAGCTCCTACATCATTGCCGCCGACACGGTCGTCGCGCTGGGCCGGCGCGTGCTGCCCAAGCCCGAGATCGTGGACGAAGCAGCCGAGTGCCTCAGGCTGCTGTCGGGCCGCGCCCACCGGGTCTACACGGCGGTGACGCTGGTGACGCCGAAAGGCGCCTTCCGCGAACGCCTGGTCGAGACGCGCATCCGCTTCAAGCGCCTTTCTTCGGAAGACATCGAAACCTATCTGGCCAGCGGCGAGTGGCGCGGCAAGGCCGGCGGCTATGCGGCTCAGGGCATTGCCGGTTCGTTCATTGTCAAGCTGGTCGGCTCGCACAGTGCCGTCGTTGGCCTGCCGCTCTACGAGACGCTGTCGCTGCTCGGCGGCGAAGGCTATCCGGTCCACATGGGCTGGCTTCAGGCTGCCAACTGACACCAGTGGCGAAAGGCCGCGCATGCAGGAGATGAGCGCATGAACATCGCCTTGTGGTTGCAGCGCACGGCCCTGGCCGATCCCGATGCGCCGGCACTTGGCCATGGCCTTGCCATCACCGCCCGCTATGGCGCCCTGGCTGACATCGTGGCCCGCCGCGCGGCCGGCCTTCGGCAGCGTTTCGGGCTGGTGCCCGGTGACCGTGTCGCCATCATTGCCGGCAACACCCCGGCCTATGTCGAGGCGCTGTATACCATCTGGCATGCGGGTCTCGCCGCCGTGCCGGTCAATGCCAAGCTGCATGGGCTGGAGATCGCCTACATCCTTGAACATTCCGGCGCGCGGCTGGCCTTCGTTTCGGCCGATCTCGAAAGCGCCGTAGCCGGACACGCTCCTGCCTCGCTGGAGCATCTGGTCCGCTTCGGCTCGGCAGATTGGGCGCAGCTGGCGGCGTCCGAGCCTGCCCCGCCCATGCCGCGGGCGGGCAGCGATCTGGCCTGGCTGTTCTACACCTCCGGCACCACCGGGCGGCCCAAGGGCGCGATGCTCTCCCATGGCAACCTTGCCGCCATGAGCCAGGCCTATGCTCTGGAGGTCGACCGCGTCGAGCCCGGCCATCCCATCCTGCATGCCGCTCCGATGAGCCACGGCTCGGGCCTTTACATCATGGCCCATGTCATGCGCTGCGGCATCAATCTGGTGCCCGAAAGCGGGTCCTTTGAGCCGTTCGAGATTGCGGCCACCATGAACCGCTGGCGCAATGTCTCGATGTTCGCCGCGCCGACCATGATCAAGCGCCTCGTGGGCAGCGGCGCGGCCTTCGCGCCCGGCGCCATCCGCACCATCACCTGGGGAGGCGCGCCGATGTATGTCGAGGACACGCGCGCCGCGCTCGCGCATCTGGGTCCGTGTCTGGCCCAGATCTATGGCCAGGGCGAGAGCCCGATGACCATCACCCACCTGCCGAAGGGCGAGGTCGGCGATACGCACCACCCGCGCTGGCTGGAGCGCATCTCCTCGGCGGGCCGCGCCTTCGCCTGCATCGAAACCACCGTCGTCGATCCCGAGGGCCGCCACCTGCCGCCCGGAGAGACCGGCGAGGTGATCTGCCGGGGCACGCCTGTGATGTCCGGCTACTGGAACAACGAGGCCGCCAGCGCCCGCTCGCTGCGCGATGGCTGGCTCCACACCGGCGATGTCGGGGTCTTCGATACCGAAGGCTATCTTGTGCTCAAGGACCGCGCCAATGACCTGATCATTTCCGGCGGCTCCAACATCTATCCGCGCGAGGTCGAGGAGGTGCTGCTCGAGCACCCGGCTGTGCGCGAGGTCTCGGTGATTGGCAGGTCCGATCCGGATTGGGGCGAGGTGGTGATCGCCTATGTCGTCGGCGAGGCCGGCAAGGCTGACCTCGATGCCCTTTGCCTGTCGCGCATCGCCCGCTTCAAGCGGCCAAAGGATTACGTCTTTATGGACGCCCTGCCAAAGAGCAACTATGGCAAGATCCTGAAGACCGAGCTCAGGCAGGCCGATGCCGCGCGTCTTGCAAGGGAGGGGGCGTGATGGCAACGCCAGTCGAGTTTCCGGTGCGGGCAGCCAGCCGCACCTGTCCGGTCTGCTCGAAGCCGACCGAAGCCGCCTTCAAGCCCTTCTGTTCGAAGCGCTGCGCCAATGTGGACCTCAACCGCTGGCTGACCGATCGCTACGTCGTGCCGGTCGAGGAAGGCAATGACCGACCGGCTGATGATGACGGCGCGAGCGAGGGTGCTGGCCGCCACCGCTGAGGCACCGGTTCGCCAAAGCCAGGCTGCTGGTCTCCGCGCAACGAAACTCTGGACAGGCGAAAAGCGAGCGACTATACCCCGGCCATCAACGCGGTGCGCCCAGCGCGACCGTCGGCGCCCGAGTAGCTCAGTTGGTAGAGCAAGCGATTGAAAATCGCTGTGTCACTGGTTCGATTCCGGTCTCGGGCACCACCACCTCCTTCGTAGACGACCATTTTTCCCCGAAAAGAGCCCATAACAGGCGGATTTGCCGGGTTTTTGCGTCGTTGGCGTTCATGGGCATCCGTTGACAGTCAGCGGCTTTGTTGGTCTCTTTGTTGGTCTCTTGGCAACGTGCCTGAGCAGGAGACCAACAAATGGCCCTTTCGGACGTGCAGATCAGGGGCGCAAAGCCCGCTGCTTCCGTAGTGAAGCTATCCGATGGCAAGGGCTTGCAGCTTTGGGTGACACCGGCTGGCGGCAAAATCTGGAAACTGGCTTATCGCCATGGCGGCGCGCAAGAGACGCTGACCATCGGGGCCTATCCTGAAATTACCTTGGGGGCGGCCCGTGACCGGCGCGACAATGCGAAGCGTTTGTTGGTCTCCGGCATCGATCCAGCCCAACAAAAGGCTATCGACAACCTCGCAAAGACCAACAGCGACGCCATGACGTTCGGCATCGTGGCCGATGAACTCATTGCCAAGAAAATCAGGGAGGGGCGGGCGGCGGCCACCATCGTCAAGATGCGCTGGCTTTTGGATCAAGCGCGGCCGGCGTTGGCGTCGCGGCCTGTCTCGGAGATTTCAGCCGTGGAGGTGCTGGCTGTGCTGCGCAAGGCTGAAGCCCGCGACAAGCTGGAGACCGCGCGGCGGCTTCGCGCCACCATTGGCGAGGTGTTCCGCTATGCCATCGCAACGGCCCGCGCTACCAATGATCCAACCTTCGCGCTGCGCGGGGCGCTGATAGCTCCCAAGGTCAAGAACCGGGCAGCCATCACCGACGCGAAGGAGTTGGGCGGACTGCTGCGCGCCATCGAAGCCTTCGAAGGCCAGCCCACGACCGTTGCCGCATTGAAGCTGATGGCCATTCTGTTTCCGAGGCCGGGTGAATTGCGCTTGGCCGAATGGCGAGAGTTTGACCTTGCCAATGCGCTTTGGACCATTCCGGCAAGCCGCGCCAAGATGCGCCGCGAACACCGCGTGCCATTGCCAAGGCAGGCGCTGGCCATTCTCGAAGGTTTGAAGCCCTACACCGGCCACGGTGTGCTTGTGCTGCCGGGCCTT
>JAPLOV010000033.1 GCA_026400565.1 Hyphomicrobiales bacterium | reverse complement strand
CGCGGCATCGTCTACATCGACGAGATCGACAAGATCTCGCGCAAGTCCGACAATCCGTCGATCACGCGCGATGTCTCGGGCGAGGGCGTGCAGCAGGCCCTGCTGAAGATCATGGAAGGCACCGTCGCGTCCGTGCCGCCGCAAGGCGGGCGAAAGCATCCGCAGCAGGAGTTCCTCCAGGTCGACACCACCAACATCCTGTTCATCTGCGGCGGGGCCTTTGCCGGCCTCGAAAAGATCATCTCGGCACGAGGGCAGGGCACGTCGATCGGCTTCGGCGCCAAGGTCAAGGGCCCCGATGATCGCCGCACCGGCGCGATCTTCCGCGAGGTCGAGCCCGATGATCTGCTGAAGTTCGGCCTGATCCCGGAATTCGTCGGCCGCCTGCCTGTTCTGGCCACGCTTGAAGATCTCGATGAGGCTGCCCTCAAGACGATCCTGACAGAGCCCAAGAACGCGCTGGTGAAGCAGTATGCCCGCCTGTTCGAGATGGAGGATGTCGAACTCTCCTTCTCCGACGAGGCCCTCAATGTGATCGCCCGCAAGGCCATTGAGCGCAAGACCGGCGCGCGCGGCCTGCGCTCGATCCTCGAAGGCATCCTGCTGGAGACGATGTATGACCTGCCTGGCCTCGACGGGGTCAATCAGGTCGTCATCAGCCCCGAGGTCATCGACGGCAAGGCGCGCCCTCTTTACATCTACGAAGAGAAGGACAAGGCGGCGGAATCCAAGAGCGCGTGAGCTTTTGCGGCAGCGGCTCAAACTCGAGCCATTCGCCTGCGGTCTTGAAACCATCCCCAAACGGCGGATCGCACGATCCGCCGTTTTTGCTTGGCTGTCACCATCAGGCTGAAAAGCCGCCGGTTCCGGCCTCATCACACAATTTTCACCATGCCGGGAATAACCCGGCTGCGTGCGTCGTTCTCCCGGTGACCGGCATTTGAAAGCCGTCGCATCGAAACAGGAGACCACCATGACACACCGCATCACAGCATCACTGATCGCCGGCTCAGCGCTGACGACCCTGACCGCCACGGGCGCCCTGGCGCATGCCGTCCCCGAAATCGGACAGGCCAGGACGGCGATTGGCCAGACCGCTGCGGCGCTGGTCGGCATGGGCCGCGCGGCAGCTACCCCTGTTGCCGCAACCCCTGCCGCCTCTGGCGTGCAGGAGGCCTCCGGCCCGATGGACTTCATGGGCACGATGTCACGCGGCAACACCTCAACCAACACCTTGATCAACCGGTCGTCCAACGGCTCGCGGAAGAGCTCCAGCAACAAAAGCAGCCACTCGTCGTTCGGCGGTGCCGCGTTCTCGAAAGCAAGCTCGATCGGTTCGTCGAATTCCAGCAGCAGTTCGTCCAACTGAGGTCGGGGTTTCCGGCGGAGCAGCTCGCTCGCGCCGCTGGTCCGGCTGCATTCATGAGCCACCGAGGCTCCCATGTCGCATTGCGCCGCTTGAAACATCAGGCTGTTATCGCCACTTTGGTATTCGGCTGCAGAATCAGACTTGCTATGCCTGTTGAGGG
>JAPLOV010000247.1 GCA_026400565.1 Hyphomicrobiales bacterium | reverse complement strand
GGGTTTGTTCCTCCGTGGCCGCCGGGCAAGTCGTCCGCTCTATGGTCATCGTCAGGCCGACGCGTTGGCGGCGAGTTTTCGATTGTTCACGTGCCGAAACCATTGGCCGTCAGATCCTTGATCCTGACGATCATGCTCCGGTGTGGGCAGTGCCGCCGGGGGGAGCCGTCCACACCATCAGAGGAAGATTCGATGATTTCGGGTGGATAGCGATGGCGCTTGCAGCTCACAGGGGCGGTCATGCCGACCACCTGCTCCAGCGCTGAGGCACAAGCGGTTAAAGTGACAACAGCGGAAGGGCTGCGCTGCGCTCAAAACAGGAGCTTGGGCAGCCAGGTCGCCAGCGCGGGGAAGGCCACAACGAGAGCCAGGCCCAGGAGTTGCAGCAGCACGAAGGGGATCACGCCGCGATAGACGTCGCGCGTCGTGACAGATGGCGGCAGCACGCTCTGGATGTAGAACAGGGTCGGCCCGAGCGGCGGCGTCAGGAAGCTGGTCTGGAGGTTCATGGCAATCAGAACGCCCAGCCAGATCGGGTCGATGTCCATCTGCAGCAGGACCGGCCCGACGATCGGCACGATGATGATGACGATCTCGACGAAATCCAGCGGGAAGCCGAGCACGAAGATCACCGCCATGACAACGGCGAGCGCCCCATATTTGCCGCCCGGCATGCTTTCCAGGAAGGCCTTGATCATCTCGTCGCCGCCAAGCCCGCGGAAGACAAGGCTGAACAATGTTGCCCCGATCAGGGTGGCGAAGATCATCGCCGTCACGGTCATGGTCGAATGCGCCGCCCCATGCGCAATCTGGGTCCTGCAGGCGCGGACCAGCGCGACAACGACACCCCAGGCGAGAGCCGCGATCAGCGGAAGCGAGACGACCATGGCAACGATGTCGCGCAGCGGCGGGTTCTGCCGTCCGATTCGCATGTCGAAGACCGAGCCGAGCAGGACGAGGCCGGCGGCAGAGACGCCCGCTGCGTAGATCGGCCAGGGCCGGCTTGCGTCGATCCGCAGCCCCGCCAGCAGCGTCGCACCGACAGCGCCGACGGCAGCCGCTTCCGTGGGGGTGGCAACCCCGCCGAGGATCGAGCCGAGGACGGCAACGATGAGCACGATCGGCGGCGCCAGCGCGCGTATCAGGCTTTCTGTCGAAACGGCGCCCGTCTCGGCGCGAGGAATAGCGGGGCCGACATCAGGTCGCAACCAGCAGATCATCAGCTGGTAGGCGATATAGAGGCCCGCCAGCATCAGGCCCGGGATCATCGACCCGGCGAAGAGCTGGCCAACGGAGATCGTCTCGATCGAGAACTTGCCCTGGGCGAGTTGTGCCTGCTGGTAGGCGGAAGCGAGGACTTCGCCAAGGATCACCATCACGGTCGAGGGCGGGATGATCTGCCCGAGCGTTCCGGCGGCGCAGACGGAACCTGAGGCGAATGCCGGATCATAGCCGCGCCGCATCATCGCCGGCAGCGCGATCAGCCCCATGGTCACCACCGTCGCCCCGACGATGCCGGTAGAGGCCGCAAGCAGAGCGCCCACGATGGAAACCGAGACGGCAAGCCCGCCGCGCACCGAGCCAAAGAGGCGGCCCATTGCCTCGAGCAACTCCGGCGCGATCTTCGACTTCTCGAGCATCATGCCCATGAAGATGAACAGCGGGATGGCGATCAGCACCTCGCTCGTCATCGTGCCGAACAGGCGCTGGGCGAGGGCTCCGAGCAGGAACAGGTCGAAGACGCCGAACATCATGCCGAGCGCGGCGAAGGCCACGGCGCATCCCGTCAGGATGAAGACCACCGGCACGCCAAGGAGGATCAGCGTACACAGGGCGATCATCATCAGAAGGTCGAGGATCATGCCAATGTTGGAGAACATGCCTTCAGCCTCAGACCGGTTCGGCGGCGGCGGGACGGCGGGGAAAGACGCTGTCGGTCGCCCCGGTCAGCACGCCGGCCGCGCGGATGGCGATGGCGATTGCCTGCACGCCCAGAAGGCCGGCCACAGCCCCCCCAGCGCCATAGATCCCTCGCTGAGGCGAAACGACACCGCGACATAGCCCCAACTCGCCCAGATGATGAGGGCGCAGAAAGGCAGCACGGCCAGCAATACGGCGAGGAGATCGGTCCACGCCTTGGCCTGCTCGGACCAGCCCGCATAGAAGATGTCGACCCTGACATGGGCGTCGAGCAGGTAGGCGTAGCCGATCGCCAGCATGAACAGGGTTGCATGGACGTAGGTCACACTCTCCTGCATCCAGATGAAGCTGGAGCCGTAGGCGTAGCGCATCACCACAACCGCGAACTGCACCAGCATGAGCACGAGGGCAAGCCACTTAACCACCTGGCCAAGACGCCAGGTGCAGGCGTCGATCATGTCGGCCAGACGGAGAAGTGCGGTCACGGCAAAGCGGCCCAGGCTGGAGGAGCATGAGGAGCGCGGGCAGGCCCACGCTCCTGGGCGGCGATCATCCCCACTTGATGGGCAGCGTGCGCGCGTTGAAATTGCCCGCGTAGGATTGCAGCATGTAGGCTTGGCTGCGTGTGCGGAATTCCGCGTAGGAATCGGCGATCTTCTTGACCATCGGATCCGAATGGGCGCGGAACTCGGCCAGCATCTCCCCGGCCGAGTTGCCGAAGGCAATCAGCAGGTCGCGGGGTGCCTCGCGCACCTGCACACCATGCTGCGCCACGAGTTGTGCCAGCGCGATGGGGTGGCGCGCATCGTATTCGGTCGTCGTCTCCTCGGCGACCGACATGCAGGCAAAGCGCACCGCAGCCTTGAGATCATCGGGCAAGGCATTCCAGCGGCCAAGGTTGATGCCGATCTCCTCGGCGGAGGAAGGCTCCTGCACGCCGGGGTGATAGTAGTTCTTTGCGACCTGGTGCAGCCCGAGCGGCGCGTCGGAGAACGGTCCAAGGAACTCGGCGGCGTCGATCGTACCGGCCTGCAACGCAGCGAAGATCTCGCCGGCCGGCAGGGCCACCACGGAGGCCCCGGCGCGGCGGAACATCTCCCCGCCAAGCCCGGCGGTGCGGAAGCGCAGGCCCCTGAAATCTTCGATGGACCTGATTTCCCGGCGGAACCAGCCCAGCCATTGCGGGCCGGAATTGCCCGTGTTGAACGGCTTGACGCCGAAGCGGGCATACATTTCGTCATAAAGTGCCTGCCCGCCGCCATGCATCATCCAGGCCTGCTGCTCGTAGGCCGTCATGCCGAAGGGGAATGAGCCGAAGAAGCCGATGCCGGGCGACTTCGAGATCCAGAAAGAGGGAACACCGTGATAAAGATCGGCCGTTCCGGCGGCCACCGCATCAAAGGCGCCGGGCGCAGGCACCACCTCCCCGGCCGAGAACAGGCGCACGGAGATGCGTCCGCCCGTCACGACGCCGATGCGGTCAGCGGTGCGCTGCGCGGCAACGCCGGGACCCGGCAGATTGCGCGGCCAGAGCGTCACCATACGCCATTCGATGCGCCCTTGCGACAGCGCAGGCGCCGCCAGCGAAGCAGCAGCTCCGGCTGCGACCGTTCCGGTAGCGGCGGTTTTCAAAAAGTCACGACGCTTCATGAGCCTCAACCCCCTTAAAACGAGCCATAAGCTCGTCATGCACATCAGCCATCACCCTAGGCCGGGCGAACGAATTGCCGCAAGTGGTGAATCGAAAATCAAACGAACCCGCTCATGATCGACGACATCACGCTTCGCAACCTGTCTCCAGCCGGCATTGCCAAGTTGTTGAGAGCTGCTTTCAGGGCACTGTTGCATTAGGTCAACAGCGAGCATCTCGGCTGAAACCGATGCGACTGTGCTACGGATTGACGTCATCGACGTTGCAACAATGGAACGTGATGA
>JAPLOV010000264.1 GCA_026400565.1 Hyphomicrobiales bacterium | reverse complement strand
GGCCGACGAGGCACAGGATCGGGCCCGTGAGCTTGTTGGTGCGCTGCTGCACCGCCAGATACTCGACGATCCGGTCCTTGACCTTCTCCAGCCCGTGATGATCGGCGTCCAGCAGATCCTGCGCAGCCTTGAGGTCCTTCTTGATTTTGGACTTCTTGTTCCACGGAATGCCCAGCATCCAGTCGAGATAGTTGCGCACGACCGTGGCTTCCGCCGACATCGGCGACATCTGGCGCAGCTTCTTGACCTCGGCGATGGCCTTGTCGCGGGCTTCCTTGGTCAGCTTGGTCTGTGCGATCTTCTGTTCGAGTTCGGCCAGTTCGTCGCGGCCTTCCTCGTTGTCGCCCAGCTCCTTCTGGATCGCCTTCATCTGCTCGTTGAGGTAATACTCGCGCTGGGTCTTCTCCATCTGACGCTTGACGCGGGAGCGGATGCGCTTCTCGACCTGGAGCACGGAGATCTCGCTCTCCATGAGGCCCAGCACCTTTTCGAGGCGGCCGGCGACTTCCAGCGTCTCCAGCACCATCTGCTTGTCGGCGATCTTGACCGCCAGGTGCGAGGCCACCGTGTCGCCGAGCTTGGAGGGCACGTCGATCTGGGTCACCGCGGCGACGACCTCGGGCGAGACCTTCTTGTTGAGCTTCACATAATTCTCGAACTCCGAGATGACCGAGCGGGCCATCGCCTCGACCTCGACCTTCTTGCCTTCGATGTCAGCCAAAGCCTCGACACTTGCGGCATAATACTCGTCGGCCTTTGTGAACTTCTTGATGCGGCCGCGCGAGGCGCCCTCGACCAGCACCTTCACGGTGCCGTCAGGCAGCTTCAGCAATTGCAGGACGCTGGCCAGCGTGCCGATCTCGAAGATCGCATCGGTGGCCGGATCATCATCGGAGGCGTTCTTCTGGGTGGCGAGGACGATCAGGCCATCGGCCTTGACCACTTCCTCAAGCGCACGGATCGACTTTTCGCGCCCGACGAAAAGCGGTACAATCATGTGCGGGAACACGACGATATCGCGCAGCGGCAGCACCGGATATTCGGCAACTGAACCGGGGGAGATGGCAGGGCGAGCCTTTTGTGCGCTCATCACGAATTCCTTGTCAGGTTTGCGGCCAGGCAGGCCCCCATATGGGCGACCACCGAGACCGAAGACGGGCCAGCGGGCGCTGGACCCGGACCGCAGGCGCCACCCTCAACAGGCATGGCAAGTCTGATTCTGCAGCCGAATACCAAAGTGGCGATAACAGCCTGATGTTTCAAGCGGCGCAATGCGACATGGGAGCCTCGGCAGGGCTATCGCATTTGGCCGATGACGGATCGTGCGAAGTCGTCGGACCATCCTGCGCGCTTTCGTTTTCGGCTGATGGGCAGCTTTGGTCTGGCGGTCCGCAGAACGTTGAGGGCGAGGCGTCGAAGGATGGCGAGGTTTTCTGGTCCGTTATCGGTGCGGTTACGCGCGGCGTCTTCGTCGAAGGTGACGTCGAGCACCCAGTGCAGGCTGTTCTCGATGGCCCAGTGAGATCTGACGGCTTTGGCGAAGTGCTCCGGCGTGAGTCGCGCGGAAGAGAGGTAGTAGCGTGTGGATGGGGGGGCGTCGTCGCGTCTCGCTGTGACGCAGGCCAGCGTCGCAAGGCCGGGCATGCGGGGCGCTCCCGGTTCGGCGCGGTCGCCGAACAGCCAGTCGACACAATGGCTTACGCGATGATGGCGGGTCTCGATGCGGCCATGGTCGGCATCGGTGGTCGCGAAGGCTTGAAGGGGCGCGGGCGGATCGGCGAAGAAGGCCGCCACCGCCTCCAGCATCGCCGGACGATTGGCTTTGAGCGCGAACAGGTAGTTACCGCCCCGATCAAGGATCAATTGCGCCGTCTCGGCCTGGGCGTGGATCGCGTCGCCGGTGACCAGCATTCCCTCGAGGGTCAGCGTCGCCAGCAGCGCACGCGCGGCATTGATCTCGTTTTCGCCCGGCGCCACCGCTTTCTGACCGATGCTCAGACGCGCGTCGCTGCCGAAGGCGGTGACCACGTGCAGGGCCGAGCGGCCCGCTGCACGGTCGAAGGAGCGGCGCAGCGTCTTACCGTCAATGGCCAGTACGCCGGTGCCGTCCGCGCCCAGATCGGCCAGAAACGCCTCGAACGCCCGCCCGAAGGCCTCCGGATCGAGAAGCCGGAACACCCGGGAGAACGTGTCGTGGCTTGGCAAGCCATTCTCAAGAGCCAAAAATTCCCGCAGGAGGGGCTCCCGGTCCTCCGCGAACTCGGCAAAGTCCACGCAGCTTTCCGCCCCGCAGACCGACGCCACAAGCGCGATCGTCAGAATGTCCAAAAGATCGTGGCGCTGCGCGTTCCCCGTCCGCGGGTCCGGCATCTCCCGGAAAATCGTGATCAGAGATCCCATGGCCCTCCTCCTCAAGGAAGACCGCTATAGAATCCAATTCAGCCCATTCAGAAAGCTCTATTTCTCAAATGCGATTCCCCTGGGAGCCTCGGTGGCTCATGAATGCAGCATGCGCCCTGCTGACGGGTCAGCAAGGCGCATGCAAGCAGCAGCCAGACCAGCGGCGCGAGCGAGCTGCTCCGCCGGAAACCCCGACCTCAGTTGGACGAACTGCTGCTGGAATTCGACGAACTGATCGAGCTTGCTTTCGAGAACGCGGCACCGCCGAATGACGAGTGGCTGCTTTTGTTGCTGGAGCTCTTCCGCGAGCCGTTGGACGACCGGTTGATC
>JAPLOV010000058.1:880-3839 GCA_026400565.1 Hyphomicrobiales bacterium | reverse complement strand
GGCGATGCTTCGAGAAGCATGCGGGTATAGGGATGGCGCGGGTCGGCGAAGATTCGCTCAGCCGGTCCGCTTTCGACGATGCGGCCGGAATAGAGCACGCCGACGGATGTTGCCAAGTGACGCACCACGGCCATGTCGTGGGAGATGAAGAGGTACGAGACGCCGAGCCGCGCCCGGAGATCCGCCAGAAGATTGACGACCTGGGCCTGGATGGACAGGTCCAACGCCGAAACCGGCTCGTCGCAGACGATGAGATCCGGCTCCACCGCCAGCGCGCGGGCGATGGCGATGCGCTGGCGCTGACCGCCGGAGAATTCATGGGGGTAGCGGCCCATGGCCTCGGGCCCCAGGCCAACAAGCCGCAGCAATTCCTCGACACGGGGGCCGACGGCGGCGCTCTCGCGCAAACGATGCAGGCGGATGGGCTCTGCCAGAGCCTCGCCCACCCGCGTGCGGGGGTCCAGTGAGCTGAATGGGTCCTGGAAAATGATCTGCATCCGGCGGCGTAGCTTGCGCAGGGAGCCGACATCAAGGGCGCGCACATCTTGCCCGTCGAATACGATGCGGCCCAAATCCGCCTCGATCAGGCGCAGCACCAGACGCCCAATGGTCGATTTTCCTGATCCGCTCTCGCCCACGAGGCCGAAGACCTCGCCTCGCCCGAGGATGAAGCTCACGTCATCAACGACACGCGCTTCCCTGCTCTTGCGAAATAGGCCGCTCTTGCTCGCATAGGTCTTGGTGAGGTTTTCGACGACAAGAAGCGGCACGCTCATGCCATATGCTCCTCGATGGGCGCACGCCAGCAGGCGACGTCGTGCCCGGGGCGTAGCGCCGCCAGAGGCGGCGTCTCTTGCCGACAATGCTCGATCGCGAAGGGGCAGCGGGGTGCGAAGCGGCATCCCTGCGGCATGGCGCTCGGCGCGGGTACCTGTCCATCGATACAAGCCAGTTTGCGGCCCGTATCGCCCCGCCGGGGCAAGGCGGCGAAGAGCGCGAGCGTGTAGGGGTGAAGCGGGTCGTCGAAGATTGCCGCGCGCGAGCCATGCTCGACGATACGCCCGGCATACATGACGGCGATCTCGTCCGCGATCTCCGCAACCACGGCGAGGTTATGCGTGATGAACAGCACGGCGGCCCCGATCTCGGAACGCAACTCGTTGATCAGCGTCAGAATCTGGTTCTGAATCGTCACGTCAAGGGCGGTGGTCGGCTCGTCCGCCACGAGGAGGGCTGGGCGGCAGACCAGGGCCATTGCGATCATGACGCGCTGGCGCATTCCGCCGGACAATTCGTGCGGGTAGGCGCGCATACGTTCCTTCGCGGCGGGTATCTGGACGCGTTCGAGCATGGCGAGGGCGGCGTCGCGAGCCTCGGAGCGCGAGCTTCCGCGATGCGTTACGAGCGCTTCGGCGATCTGATCCCCAACGGTCATGACCGGGTTCAGCGACGTCATAGGCTCCTGGAAGATCATGGCAATCCGGTCGCCCCGCAAACCCTCCATCTCGGTCTCGGAAAGTGAGAGCAGATCGCGTCCCTCGAAACGCATCTGCCGCGCTTCGATCTTGGCGTGGGGCGGCAGCAGACGCATCAGAGACATGGCTGTGAGGCTCTTGCCCGAGCCAGACTCGCCAACGAGGCAGACAAGCCGTCCCGGCGACAGGCTGAGGTCCACGCCCTCGACGATCGTGGGACCAGCGCCGAAGCCAATACGCAAGCTGCGAACGCGAAGCAGATCGTCGCCGGTCGTGTCCTCCGCCATCCCGTTCGTTCGATCTCTGTCGCCGGGGGGCTTCCCCATGAGTATTGACAAGCAGTGCAGAGGACCTGAGTATCAGAGCGCTTGAACCGGTTCAAGCGGGAGTGCAACGAGACGTGGGGACCTACCTCCTTTCGAGAACAATCAGTCTTGTACCGATCCTGTTCGGCACGTCGCTGATCTCATTCTTCCTGATCCGTCTTGTACCTGGAGACCCGGCTCTCGCGCTTCTCGGCCTCGAGGCTGACGGAGCCTCGATCGCTGCGCTGCGCACCCAACTGGCCCTCGATCAGCCCCTGCCGGTCCAGTATCTCACGTGGCTCGGTCGCGTGGTCACCGGAGATTTCGGCCGGTCGATCCAGGGAGGGCGCGAGGTTTTTCCGCTCATCATGGGGGCGCTGGGCCCCACCTCGCTGCTCGCCCTCGCCGCGGTAGCGATTTCGCTCCTCATCGCCATTCCCGCGGGAATTGTGGCGGCGACGCGGCGCAATACGGCGGCGGATTACAGCGCCTCCTTCGCTGCGCTCTGTGGCCTTTCCATGCCAAGTTTCTGGCTCGGTATCCTGCTGATCCTCGCTTTCTCCGTTCATCTGCCGATCCTTCCGTCATCGGGATACGTCTCGCCCCGGACCGACCTCCTCGGCTTTCTCGCGCATCTCGTTCTTCCAGCCGTGACGCTCGGCGCCGCCCTTGCCGCAGCGACCATGCGTATGACGAGGGCGACGATGCTGGAGGTATTGCGCAGCGACTATGTTCGAACCGCCCGCGCCAAGGGCGTCCGCCGGCGGGGCGTGGTCTGGAGTCACGCTTTCCGCAACGCCCAGATCCCCATCGTGACCCTGCTCGGCGTGCAGATCGGGCAATTACTCGGGGGCGTTGTCATCACGGAGACGGTGTTCTCCTGGCCCGGCATCGGCAAACTCACGGTCGACGCCATCTTCGCCCGCGACTATCCGGTGGTGCAGGGCGCGGTGCTGCTGACCGCCACACTGTTCGTCCTGATCAACCTGGCGACGGACCTCATTTATACCCTCATCGACCCTCGTGTGAGGCTCGCATGACCGCCGCCGTGCTACCCCTGACACCCTTCGGCGGGCTGCGGCGCACGGGGTTGCGGCTTGTGGCCAATCCTCGCGCCGCCCTTGGTGTTATCCTGGTGTGCATTGCCTCAGTGGCGGCTCTCGGCGCGCCGCTCATCGC
>JAPLOV010000058.1:0-821 GCA_026400565.1 Hyphomicrobiales bacterium | reverse complement strand
GCGTGATGCTCGCGCCGCCGTCACTTCAACACCTGTTCGGGACGGACGAACTCGGGCGGGACGTGTTCTCCCGAGTGGTCTTTGGCGCGCGTGCTTCGCTGTTCGTCGGGTTCGCCAGTGTGGCGGGGGCGCTCGTGGTCGGGACGACGATCGGCCTCATCGCGGGTTATTTTGGGCGCTGGGTAGATGCGACGCTCATGCGGGTGATGGACGTGGTCTTCGCGTTTCCCAGCATTCTCCTGGCGCTCGCTATCACAGCGGTTCTCGGCCCGAGCCTGGGCAACGCCATCCTGGCCATCGCGGTGGTGAATCTGCCGATCTTCGCGCGAATCGCCCGTGCGCAGACGCTGGTGGTTCGCCAACTCGATTTCGTCGAGGCGAAACGGGCGTTGGGCTTTGGCTCGGCCAATATCCTGGCGAAGACCATTGCGCCCAACATCATGGCACCGATCATCGTGCAAGGCTCGCTCCTCTTCGCTGCCGCCATTATCACGGAATCGTATCTTTCGTTCCTCGGTCTCGGCGTTCAACCGCCTACGCCGACCTGGGGAAACATGCTGCGCTCCGCTATCGGCTTTCTCGATATGGCGCCGTGGCTGGCCTGGTTTCCGGGGATGGCGATCTTCGTGACCGTGCTCGGTTTCAACCTCGTTGGTGACGCGCTTCGCGACCTTTTCGATCCCCGGGAAGAATAATTCCGGCTGCTACAACCCCACTGACAGGAGAAGACGATGCTCAGAAGGACAATCCTGAAAGGACTCGCGGCCGGCGTCGCCGCAGGTGCGCTGATGCATGCGGCCATCGCGTCCGCTCAGGGTGCT
>JAPLOV010000124.1:21364-29504 GCA_026400565.1 Hyphomicrobiales bacterium | reverse complement strand
CCCAACCCGGGCGAAGGCTGGTGATCGACGGGGTGCCCGGCGAGGTGCTGATCGAGGACCGGCTCAGGGCGCTCTACGGTGCAGAGGTCGAGACCATTCAGGGTGCGGCCAGGCAACAACGGGCGTTCCTGCCCGTTTGAGCAGGGCCTGAACAGCGTTGCCAGGTCTCCGGCCATGGCCGCCCCAACGACCTCGTCACGGCGTTGGAGGCAGCAAGCCAGTCGAGAATCCGGGCTGTACGCCGTCCCGGATGACCCGCCGGTCAGCGTGTCACTTCGGTAGCACGTCCTTGATGCCCTGGACGTAGAAGTTCATGCCGAAGACCTGCTCGTCGGAGAGCCGGCCATTGCCCTTGCACTCCACCGTCTGCCCTGCGGCGTTGATCACCGGGCACTTGAACGGATCGAAGGCTCCGGACCTGATCGAGGCCTCGGTCGCCTCGGCCATCGCCTTCACATCGGCGGGCATGTTCACGTAAGGCCCCATCTTGACCTTGCCCTTGGCCAGCCCGTCGAACGTGTCCCTCGAGGTCCAGGTTCCGTCGAGCACAGCCTTCACGCGCTCGATGTAGTAGGGGTTCCAGTCATCGATGATCGAGGTCAGGATGTTGTTCGGCGCGAACTGCGTCATGTCGGAGGCCTGCCCGAAGGCGAACTTGCCGCGCTGGGCTGCGGCCTGCACCGGCGCCGGGCTGTCGGTATGCTGGGTGATCACGTCCGCGCCCTGATCAAGCAGCACCTTGGCGGCATCAGCCTCCCTTGGCGGATCGAACCACGAATTGACCCAGACGGTCTTGATCTCGATGTTCGGATTGACCGACTTCGCACCGAGATAGAAAGCGTTGATGCCGGCGATCACCTCCGGAATCGGGAACGCGCCGACATAGCCGACGGTGTTGGTCTTGGTCATCTTGCCGGCGATCTGGCCGGCAATGTAGCGCCCCTCGTGGAACTTGGCCGAGTAGGTCGCCACGTTCAGCGCGCGCTTGAAGCCGGTGGCGTGCTCGAACTTCACGTCCGGGAAGCGCGCCGCCACGCGCAGGGTCGGCTCCATGTAGCCGAAAGAGGTGGTGAAGATCAGCTTGTGGCCGCTCCGCACCAGTTGCTCGATCACACGGTCCGAGCCTGCTTCCGGAACGGTTTCGATGAACGTGGTTTCGACCCGGCCCGGAAAGGCCGCCTCGACCGCCTTGCGGCCGACATCGTGCTGGTAGCTCCAGCCGAAATCGCCGACAGGGCCCACATAGATAAAGCCGATCTTGAGCTTCTCCTGGGCCGTAGCGCCGGATGGCAGGATCGCAAGGGCCGTCGCCGCCAGCATGCCGAACAGAACAGATCGTCTCATGGGTCCACCTCTGTGAAAAACCGGGCCATAGGCGCCTGAGGCTAATCTACAGATATTTTCAGCGAAAACAGAAGCGCTGTTTAGCCATCCGGCTTCAGGCGGATGCCGCAGTCGTCTCACCTTGGTGGGGCGGGCACGTCGCGCCGGATCCAGGCCGAGAAGTCCGCCCCGGCGGGGGCCATGCGGGCGGTCTCGCTGATCGCGGCCCGCTGTTGCAGCACCTCGAAGGGCACGCCGGTGCCGAGTGCGCCCAGTTCGTGGGCATATTCGGGCGCGCGGCCGGGCAGCAGGATGCGCCAGTCGGGGCCGAGCGCCGGCCACAGCTCCCGCGCCAGCCCGTAGGCGACCGTGGTGCAATTATCGCTGAGCGTGCCATACCAGCGCGGCGTCGCCGACAGCTGGTTGATCTTGCGCGCATAGGCCAGCAGCAGCGCGAGGGCCTTCTCGCGGCTGACATCGAGCCGGTAGAGCCTGACATCCTCGCGCCAGATGTCGGTCCGGAGCCTGACGATGTCGCGTTCATCGGCCACCACGATGGCGAGCTCATAGGATTTGAAGAAGCCGGCCAGCGCCGAATAGGTTTCGCCACGCTCGCGCCGGATCTCGACCGAGAAGGTCAGCGGCGGGGCATTATCGAACGTGATGCTCACCAGTACATGGGCGATCAGGGGCCCTGTCCAGTAGGAAAAGAAAAGGTCGACGCCGGAGACGGACGCAAGGTCGACACTCCGTGTCTCCCATCGCTCCTCGGCGATCTCCTCGCCCGATCCGGCCTCCCGATCAGGCAAGCTCGCCGTGGCAGGACGCCACACGAAGTTGCGCACATGGCCGATGACGAGGCGATCGCCGTCCAGGGTTGCGACCGGCACGCGCGACAGCGCGGTGGCCCAGAGCCGGTCATGGCGCGGGGTGATGCTGCCCCACCACAGGGCAAGGGCTCCGAACAGGCCGGCCCAGAGGGCAAGGGCGATCCAGCGAAGCGGTGTTGCCGGGCGGCTGCGCCAAAGGGACACGCGCCACAACGACAAGATCGCAACAAGACCCAAGGTTGCAAAGCCCGTGGCAAGGATGCCGCCAAACGGCGCGCGGAACCACAGCGCCAGGGCACCCCAGACGCTGGACAGCACCAGAAGAACCGACAGGGCGGACCGGATGGCGAGGGAGGCCAGGCTTCCTGCCCGGCCTTGCGCCCGCCCGCCCGTTTGCGACACGCGACGATCAGGCCGCAAGGCTGCTGGTCGGCGCGGCGGCCTTCACGGCATCATCGACATGCGCCTCAAAGCGCTTGAAGTTGTCGCGGAACATGGCAACCAGCCGCTTGGCCGTCTCCGAGAACTCCGCCTTGTCCTGCCAGGTTTTCACCGGGTAGAGGATATGCGGCTCGACACCGGGAACGGATGTGGGGACGGCAAAGCCGAAATACGGATCACGCCGGAAGTCCGCGCGTGACAGCGAGCCTTCGAGCGCCGCTGCCAGCAGCCGGCGGGTCACACGGATCGGCATACGCCGACCGGTGCCGAACTTGCCTCCTGTCCAGCCGGTGTTGACCAGCCAGCAATCGACATGGTGACGGTCGATCAGATCGCGCAGCAGGTTGCCGTAGACCGATGGGTGGCGCGGCATGAACGGCGCGCCGAAGCAGGTCGAGAAGGTCGCTTCAGGGTCTTTCACGCCCTTCTCGGTGCCGGCCACCTTGGCGGTGTAACCCGAAAGGAAGTGATACATCGCTTCCGCTCCGGTCAGCTTGGCAATGGGCGGCAGCACGCCGAAGGCATCGCAGGTCAGCATCACGATGTTATTGGGGTGACCCGCCCGCCCGGTCTCGCTGGCATTGGGGATGAAATCGAGCGGATAGGCGCAGCGCGTGTTCTCGGTGCGCGAGGCGTCGTCGAAATTGGGCCGGCGCGTCAGCGGATCGATGATGACGTTCTCGAGCACCGTGCCGAAGCGTTCGGTCGTCGCGTGGATCTCGGGCTCTGCCTCGCGGCTGAGGCGGATGGTCTTGGCGTAGCAGCCGCCCTCGAAGTTGAAGATCCCGTCTGGAGACCACCCGTGCTCGTCGTCACCGAGCAAGGTGCGGGTCGGATCGGCCGACAAGGTGGTCTTGCCGGTCCCTGACAGGCCGAAGAACACCGCGACATCGCCCTTCGCACCGACATTGGCAGAGCAATGCATTGGCATCACACCGGCGGCGGGCAAGGTGAAGTTGAGATAGGTGAACACAGACTTCTTCATCTCGCCGGCATAGGAGGTGCCGCCGATCAGCACGACCCTGCGGGTGAAATCGACGGCGATGATCGTTTCCGAGCGGCAGCCATGGCGCTTCGGATCGGCCTTGAACGAGGGCAGGTCGACGATCGTCAGATCCGGCACATAGCCGGCCAGTTCGTTCGCTGCGGGCCGGATCAGCAGGTTACGGATGAACAGCGAATGCCAGGCATACTCGGTGAAGACGCGGGCCTTGACCCGGTGGTCATGGTCCGCGCCGCCGTAAAGGTCCTGCGCGAACAGTTCCTTGCCCTCGGCGTGGGCCAGGAAATCGGCCAGCAGCGTCTCGAAATGGCCAGGCTCGATCGCGCCATTGTTGTCCCACCAAACCGTGTCCCCGGTGAGCGCATCGCGCACGGTGAACTTGTCCTTGGGCGAGCGCCCGGTATGGGTGCCGGTGTCGGCCACGAGCGCGCCACCATAAGCAAGCTGGGTTTCGCCGCGCTTCAGGGATTCCTCCGCCAGACGCGGCGCTTCGAGGTTCCAGTGAACGGCAGACAGGTTGCGAAATCCGAACGCCTCCGCGCCATGCGCTGCGTTGAACAGGCCGATGTTGTTCACCTGATATCCTCCTGAGCGGCGCATCTGTGAGCGGTCGCGCGCCTGTGTGCCCGATCAACCGCCAGAGCGACGACCGGACCTCGCGCTCATACGCTTCGCCGCGGCCGTTCTCAAGTGCGAGGTCGTGAGGGTTCTGTGTCCCAAAGGCGATAGCTGTGGGCTTTGGCTGCGCATGGTGAACTGGCCCGGTCAGCCGGCAGCAGGGGACTGCGACGAGGCGATGCGCGCGGTCCTTGCCATGCCAACAAGTTGGCGATGCACATCATCCGGGCCGGTGGCCCGCTGTTCGAACTCCAGCCGGGCGAGATCGGTGCCATGCCCGATCTCGAAGCCATCCGGATCAACCCCGAGCAGGCGCCATGGCCCCGCCTCGCGTCTGGCCAGCACATGGCCGTAAAGGCCCACCGCGGCAGCGTGATCCTCGTTCATGTGCGCGATGATCCCGGGCTCTGCGGCAATGAGCGCTTCCGCACCGCCCGTGTCGCTGAGCACGTCAGCGGGGCCGAGTTCATAGGCCTTGCCAAAGCCACCATTCAGGCTGGCTGACCGGACCTGCATGCGGATGAACAGGAAATCCGGAAAGTCGACATAAAGCGTGGCCTTGGGCTGCCGCGCCAGAAAGCGGCGCCGGATGCGCTCGGCGTCGCCGGAGTTGCGGTCGACAACCTGCGCCTCGGCCATCACGCTGATGCGCGGATGGGCGAGCGGGTCGCCCTTGCCTGTCCGCGCGAACAGCAGGCAGCAGCGCGGATCGGCCAGGAGGTTGCCGGTATGCCCCGACAGTTGCGAGACCAGCACCACCGGCGAGCCATCGACATCGGTGGCGACGCTTGTCAGCGTGGCAAGCGGGAAGCCGCCGCCGTTGAGGGTTGCAAGACTGGCGACAGGGCTGGCCCGCATCAGACTTCGGGCCAGCACCCGGGCCTCGTCATCGGTGGTCCGGATCGTGTGACGGGTGCTCACGGGCAGGCCTTTCAGTGCTTGTTCAGCGGGGTTCGGGCTAATTTCCGAGACAACGTAGCGCTTTGGCCGCAGGATCGCTAGATTATGGCCATGGTTTCGCCGCCGTCGGCGTCAAACCAAGCGCTGCCGCCACAATTCCCTCGCGGCTGAAACGGGATAAGCCTGATGCCAACTATCGCCCTGGTCGATGACGACCGCAACATCCTGACCTCCGTGTCGATCGCCCTCGAGGCGGAAGGCTTCCGCATCAACACCTACACCGACGGCGCCTCGGCGCTCGAAGGCCTGAAGCAGAATCCGCCGGACCTCGCCATCTTCGACATCAAGATGCCGCGCATGGATGGCATGGAACTGCTGCGCCGCCTGCGCCAGAAATCCGACATGCCGGTGATCTTCCTGACCTCCAAGGATGACGAGATCGACGAGCTGTTCGGTCTCAAGATGGGCGCCGATGACTTCATCCGCAAACCCTTCTCGCAGCGGCTGCTGGTCGAGCGCGTCAAGGCCATCCTGCGCAGGGCCGGGGCCAAGGACCTGCCGGCGGCGCCGCGCGGCGACGATGCCAAGGTGCTGGAGCGCGGCCATCTCAAGATGGACCCGGAGCGCCATACCTGCACCTGGAAGGGTGAGCCGGTGATCCTGACCGTCACCGAGTTTCTGATCCTGCAGTCGCTCGCCCTGCGCCCCGGCGTGGTGAAGAGCCGCAACGCGCTGATGGATGCCGCCTATGATGACGAGGTCTATGTCGACGATCGCACCATCGACAGCCACATCAAGCGCCTGCGCAAGAAGTTCAAGATGGTCGATGACGACTTCGAGATGATCGAGACCCTCTACGGCGTCGGATACCGGTTCTCGGAAAGCTGACGGCGCGATGTGCGGTGGCAGCGAACGGGCCTGGCAGGGACAGCGTCGATGACGGCGCTGCGCAGCCACAAGCCTGCTTCCCCGTCGCGCCTCGGCGGGGTCTGGGCCAATGTGGGCAAGGGCGTGCGCGCGGTCACGCAGTTCTTTGCGGCCCGGCTCGCTTCCAGCCTGACGCGGCGCATTCTCGTGCTCAATCTCGCCGGCCCGGTGGTGCTGCTGGTGGGGCTGCTCTACGTCAACCAGTTCCGCGAGGGCCTGATCGAGGCCCGCGTGCAGAGCCTTCAGACGCAAGGCGAGATCATCGCCAGCGCCATTGCCGCCTCCGCCACGGTCGAGACCGATTTCATCGCCATCGACCCCGACAAGCTGCTGCAGTTGCAGGCGGGCGAGACCTCCGGCCTCGGGGACGACCTGCAATCGATCCTCGAATTCCCGATCAACCCCGAAAGGGTCGGACCCCTGCTGCGCCGGCTGGTCACGCCGACCCGCACCCGCGCCCGCGTCTATGACCGCGAAGGGCTGCTGGTGGTGGATTCAGGCATGCTGGCGGCCCGCGGCGGCATTCTGCGGCGCGAACTCGAGCCGGTCGTGCGCGATGACCTGCCGGTCATCGAACGCACCTGGAACAGCCTTCGCCGAAGGCTTGGACGGGCCGAGATCTCCAGCCATGACGAAAACGACGCTGCGGGAGGTCGCTCGATTCCGGAAGTGGCGCGCGCCCTTCAGGGCCAGCAGCGCAGCATCGTGCGCGTCAATGCGCTCGGCGACACCATCGTCTCGGTTGCGGTGCCGATCCAGCGGCAACGCAACGTGCGCGGCGTGCTCCTGCTGTCAACCCAGGGCGGTGACATCGATGCGGTCATCGCTTCGGAGCGCAACGTCATCCTCCTGGTTTTCGGCGTGACGGCGCTGGTCATGGTCGTGCTCTCGATCCTGCTCGCCAACGGCATCGGCGAGCCCCTGCGCCGGCTGTCGGAAGCTGCCGTGCGGGTGCGCCGCCGCGTCAAGTCGCGTCAGGAAATCCCGGATTTCACCGACCGCCATGACGAGATCGGCCAGTTGTCAGGCGCCCTGCGCGACATGACGAGCGCGCTCTACGCCCGCATCGACGCGATCGGCAGTTTCGCCGCCGATGTCGCCCACGAACTGAAGAACCCGCTGACCTCCCTGCGCAGCGCGGTCGAGACCTTGCCTCTGGCGCGCTCGGAGCCGGCACGCGACCGGCTTCTGGCCGTGATCCACCACGATGTCCGCCGGCTGGACAGGCTGATTACCGATATCTCCGAAGCCTCGCGGCTCGATGCGGAACTGGCCCGGGGCGAGACCGGTCCTGTCGATCTGGCGCGCCTGCTTGAAACCGTGGTCGGCATGCAGAACGAGATCCGCAAGCCCGAACAGGCCCCGATCACGCTGACGATCGCGGCGGCTTCGCCTGGCCGCGACGGCAAGCCCGCAGCCGCGCCCTGGGTGGTGCAGGGCCACGATGGCAGGCTCGGGCAGGTGCTGGTCAACCTGCTCGACAATGCCCGCTCGTTCTCGCCGCCCGGGTGCGATGTCCGCGTTGCGCTGTCGCGCGGCGCGTCACAGATCGTGATCGCGGTCGAGGATGACGGCCCCGGCATCCCCGACCATGCGCTCGAACGGGTGTTCGAACGCTTCTATACCGACCGCCCCGAACAGGGTTTCGGCCAGAACTCGGGTCTTGGCCTGTCGATCTCGCGCCAGATCGTGGAGGCCCATGGCGGCACCATCCATGCGCAGAACCGGCTTGCACAGGATAGGCCGGCCCCGCCCGATGCCGATGGCGAACCCGCCCGCCTCGGTGCGCGCTTCATCATCACCTTGCCGGTTGCGCAGCGCCCCAACCAGCGCCCCAACCAGCATCATGGCGGCGCATGACCGGGATCCGGTCATCCGCGCCTGTCCGCCTGCACGCCAGTTGCGTTGTGGTTGGCGAAAGCGGCATCCTCGTGCGCGGCCCGGCCGGCAGCGGCAAGACCACGCTGTGCCTCGCCTTGCTCGATCAGGCCTCGGCGCGCGGTCGCTTTGCCCGCCTTGTCGCCGATGACAGGACCGAGCTGCGGGTCGGCCATGGCCGGCTGCTGGCCTGTCCGGTGCCGGCCATCGCAGGGCTTGT
>JAPLOV010000124.1:20520-21347 GCA_026400565.1 Hyphomicrobiales bacterium | reverse complement strand
GGGCTTGTCGAGCGGCGTGGCCTTGGCCTCGTGCCCGCCAGCCATGAAGCCATGGCCTGTGTCAGGCTGGTCGTGGACTGCCAGACTGAAGCTTTGCCGCGCCTGCCCGAAGCCGAGGATCTGGTCACCGTCATCGCAGGTCTGACCTTGCCACGGCTGGCCATCGCGCGCGGGGCCGCCGACGCCGGACTGGTGCTGGCGGCGCTGGCCCTGTTTGGCGACGACAAGCCCTTGCAGTGATCATGGCCTTGCAGTGATTTCGCTGATGGTCGATCTTGCACTTGCCAGCGGCTTGGGCCATATACCTTCCGCTCTTTGGGTGCCTTTCGTACCCGCTCAGGGTTTGACATGATCGGCCTCGTCCTCGTGACGCATGGGCATCTGGCAACAGAATTCCGTTCCGCACTGGAACATGTTGTCGGCCCCCAGAAACAGATTGAAACCATCGCGATTGCTCCCGATGACGACATCGAGGGCCGTCGCAGCGATATCCTTGACGCGATCCACGCCGTGGATACCGGTCAGGGCGTCGTGGTGCTGACCGACATGTTCGGAGGCACGCCGTCGAATCTGGCGATTTCGGCCATGAACGGCGGCAAGGTCGAGGTTCTGGCCGGGATCAACCTGCCGATGCTGATCAAGCTGGCCTCCGTGCGCGAGGACAAGCCGATCGAGGATGCGGTCGGCTGCGCCCAGGAAGCAGGCCGCAAATACATCAACATCGCCAGCCGTTTGCTTGCGGGCCGCTAGCTCCTGTGAAACCATGAGGGCAGGTCAAAGGCCAGCCGCATGGGTGATGCCAGACCGCCAGCATGCCGGAATGCTCC
>JAPLOV010000124.1:0-20511 GCA_026400565.1 Hyphomicrobiales bacterium | reverse complement strand
TGACAGCGATTGCCCCGAGGCGAGCTTTCCCGACGGTGCCGAGGTGCGCGATCTGGTAATCGTCAACCGCAAGGGACTGCACGCACGCGCCACCGCCAAGCTGGTTCAGACAGTTGATCGTTTCACCTGTGATGTCTGGATCGCGCGTTGCGGCGAGGTGGTGGGTGGCCGCTCCATCATGGGCCTTCTGACGCTGGGTGCCGGCATCGGCACGACAATCAGCGTCGCGGCCCGGGGCGCCGATGCCGATGCGGCCCTGGATGCTATCGCTACCCTGATCGCGGACAAGTTCGGCGAAGGCGAGTGATGCCGTCAGCCTGAACACATAAAGAAATCTTTATGTCTTTATTGCCTTGGCGCGAGAGCCGTGCTAGAGGCGGCGCCATTGCTGACGGGTCCGGCTCTGCCGATCCGCCGGCCTGCCGAGATCGACCGATCGCCGACCCGTTCGCGCCCAAGCCGCGCCTGCCGAGGACACCATGACCACGTTCAACGATTACATCGTCAAAGACATGTCGCTTGCCGCCTTCGGCCGCAAGGAAATCGACCTCGCCGAAACCGAAATGCCAGGTCTGATGGCCATCCGCGAGGCCTATGGCGCCAAGCAGCCGCTCAAGGGCGCGCGCATCGCCGGCTCGCTGCACATGACCATCCAGACCGCGGTGCTGATCGAGACGCTGAAGGCGCTCGGCGCCGACATCCGCTGGGTCTCGTGCAACATCTTCTCCACCCAGGATCATGCCGCGGCTGCCATTGCCGCCGCCGGCATCCCTGTCTTCGCCTACAAGGGCGAAACCCTGACCGAATACTGGGACTACACCGCCAGGCTGTTTGACTGGCATGGAGCAAAAAGTGGCGAGACGCTGACGCCCAACATGATCCTCGACGATGGCGGCGATGCCACCATGCTCGTGCATTACGGCCTGAAGGCGGAGCAGGGCGATGTCGCCTTCCTCGACAAGCCGGAATCCGAAGAAGAGGAAATCTTCTTCGCGCTGATCAAGAAGATGCTCAAGGACAAGCCAAAGGGCTGGTTCGCCGCCGTGGCAGCCGCCATCAAGGGCGTTTCCGAGGAAACCACCACCGGCGTGCATCGCCTCTACAAGCTGGCCGAACAGGGCAAGCTCCTGTTCCCGGCCATCAACGTCAACGACGCTGTGACCAAGTCGAAGTTCGACAACCTCTACGGCTGCCGTGAGTCGCTTGTGGACGCGATCCGCCGCGGCACCGACGTGATGATGGCCGGCAAGGTCGCCTTCGTGGCCGGCTTCGGCGATGTCGGAAAGGGTTCGGCCGCCTCGCTGCGCCAGGCTGGCGCCCGCGTGCTCGTCTCGGAAGTCGATCCGATCTGCGCCCTTCAGGCCGCCATGGAAGGCTATGAGGTCTGCACCATTGAAGATGCCCTGCCCCGCGCCGACATCTATGTCACAGCCACCGGCAACAAGGACATCATCACGGTCGATCACATGCGCGCCATGAAGGACCGGGCGATCGTCTGCAACATCGGCCACTTCGACAACGAGATTCAGGTGTCGGGCCTCAAGAACTTCAAGTGGAACAACATCAAGCCGCAGGTCGACGAGATCGAGTTCCCGAAGGGCAACCGCATCATCCTGCTGTCCGAAGGCCGTCTGGTGAACCTCGGCAACGCCATGGGCCACCCGTCCTTCGTGATGTCGGCCTCATTCTCGAACCAGACGCTGGCCCAGATCGAACTGTGGACCAACCCCGGCAAATACGACCGGAAGGTCTACACGCTGCCCAAGCACCTTGACGAGATGGTCGCAGCCTTCCACCTCGAGAAGATCGGTGTGAAGCTGACCAAGATGAGCAAGGAACAGGCCGATTATATCGGCGTGCCGGAACAGGGCCCGTTCAAGCCTGATCACTACCGCTACTGACAAGATGTAGGGCGCGCTCCATTCGCACCCACAACATGTCGATATCGTGCGACCGCCGCCCGGCAAGGGCGGCGGTCGTTGCCGTTATTTACCCTGCTTTAACCACTTCCCGGTGGAATCGAAGGCTGGTTAGTGTTGAACGGTGATTCGGCGCTCGGGCCCGGTCCGGCGAGGGGAGCCTGCCTGCAATGGCGCGGCACCCGCTCACGGCCGACCGGAAGGACTGGTTGTCTGGCGGATCGGTTTTCAGGTCGCGTGATGTGTGAGGAGCCAGCGTGGCGGAAGCAACAGCTTCCGCGTCGGCACGCGCCCGGCTCGGCTCTGGTTCAGCAACGGCAGCAGGTGAGATGACGAGCGCAAGGCACATCAGGCAGGCGGGCATGGCCGAGGACCGGGTCAGTCAGCCCCTCCGGGTCGCCCTCGGCGACGCCGCCTCGACCACGGCCCTTGCCTGCGCCGCCGGGATGGCGAGCCTTGTCGGTGCCACGCCCGCCGCAGCCCAGATCGCTGTGCTCCCCTCCGCTGAACTGGCGCGGTCGCTGTTTCCCGACGTGCTCGGGGCCTTCTCGATGTCGATGGTGGTCGGACTCGCAGTGTTCGCGGCCACGACGGCGATCCTGCACATGCGCGAGCGCGGGCGTTGGATACGGCGCGAGGCGCAGCTTGCGGCCGATCTCGACAGCGCCATGGCGCGCGCCGAGCAGGCGGAAATCTTCGGCTCCACCGAAGATCAGGTCACCGTGATCTGGGCAGCCCCCGCCGCCAAGGCAGAGATTCACGGCCAGCCGGAATTCCTGCTGGTCAACGGTACGCGGATGTCCCCGCTGGCCTTCGGATCCTGGGCCAGCCCGGATCAGGTCAAGCCCCTCGGGGATGCCGTCGATCAGCTCAAGGCGCGCGGCGAGCCCTTCGATCATGGCGTGCACAGCCGCGCCGGGCATTATGTCGAGGCCCGTGGCCGCGCCGTGTCGGGCCGCGCCGTGCTGCACCTGCGGGACGTCTCGCAGACACGCCGCAGCCTGCTTGAGTCCGAGCAAGACCGCGCTGTGGCGCAGGCGATGAACGCGCGCCTTTCGGCCTTGATGGACGTCAGCCCTTGCCCCGCATGGCTCCGGGATGGAGCGGGCGAATTGGCCTGGGTCAACGCAGCCTATGCCCGCGCCGTCGATGCGGCGAACCCCGCCGAGGCATTGGCTGCGCGCCATGAGTTGATGGGACGCGACGAGCGCGAGCGGTCTGCTGCCGCGCGGGCGCGCGGCGAGGTCTTCCAGGCCAGGGCTCCTGCCGTTGTCGGCGGCCAGAGGCTGATGCTCGATCTGGTGGAGCGGCCGGTTGCCCAGGGCTACGCCGGCCATGCCATCGATGTCAGCGAACTCGAAGCGGTGCGCCTTGATCTGGCGCGGCAGATGGAGGCCCATGTCAAGGTGATGGACCGCCTGCCAACGGCCGTCGCCGCTTTCGATTCACGCCAGCGTCTGGCCTACCGCAATCTGGCCTACGAGAAGCTCTGGTCGCTCGATCCCGCCTATCTCGACACCCAGCCCAGCGACAGCGAGATCCTGGACCGCCTGCGCACCGAACGGCGCCTTCCGGAGGCCGGTGCCTACAAGGACTGGAAGGCCGAACGGCTGAAGGCCTATACCGCCATCGAGACCAGCGAGGACTGGTGGTATCTGCCCGATGGCCGGGCCATCCAGGTGACGACCAACCCGAACCCGCAGGGTGGTGTGATCCATCTCTTCGATGATGCCACCGAGCGCTTTTCGCTCGAATCCAAGGTCAATGCCCTGTCCCGCACCCAGCGCGAGACACTGGACGGGCTGCGCGAGGGCGTTGCCGTGTTCGGCTCCGATGGTCGCCTGAAGCTCAGCAACCCGGCCTTCGCGGCTTTGTGGAAGCTTTCTCCTGCCGTTCTCCATGCCCACCCGCATATCGACGAGGTCGTCGCACTGTGCAGGCTCCTGTGTCCTGCCGAGGAGGCCTGGGCCACCTTGCGTGGCGCGGTCGTCGGCGTGCGCGACCGGCGCGAGGATCTGGCCTCGCGCATGGTCCGGCAGGATGGATCGGTGGTGGACTGCGCCCTTGCCCCCCTGCCCGATGGCGCGACCTTGCTGACCTTCGCCGATGTCACCGACAACGTGAATGTCGAGATGGCTCTCACCGAGCGCAATGAGGCGCTCATCAAGGCGGCCCAGTTGCGCGACGATTTCGTGCACCACGTCTCCTATGCCCTGCGTTCGCCGCTGACCACGATCATCGGTTTCGCCCAGTTGATCGGCGAGGAGATCGCCGGGCCGCTGAACCCGCGGCAGCGCGAGTATGCGCAGCTGATCCTGCGCTCCTCCGGCACGCTGCTGACGATCATCAATGACATCCTCGATCTGGCTTCGATCGACAATGACGAGTTGCAGCTCGAACGCGAGCAGACCAGCGTGGCCGACCTCGTCGGCAGTGCCGTACGCGGCCTTGAGGAACGGCTCGCGGAAACGGGGATCAGTCTGGAACAGGTCATCGCCGATGACGCCGGCAGCATCGTCTGCGATGCCAAGCGTCTGCGGCAGGCACTCTACAACCTGATGTCGAATGCCATCGGCTTTTCCCAGGCTGGTCAGGTCGTCGAGGTTCACGCCTTCCGCGAGGGCGGCGAGATGGTCTTCAAGGTCGTCGACCATGGCCGTGGTATCCCGGAAGACATCCAGGACCGGATCTTCGACCGTTTCGTTCATCTCGCTGCATGGCGGCTCGGTCGATATCCAGTCCAGGCCCGGCACCGGCACCACAGTGACCTGCCGGGTGCCGGTCGATCCTCCGCTGTTGAACGAAGCTGCCGAATGACCGGCCAGATGCCGAGTGCCTCCATGCTCATCATGGCGCCTTGTTGCCACCAACGTCCCGAGCCCGATGGCGGGGCACATGCCCGACGCCCCTGCCAGACGGAACACCTGTCTTGACCAGTCCTGCCAATCTCGCCCGCTCCTGGGCCCTGACCTTCAGTTCGGAAGCGGAGACGCTGCGCCTGGCCGATGACATCGCCGGCATCGTCAAGTCCGGCGATCTGGTGGCGTTGTCGGGAGACCTGGGAGCCGGCAAGAGCACCTTTGCCCGGGCGCTGATCCGTCGCCTCGCTGATGACGAGACACTGGAGGCACCAAGCCCCACCTTCACCCTGATGCAGGCCTACGACACGCCGCGTGGCCGGGTCCTGCACGCCGATCTGTACCGGATCAAGGACAGCGGCGAACTGGTCGAACTGGGGCTGGCCGAGGCGCTGGAAGACGCCATTGGCCTGGTCGAGTGGCCCGATCGGGGCGGCGACATGCTCGATACCGCCTCCCGCCTCGACATCGTCCTCGAACTGGAGCCTGATGCCGGCGACGAGACCCGCCGCATCACCCTGATCCCAGGCCCGTCCTGGGCCGACCGGCTCGGCCTGACGCTTGGTGCGCGACGGCTCCTCGATGCCGCCGGCTGGGGCAACGCGTCGCGCATCCACATGCTCGGCGATGCCTCGACCCGCGCCTATGAGCGGCTCAGGCGGCCTGATGGCGAAACTGCTGTGCTGATGATCTCGCCGCCGCGCGCCGATGGCCCGCCCGTGCGGGGCGGCAAGCCCTACAGCGCGATCGCCCGGCTGGCCGAACGCGTCGATGCCTTCGTTGCCATCGACAAGGGTCTGCGCGCGCTCGATCTGTCCGCGCCGGGGATCATCGCCAGCGATCTGGTGAACGGCCTGTTGCTGATCGAGGATCTGGGCTCCGGAACCGTGCTCGACGAGAACGGCCCGGTGCCGGAACGCTATGAGGTTGCGATCGAAGCGCTGGCTGTCCTCCATGCGCGGCCCCTGCCGACGATCCTGCCCGTCGCCGAGGGCCGTGAGCATGTCATTCCGGATTTCGACCTCGAGGCGCTGACCATCGAGACCGAATTGCTGCTCGACTGGTATGCGCCGCACATTGCCGGTGTTGCTCTGCCGGCTATCGCCCGCGCCGAGTTTGCCCGTGCCTGGGCTCCGCTGTTCGACATTCTGGCTGAGGGCCCGCGCACCTGGGCGCTGCGCGATTTCCATTCGCCAAACCTGATCTGGCTGCCTGAGCGCAAGGGGGTCGCCCGCATCGGCATCATCGACTTCCAGGATGCCGTGATCGGGCACCCGGCCTATGATGTCGTCTCGCTGGGGCAGGACGCGCGCGTCGATGTGCCTCCCGCGCTGGAGCTGAAGCTGTTGTCCCGCTATGCCACCTTGCGGCGGGCGCAGGATCCGCACTTCGACCTGGGCTCCTTCGCGACGGCCTATGCCATCCTGGGCGCGCAGCGCAACACCAAGATCCTTGGCATTTTTGCCCGGCTCGACAAGCGCGACGGCAAGCCGGCCTACCTGCGCCATCTGCCACGCATCGAGGCCTATCTGCGCCGCGACCTCCAGCATCCGGCGCTGTCCGGGCTGAAGGCCTGGTACGAAACCCATCTGCCGCGCCTGTTCCAGGGTGCATGAGCCGCTTTTTCCGCTGCGGCAGGGCGTCATCCGGGCTAAGCTGCTGTCAGTGATTCCAGCTCACCGGGACTGCCCGTCATGACCGCACGCTTCGTTCCGAGCCACGCCATGGTGCTGGCGGCTGGCCTTGGCCAGCGCATGCGGCCGATCACCGATGTGATCCCCAAGCCACTGGTCGAGATCGGCGGCAAGACCATGCTGGATCATGCTCTGGACCGCCTTGCGGCTGTTGGTGTCGCGGAGGCCGTGGTCAACGTCCATCATCTCGCCGCCAAGATCGAGGCGCATCTCGCCGGACGAACGCGCCCACGCATCACCATTTCGGACGAGCGTGCCGAGTTGCTGGAAACCGGAGGCGGCGTCACCAAGGCGCTCCCGCTGCTGGGGCACGAGCCGTTCTTTCATCTCAATTCGGATTCGCTCTGGGTCGAGAACGGGGTGCCGAACCTCCAGCGCCTGGCTGAGGCGTGGCAGCCCGCTCGGATGGACATGCTGCTGATGATGGCGCAGGTCTCGCGCAGCATGGGCTATGACGGGGCGGGCGATTTTCACCTCGCGGGCGATGGCGGCCTGACCCGGCGCAAGCCTGGCGAAGAGGTGCCGCACATCTATGCCGGCGTCGCCATTCTCAAGCCGGGCCTGCTGGTCGATGCGCCAAAGGGGCCGTGGAGCCTCAACCTCCTGTTCGACCGGCTGATTGCCGAAGGCCGGCTCTGCGGCCACGTCATGGACGGCGAGTGGCTGCATGTCGGCACACCCGAGGCCATTCCCGAGGCCGAGCAGCGCTTCGCTGCCCGGGCAGCCTGAGCGTGGTGGCGGGCATGGGCCTCAATCCGTCATGGCTGTAGCACAGCGCAGGGAACGGCCGAACCTCTACAATCTGCCAGCGGGCACGGCTTTCCTCGACGGTCTCGCCGCCGCCATTCTTGAGGATAGACTGGAGCTCGGCATCGATGTGGCGGACCCGGCCGCGCTGGCAAGGCTGACAGTCTATCTGCCGACCCGGCGCGCGGCGCGCGCCTTCGCCTCCGTGCTGGTCAGGGCCAGCGGCCGCAAGGCCCTGATCCTGCCACGCCTCGTGCCGCTTGGCGATCCGGCCGAGGCCGAATTGCACGATCTTCTGGCGGATGGCGCCATGGCCGAGGGGATACTGGCCGAAACCACCGGTGCCGCCAGCATCCCGATCGATCCGCTGACACGCCAGATCCTGCTGGCGCGGCTGGTGCAGGCTGCAAGCAAGGCCCGCGCACCCGCCTCGCCAGGTGCCGGGGTCCCCGTCACCTCGTTCGCTGCCGACAGCATGGGCAGCGCCTTTGGACTCGCCGGCGACCTCGGCGCCATCCTCGATGCCATGCAGGCCGAGGACGTGCCCTATGAGCGCCTGCGCTCGATCAACGCGGCGCGCTTCGACCAGCATTGGCAGATCACCGCACGTTTCCTGGCCATCCTCGGCGAGATCTGGCCGGATGTCCTCAAGCAGCGCGGCGAGGTCGATCCGGTCGCCTGGCGCAATGATCTGCTGGATGCGCAGGCCAGACGCATGGCCGCAAACAATGCGGCGGGGCCGGTCATCGTGGCCGGCTCGACAGGGTCGATGCCGGCAACGGCGCGGCTCATGGCGACGGTGGCGCGGCAGCCGCAAGGGGCCGTTGTGCTGCCCGATCTCGATCTGGTCAGCGACGAGACTGACTGGGCAGCCCTGCAGGCTACGGCCTCCGCCTCGGCGGATCGCGCAGCCTCCCATCCCCAGGCCCAGCTGATCAGGCTGCTCGGCACGATGCAGGCCACGCGCGCCGATGTCCGTTCGCTCGATCGGGGCCCGGCCAGCCCGCGCCAGATCAGGGGGCGCCTGGCGCATGAGGCCTTGCGGCCCGCCGGGACCACGCCGGCCTGGCAGGAGATCGCGCAGCGCATCGCGCCGTCGGATCTGGCCAATTCTCTTGCCGATCTGACCATCATCGAGGCTGCCGACGAGCGCCATGAGGCTGTCATCATCGCGCTGGCCATCCGCAAGGCCCTGCTGACCGACGTCAGCTCGATGGCGCTGATCACCCCGGACCGCGCGCTGGCCGAACGCGTCGCGCTCGAACTCGGCCGCTGGCAGATCACGGTCGATGATTCCGCCGGCCAGCTGCTGCTGCGCACCACGGCGGGACAACTGCTCGCACTGGTGTTCGACCTCATGCAGACCGGAGCGGCGAGCGCGGCCATCCTTGACCTGCTGCATCACCGCCATCTGGCCCTTGGCCTCGCGCCGGACCTGCTCGGCAGGGGCCGGCAGGCGCTGGAGATCGGCGCGGTGCGCGGGGCCCGCTCCTTCCGGGGTCTGGCAGGGCTGCGGAATGCCGTGGCGGCAATGCCAGCCCGGATTGCGGATGTCCGTGCACCGCGCCCGCGCCGTCGCCTGCTGCCGGACGATGTGCGGGCTGCAACGACCGTCGCCGAACGGCTGGCCGAGGTGCTGTCGCCTCTCATGGATCAGGTGCCCGACGCTGCGGGCGAGGTCGATCTCGCGGCCACGCTGGCGCTGATCCGGACGGCGCTGCAGGCCCTGACGATGACACCAGATGGCGTGAGCCTTGCCTTCGAAGGCGAGGATGGCGCCGCGATGGAGGCCGTGCTCGCCGAGCTGTCTGCCGCTTGCGGCGGGCTCAGGGGCACGATCGCCGATCTGGCTCACATCGCCCGCATGGTGATGTCTGGCCGTGTGGTGCGTCTGCGCGGCAAGGAACATCCCCGCGTCATGCTGCTCGGCCCGCTCGAGGCGCGCCTGATGTCGCCCGAACTGGCGATCCTCGGAGGCCTCAATGAAGCGACCTGGCCGCCAGCCACGCGCACCGACCCTTTCCTCAACCGCCCGATGCGCGCCGAGCTCGGCCTGTCCTCGCCGGAGCGCCGCATCGGCCAGAGCGCGCACGACTTCATCGAGGCGATCAGCGCCCCTCGCGTCATCATCACCCGCGCGGCCAAGAGCGGCGGCATCCAGACCTTGCCCTCCCGCTTCTGGCAGCGGCTCAAGGCGGTCGCCCCGCCGCCCCTGTGGAGCGCCGCTGTTGATCGGGGCAAGGAACTGGCCAATGTGGCAGCGGTGCTGGACCAGCCGGCACATGTCGAGCCGTGGCGGCGGCCCAGGCCCACGCCGCCGCTGCCGCTCCAGCCGACCCGTTTCAGTGTCACCGAAGCGGAAACGCTCTATCGCGATCCTTATGCCGTTTTCGCGCGCCGTATTCTCGATCTGGCACCGCTGGAACCCGGCGTGGTCGAATTGGGAGCCGCCGATCGCGGCACGCTGCTGCACGGCGTCATGGAAGCCTTTGCGCGTGCCTGGCCCGACACCTTGCCAGCCGATGTTCCGGCCGAGGTGCTGCGCACCGGACGCCGCGTGTTTGCGGATCTGTGGCATGAGCCCGATGTCCAGGGCTTCTGGTGGCCGCGTTTCGTCCGGCTTGTTCCCGCCATCAGCGCCTGGGAAGTGGCACGCCGGCAGAATGCCGAGCGCGTCGGGGCGGAGTTCCGCATCGAAAGCCGTTTGCTGCTGGCTGATGGTGGTCATGTCAGCCTGTCGGCGAGGGCCGACCGCATCGAGGCGCTGTCAGGCGGAGCCCTCGCCATCATCGATTTCAAGAGCGGAGCCGTGCCGACACCCAAGCAGATCAAGGCTGCACTGGCCCCGCAATTGCTGCTCGAGGCGGCGCTCGCGCCGCTGGCACCGTTCGTGCCAGGCGATCCGGCGCGAGCGGAAGCCGGCTTTGGCCCTGCCGTCCTGGCCACCGCGGCCTATGTCGCCCTCAAGCCCGACAAGGACGGGCTGAAGCAGGTGCCAGTGGTCGCGGATGCCGAGCTCGCGGGCCGTGCTGCGGAACATCTCGACGGCTTCAAACGCATGGTCGTCGGCTTCCGCTCCGGCGAGCGGCCCTTCACCTCGCGCTTTGCGGCACAGTTCGCGCGCTTCGATGGCGACTACGATCATCTGGCGCGGGTCAAGGAATGGTCCGCTGCCGGCCATGACAGCGAGGATGAGGCCGGATGAGCCCGTCAACGTCCGTCCCTGGAACCCGTCCCCGCCTTGTGCCGCCCGATACCCGGCTCAAACAGGCCCGGGCCTCGGATCCCGCCGCCAGCGCCTGGGTGTCCGCCAATGCCGGCTCCGGCAAGACGACGGTGCTGGTCCGGCGCGTGCTGCGCCTCATGCTCACCGGCGTCGATCCCGCCCGGATCCTGTGCCTCACCTACACGACCGCCGCCGCAGCCAATATGGCCAACCGCCTGTTCGACACGCTGGCAGGCTGGTCGCGTCATGATGATGAGGCCCTCGATGCTGGACTATCAGCACTGCTGGACCGCGCGCCGTCAGTCGCTGAGCGGCTCCGGGCGCGGTGTCTCTTTGCAGAGGCACTGGAGACACCCGGTGGGCTCAAGATCCAGACCATTCACGCCTTCTGCACGCGTGTCCTGCAAAGCGCGCCGTTCGAGGCCGGCATTCCGGCCCATTTCGAGGTGATCAGCGAGACGGATCGGCAGGCCGCCATCGAGGCGGCGATCGACCGGACCTTGCGGCGTGCCAGCGACGGCGCGACCGATCCGGATGGCGCGGCCCTCAAGGCCTCGCTGGACCTGATCGCGGGGTCTGTCGATGACCAGCGTTTCCGCTCGCTGATCGACAAGGCTCTGGGCGCGTCGCAGTTCCTCTTCGACGCGGAGGGTCAGGTCCGGTCCGCTGGCGAGATCAGGCCAGAGCTCGACGAGGCACTGGCAATCGATCCTGGCTGGACCTTGCCGCAACTCTATCGGCAGGCCGTTGCGGAGGTGGAGCAGCATGTCGCGCTCGAAGATCTGGCAGCAGCCTTCATCGCCCATGGAACCGCGAATAACCGGGCAAAATGGATGGAGCGGCTGGCTGCATGGCGCCTCGCAAAAGCCGGACCGGATGCCGATGCGGCCCGCTTCGGCATCTGGCGCAAGGCCCTGCTGACTGAAAAGGACCAGCCGCGCGCCACGATTGCGACCGCCGGCGTGCAGAAGGCGGACCCGTCGCTGGACGGGCGACTGGCTGCCGCGCAGGACGCGATGACGGCAGGTCTCGATCGCATCAAGGCCCTCAGCACCGGCGGGCTGAGCGCCAGCCTGTTCGGGTTGATGCGGCTCATCCTTGAGGACTATGTGGCCACGAAGCGGCGCAAGGCGATGCTGGACTTCGGCGATCTGATCCTCCGGACGCGCGATCTGTTCCAGAACGGCAATGCGGCATGGCTGCTCTACAAGCTTGACGCAGGCCTCGACCACCTCCTTGTCGATGAAGCCCAGGACACCAGCAAGGACCAGTGGATCATCCTCAACGCGCTGACGTCGGAGTTCCTGGCCGGTGAGGGCCAGCGCGATCCGCGCCTGTCCCGCACCATCTTCGCGGTCGGTGACGAGAAACAGTCGATCTATGGCTTTCAGGGCGCTGCGCCAGCCGAATTCGGGCAGCAGCGCAGCGACCTTGGCCGCCGCGTGCGTGACAAGGGCGATGCTTTCCACGACACGCGCCTCGTGGTCTCGTTCCGCTCGACCCGCGACGTGATCGAGGCCGTGGACGCGGTCTTCGCCCAACCCCTTGCCTTCAGCGGCCTGTCATCCGACCCTTCCGAGACCGCGACAGTGCACGAGACCGTCCGCGCGGATGATTGCGGCGCGGTTGACCTGTGGGATCTGGTCGAGCCCGAAGACAGGCCGGACGAGGAGGTCTGGAACCTGCCGGTCGACACGCCGGAGCGAAAAGCCCCGTTGCAGCAGATGGCCCGCGCGATCGCCACCACGATCAGCGGCTGGATCAGGGACGGCCACGACGATCTTGGTCATCCGTTCGACCCCGGCGACGTGCTGATCCTGATGCCGCGCCGCAAGACCGCCTTCGGCATCGTGGTGCGCGCGCTCAAGGATGCCGGCGTGCCGGTGGCGGGCATGGACCGGCTCAAGCTCGCCAGCCACATCGCGGTCGAGGATCTGGTCGCACTCGGCCGCGCGGTGTTGCTGCCTGATGACGACCTGACCCTCGCGGAGGTGCTGAAATCACCCCTGTTCGGCCTCGATGACGATGACCTGCTCCGGATTGCGCCGGGACGAACCGGTTCGCTGCGGCAGGCGCTTGCCAACTCGGGGGAGGCGCGCGACCGGCAGGCACATGCCCTGCTGGCCGAGATCGAGGAACTTGCGGGTCGGCTTGGACCTTTCGCCTTCTATGGGCATGTCCTGTCGGTGATGGGCGGACGTCGCCGCATGCTGGCCCGGCTCGGCGCCGAGGCAGCTGATGCAATGGACGCCTTTCTGGCCCGTGCGCTGGATCACGAGCAGCGCGAGGGCCCGTCGCTGCGGCGCTTTCTGGACGCGGTCGAGGCCAGTTCCGATGACGTCAAGCGCGATCTGGCGACCGCCTCCGGCGAGGTCCGCGTGATGACCGTGCACGGGGCCAAGGGGCTGGAAGCCGGGACCGTGTTCATCGCCGACATCGGCATGCCGCCGACCCAGCAGAACGAGAGCCCCTTGCTGGAGGTGCCGTTACCCGGCTCCAATCTCGGCGCTTCGGTGACAATCTGGTCGCCGCGCAGCGGCGATGATCCGCCAGCGGCCAGGGCTGCGCGCCTGTTGCGGCAGGAGCGCGCCGTCGAGGAACATCACCGCCTGCTCTATGTGGCGATGACGCGCGCCGAAAACCGCCTGATCGTCTGCGGTGTCCGGCCCGCGCAGGCCGGTCAGTTGCCACAGTCGTGGTACGGCCTGATCGAGAGCGGCCTCGGCGCCACCCCTCAGGGGCTTCAGCGCATCGAGCCTGTGGTGGCCGGGATCGGCCGTCGCCGCTTCAGGGTGACGCCGCCGCGCCCCGTCCCCGAGCGCGCGCCGGCAACGCCGCGCACCCTGTCCGGGCCGGCGCCCGACTGGCTGACTGCCCACCTGCCGCCAGAGCTTGCGATGCGGCCGCCGCTGCTGCCAGCCACTGCACTGGCTGCCGCCGGTCTGGTCACCGGCAGCGCCGATGAGGGGGCACCTGTCGCCAGCATGGCCGCGGCCGCGGAGCGCGGGCGGCTGGTCCATCTCCTGCTGCAATGGCTGCCGTCCGCAAGTCTCGCGTCACGCGCCATGGTCGCGGCGCGTCTGGCAGAGCGTCTTGCGCCGGGTCTGCCGGCGCCCGAGCGCAGCACCCTTGTCGCGCAGACGCTGGCGGTGCTTGACCAGCCGGCCATGGCCGCCCTGTTCGGCGAGGACAGCCTGGCCGAGGTCGAGATTGGTGGCGACATCCTGACCCGCACAGGGGCACTCGCGGTGGCGGGCCGCATCGACCGGCTGCTGGTGACGCCCGATCAGGTCATCCTTGCCGACTTCAAGACCACACGCAGGCCTCCACGCCATGCCGAAGCGATCAGCGAGGCCACGCTGGCGCAGATCGCCACCTATCGCGCCCTTCTGGCTGAGCTCTATCCGGGCCGGCCGGTCCGGGCGCTGGTGATCTACACCTCAGGTCCTCTCGTGCTGGAAGCCAGCGCCGCGCAGCTCGATGCTGCTCTCGCGAGGGTCACGGACCCGTGACGTCAGGGCCCGCAGCCTTGACCGAAAGGCTCTGCATTCCTAAGCAGAGATCAACATGTGTCGCGGCTGTTCGCGGCCACACGGGAAGACCGGGAGAGCCCCATGAGTGCCGCCGCAAAGGTGACCGATGCCAGTTTCGAAGCTGATGTCCTGAAGTCCGCAGAACCGGTCGTCGTCGATTTCTGGGCCGAATGGTGCGGCCCGTGCCGCATGATCGGGCCGGCCCTCGACGAGATTGCCGCCGAGATGGCGGGCAAGGTCAAGATCGTGAAGCTCAATGTCGACGAGAACCCCGCCACGTCCGCCAAGCTCGGCATCCGTTCGATTCCGACCCTGATGGTGTTCAAGGGCGGCAAGCTGGTGGCGCAGAAGGCCGGCGCGGCACCCAAGAGCGACCTGTCCAAGTGGATCACTGCCAGCGCCGCCATCTGATATCGCGCCGGTGGGTTCAAGCTTAACCCACCCTTAAAAGCGCCATGTTTCACTGTGCCTGAGAGCCCGTGTCCGGTCAGCCTGTGCTGGCTGCGGCACGGCTGTTTCGGAAATCAGGGCGCAGTGTTGCATGGCTGACAGAGACGGGACGCGGCGCGAACCGACCTTTGGTGAAGGCAGATCACGCGGATCGGTGCGCGAAGACCTGCGTCTGTCTCCCGAAGACCGCGTCGCACCACATCGCAAGGGCGGTTCGGCGCGCGGTTCGGCGCGCGGGAGCCAGACCTCCGGCCGTGGCGGGCGTGGTCCCGAGCCTGATCCACCGCGCAAGCGCAAGCGCGCCCGGCGCGGCTCTGTGCTGGGCCGGATCACCTACTGGTCGTTTGTGCTGGGTCTTTGGGGTGTGATGGGTCTTGGCGGCGTGATCGCCTACCATGCGGCGCAACTGCCCCCCATCGACCAGCTCACGGTGCCGAAACGCCCTCCGAACATCGCCATCCTGTCCGCAGACGGCACGCTGATCGCCAATCGGGGAGAAACCGGCGGGCGGACTGTCTCGATCAGGGAACTGCCACCGGCGCTGCCCCGCGCCTTCGTGGCCATCGAGGATCGGCGCTTCTACAGCCATTACGGCATCGATCCGATCGGCATCACCCGCGCCATGGTGCGCAATCTCAGCTCGCGCGGCGTGGCCCAGGGCGGCTCGACGCTGACCCAGCAACTCGCCAAGAACCTGTTCCTGACCCAGGACCGGACCTTCTCGCGCAAGATCCAGGAGGCCATCCTCGCTGTCTGGCTCGAACGCACCTATTCCAAGGACCAGATCCTCGAACTGTATCTCAACCGGGTCTATTTCGGCTCCGGGGCCTATGGGGTCGAGGCCGCCGCGCAGCGCTATTTCGGCAAGTCAGCCCGCGCCGTCAATGTCGCCGAGGCCGCGATGCTGGCCGGTCTGGTGCAGGCTCCCTCCCGGCTGGCACCGAACCGCAATCCGGCGGCCGCCGAACGCCGGGCGCAGATGGTCATCGCCGCCATGGTCGAGCAGGGCGTGATCACCGAAGGCTCGGCCAAGGCCGCCCTCGTCGCGCCCGCGGAAGCGGTCGAGCGCGACGGGCCCAACACCATCTCCTATTCCGCTGACTACGTGATCGATGTGCTCGATGATTTCATCGGGGCGGTGGAGGGCGACGTCACGGTGCTGACCTCGATCGACCCGCGCATCCAGCTGGCCGCGGAAACCGCCCTGACCGAAGCGCTCACCCGCGAGGGTGTCAAGCAGGGCGTGTCGCAGGGCGCGATGGTGGCAATGGCACCCGATGGTGCGGTGCGGGCCCTGGTCGGTGGCCGCAGCTACGCCCGCAGCCAGTTCAACCGCGCGACGGCCGCGCGACGCCAGCCCGGCTCGTCTTTCAAGCCATTCGTCTATCTCGCAGCGGTCGATGCAGGGCTGACGCCCGATACGATCCGGGATGATTCTCCCGTCACCGTGCGCGGCTGGTCGCCGGAGAACTACTCGCGCGATTTCCGCGGGCCGGTCACCTTGCAGACAGCCCTGTCGCTATCGCTCAACACGGTGGCGGTCAAGCTCGGGCAGGAGGTGTCGCCGCGTTCGGTGGTGCGTGTGGCGCAGCGGCTGGGCATCGCCTCGCCCTTGCAGGCCAATGCCTCTCTGGCCCTGGGCACGTCGGAGGTCACGCCGCTGGAGATGACCGCTGCCTACGCGGCCTTCGCCAATGGCGGGCAGGGCGTGACGCCCTACATCATCCGCGAGGTCAAGGCCGCCAATGGCAAGGTGCTCTACAAGCGCGAGGGCTCCGGCATCGGCACGGTGATCGACGGCGCACGCCTGCCGATGATGAACAGCATGATGCGGGAGACGCTGCTGACCGGAACCGGGCGCAAGGCCGAGATCCCGGGCTGGGAAGCGGGCGGAAAGACCGGCACGACCCAGGATTTCCGCGATGCCTGGTTCGTCGGCTACACCAGCCGGCTCGTGGCCAGCGTCTGGCTCGGCAATGATGACAACTCCCCGATGAAGCGGGTGTCCGGTGGCGGGCTCCCCTCGGAGATCTGGGGCCGCTTCATGCGCTCCGCCCTGCAGGGCGCACAGCCGCAGGGCCTGCCCGGCGGGCTCTGGCGCACGTCGCCCGGCCTTGCGCCCTTCGGCACACAGCCCTCCGCCAGCGCGCCCATGGCCAGCGCCCGCCCGGTGCCGCCCGCCGCCGTCGGCGCGGAGCGCAGCCGTGTTCCGCCGCAGGAAAAGGGTTTCTTCGAGCGGCTTTTCGGCGGGTGATCCGCGGCGCTTGACCCTCAGGCCTGCCGGGCCAGCGCCGCTGCCCGGATGCCGCGCGTGAGCAGGAACAGCACCAGTGCCGCAACGCCGATCACCGTGATGATGATTGGCAGTGGCAGCGCCGAGCCGGTCAGGACGCGCCCCATCAACAGCCCGACACAGGCGGCAAGGATCATCTGGCACAGGCCAAGGCACGAGGAGGCCGAGCCGGCCCGATCCGGAAACGGCATCATCGCGGCGGCCTGGCCCTGCGGCATGGTCAGGCCCACGCCCATCGCATAGAGCGCCATCGGTACGGTGATTTCCAGCGAGGAGCCCGTGCCGATCGCTGTCAGCGCCAGCATCAGGGTGCCACCACCAGCCAGGCAGATCACGCCGAGCCGGATCACGCCATCAAGCCCGCGTGCCTTCACCAGCCGCTGCGCCAGGATCGTGCCACTGATGAAGCCCAGAACACTGAAGGCGAAGGACAGCCCGAAAGCCACCGGGGACAGCCCGTAGACGCCCATCAGCACGAAGGACGAGCCGGAAATGAAGGCAAACAAGCCGCCATAGGCGAGGCTGACCAGACCGACATAGGCCCGGTAGGCGCGGTTCTGCAGCAACGTGCCGAAGCCCCTGATGATGGCCATGACCGACAGTGGCTCGCTGAGCTTGCGGGTGTTGGTCTCCGGCAGCGCCAGCGTGATCCACAGCGCCAGCACACTGGCAAAGACCAGCGAGGCCAGAAAGGTCGAGCGCCAGCCGAACGCATCGTGCAGCACGCCGCCGAGAACCGGCGCAACCGCCGGCACCACCCCCATGATCATGCCCATGCGGGCCAGTTCCTGCCCGGCACGCGGCCCCTCATACAGATCGCGCACCATGGCGCGGCCCAGCACGATCGGCCCCGATGCGCCCAGTGCCTGGACGAAGCGCGCGCCGATCAGCATGTCGATGGAGACGGCCACGGCACAGGCGATGGTTGCAACAATGAACAGTGCAAGACCAGCCAGCAGCACCGGCTTTCGGCCCAGCCTGTCCGACAGGGGCCCGTAGATGATCTGTCCGGCGGCAAAGCCGAACAGGAAGGATGACAAGGTGGCCTGCGCGCCGGCCGTGCCTGTTCCGAAGAAGCGCGCGATGTCCGGCACCGAGGGCAGATAGAAATCCGTCGCCAGCGGGCCAAGCGCTGTCAGCATGGCGAGGGTCGCGGTCATCGCCAGCGTGTCGGGGCGCAGTCTGGTCATCCGGCCCCCTTCTCAGGACAGCGCACCAAAGGAAATGGCCGGGCTTGGGCCCGGCCATGGATCTGGTCGTCGAGGTCGATCAATCGCGGCGCGGGCGGCGATCGCGACCGCCGCGGTCATCCCGGCGCGGACGCTCGGTGCGCTCCTCGCGCTCCTCTTCCGGGCCTTCGCCACGCTCGGCCCGCTCGGCATCGCGCTGGGCCTTGATCTTGTCGGTGATGTCCTCGCCGGTTTCCTGGTCGACAACCTTCATCGACAGGCGGATCTTGCCACGCTCGTCGAAGCCCAGCAGCTTGACCTTGACCTTGTCGCCTTCCTTGACCACGTCGTTGACCTTGGCCACGCGCTGCGGGGCCAGTTCGGAGATGTGGATCAGACCGTCCTTGGCACCGAAGAAGTTGACGAACGCGCCAAATTCCATGGTCTTCACGACGGTGCCTTCGTAGATCACGCCGACCTCAGGCTCGGACACGATCGACTTGATCCACTTGATGGCGGCTTCGATCGACTTGCCATCGGCAGAGGCGATCTTGACGGTGCCGTCATCCTCGATGTTGATCTTCGCGCCGGTCTTTTCGACGATTTCGCGGATGATCTTGCCGCCTGAACCAATGACTTCGCGGATCTTGTCGACCGGGATCTTCATCGTCTCGATGCGGGGCGCAAACTGGCCAAGCTCGGAGCGGGCCGAGGTCAGGGCGTTCGCCATCTCGCCGAGGATATGCAGGCGGCCATCCTTGGCCTGGGTCAGTGCGACCTGCATGATCTCTTCGGTGATGCCGGCGACCGGACGCTTCAGCGGAACGCCCGCATCCATCAGCGCCAGCGACGCGCCGCAGACCGTGGCCATCGAGGACGAGCCATTCGACTCGGTGATCTCGGAGACAAGGCGCAGCGTGTAGGGGAACTCGTGGTGCGGCGGCAGCATCGGACGCATGGCGCGCCAGGCGAGCTTGCCGTGGCCGATCTCGCGGCGGCCCGGGGAGCCCATGCGGCCCGCTTCACCCACCGAATAGGGCGGGAAGTTGTAGTGCAGCAGGAAGGTTTCCTTGCGGGTGCCTTCCAGCTCGTCGATGTACTGCTCGTCATCGCCGGTGCCGAGCGTGGCCACGACCAGCGCCTGTGTTTCGCCGCGCGTGAACAGCGCCGAACCATGGGTGCGCGGCAGGATGCCGACTTCCGAGACGATCTTTCGGACCGTCCTGACGTCGCGGCCATCGATGCGGATGCCGTCATCAAGGATGTTGAAGCGCACGACCTTGGCCTGCGCGTCCTTGAACACGGCCTTGACCTGTTCCTTGTCGAACTTGGCTTCGCCACCTTCCGGCAGCATCGTTGCCATCACCTTGGCCTTCACCGCATCGACCGCGATGTAGCGTTCCTGCTTCTGGGTGATCTTGTAGGCCTTGCGCAGATCCTTTTCGGCGATCTTCATCAGGGCCTTCTCGACGGCCGAATGGTCCGGCGCGGTGTAGTTGCGCGGCTCCTTGGCGGCTTTCTCGGCGAGACGGATGATCGCGTCGATCACGGGCTGGAAGTGCTTGTGGCCGAACATCACGGCCTGGAGCATGATCTCCTCGCCCAGTTCCCTGGCTTCCGACTCCACCATCAGCACGGCGTCCTGGGTGCCGGCGACGGTGAGGTCGAGGTCCGATTCCTTGAGCTCGGCAGAGGTCGGGTTCAGCTTGAACTGACCGTTGATGTAGCCGACCTTGGCAGCGCCGACGGGGCCCATAAAGGGCACGCCGGAGAGCGTCAGGGCGGCGGAGGTTCCGATCATCGCCGGCACGTCCGGATCGTTCTCGAGATCGTGCTGGAGCACGGTCACCACGACCTGCGTCTCATTGCGGTAGCCATCGGCGAAGAGCGGACGGATCGGACGGTCGATCAGGCGCGAGATCAGCGTCTCACGCTCGCTGGGACGGCCCTCACGCTTGAAGTATCCACCGGGAATGCGTCCGGCCGCGAAGGCCTTCTCCTGGTAGTTGACGGTCAGCGGGAAGAAATCGATGCCCGGCTTCGGCTCCTTGGCCGACACGACGGTGGCCAGCAGCACGGTCTCGCCATAGGTGACCATCACCGAGCCATCGGCCTGGCGGGCGACCTTGCCGGTTTCCAGGGTCAGCTTGCGGCCGCCCCAGATCAGTTCTTCAGTCTGGATATCGAACATGGTTTTTCAGCTTTCATCGCGGGCGCGAAGGCAAGCCTGCCTTGCATCCCGGGACTGGCAACCATGGGCAAGACGGCGAACGACTGGCATTGATCCAGTGGTTTGCGATCCTGTCCATGGACGCTTGCCTCCCGGAGGACAAGTGGCTTGATGGACTGAGCCATGGCCCTGTGCGCGCCCGTGGGCAGCGGCCGTGGCTCGACCGGGCAGGCACCCTGTGCGCCTGTCCGGAATGCAAAAACCCGGGCGGTGCCGAAACACCGTCCCGGGGGATTGACGATCGATCAGCGGCGGATGCCGAGCTTCTCGATCAAGGTGCGGTAGCGGGCCTCGTCCTTGCTCTTGACATAGTCAAGCAGCGAACGGCGCTGCGAAACCATCTTGAGCAGGCCGCGGCGCGAATGGTTGTCCTTGACGTGGCTCTTGAAGTG